>JBGTNJ010000043.1:0-30598 GCA_041743145.1 Nitrospira sp. | reverse complement strand
ACGCGGTTTCGGGCGGTCCGCTGGCGGCCGATTCCCAAGAACAATGACTCCGGGCCAGCGAGTTTCCAGCTGAGTACCCGTATTGATCCAGGCGAAAACAGAGATCTTCGTGTAAACGTGAATTAATCAGACGTTCCTTAGCATTTACATTTCACTAGTATCCATCGTAATAACCGTTTTCATTGGCATTGCCACACTTCCGTAAGGCCACCCACGCGCTCGAGCGCGGCGTGCGCCACTTCGAGGCACTCGCGTCTCAACGCGCATCAATTAGAAATAGGGGGCAGAGAGCAATATCGTTCCGAGAGAAGAAGTTTGTGTCGGATCTTGAATCGTGCGTGGCGCAGGATGGCTGGTTCGAGCTGAATATTTAGCGCACGCCCGTCCATGGTGCCGTATAACTACATCCACAATGTTTCGACAGAGGATGTGTAGATTTGTAGCCGTGGATATCCAAGAGTTGGTCGGACACTGAGGGAGGGACCTTGATGGCCTCATTAAGTCGCGGAGGAACATCTCTCCTATCGTTTCCGGTGTTTTAACCGCTTGAGGGTTTCCTGATAGACCGCGAGATCTTCACGCCTTCCAATGGCGACAACTTCGACCAGGACATCTTGGTCGATGATCCGGTACACGATACGGATCGATTTCTTCGCTGCGTAGAGTTTGTAGTAGCCGGTGAGGTCGAGTCCTGCCCGATTGCCAAGATGTTCGCCAAGCCGTGGAGCAGTTTCGAGTTTTCTGAGCTGCTTCGCAACCGGTTCTTTCAGCGATCCGTCAAGACGCCGAAAGTCCTCGGCGGCTGCATCAGTGAGGACAACGCTATACCGCAAGTCGTTGCTCCTTGAGCAACGACTCTAGCGTGATGGCTTTCTTCCCTTTCTTGCGTGCCCGCTGTGTGACAAGGTGATGGATCTCCATGTGCTCCAAGAGATCGAGCGCCTCCGCCATCTTTTCATAGTCATCCACCGGCACGATCACAGCTTCCACCTGATTGTTTTTGAGGACGAGCACCCGCCGCCGATGCTGGGCCTTCAGATCGCTCAGCACTTTTCCGAAGGAGCGTGCGACTCGAGATGCGCTAAGGATTTCTTCTTTCTTGTAGGCCACGGCCATGTGTTACCTCATAGTTTAATCATGTGTACAATATAACGCACAATTATACGCAATTACAAGGCAAGGATCCGTGGGGCCAAGGAGAAACATGGAGAGCCAAGTTTTTTCTACGGCTGGTTCTTGGCAGAGGAACGGTAGGCAAGGTGAAGAGCAAGCCCGAGGATGACAGAGAGGAACAGCCCGACTCCAAGCTGAAAATCGAAGCTCAGTGGTCCGACATAAATTTTATACAACTGTAAAATGACCAGGGGGACGATCACGGCTAAGACGAGTGCGATCATGTGCCGTCGCAGATAGATCGGCTCGCCCGGTTTTCTCCCGCCCCGTATCAATATGGTCACTCCTCGATGGTCGAAATGTCTCCAGGGTCTTGTCCCAGTTCCTTCGCTTTGAGCACGCGGCGCATAATTTTTCCGGACCGAGTCTTGGGCAGTGACGAGACGATTTCAATTTCAGACGGGACGCCGATCTTACCCAATTCTTTCAGGACTTGGTCCTTGATCGATTGGGTCAGCGCTGGATTTTCCTGCTCTCCCTCTTTCAAGATGATAAAGGCCTTGATGGATTCACCGACCGTCTTATGTGGTTTGCCGATTACGGCGGCTTCTGCGACGGCAGGATGACTGACCAGTGCGCTTTCAACTTCTGCGGTACCCAGTCGATTACCGGCGACTTTAATCACGTCATCGGCTCGGCCCATGAACCAGAAGTAGCCGTCTGCGTCCTTATGACAGATGTCTCCAGCTGAATAACAGTTAGGGATGGTAGACCAGTAGGCCTTATACCGCTCAGGGTCCTTGTAGATGGTGCGCATCATGGCTGGCCAAGGTTTTCTGATCACGGCAAACCCGCCTGCGTTTGGCGGTAGGCTGTTTCCTTCGCGGTCGACCACATCAGCCTCGATCCCAAGGAATGGACGCGTGGCTGATCCGGGCTTCAATGGCACGGTAGGAAGAGGAGTAATCAAGATGGATCCGGTTTCTGTCTGCCACCAGGTATCCATGATTGGTTTGTCTTCTCCTGTCGCACGATGAAACCATTCCCAGGCTTCTGGATTGATCGGTTCTCCCACGCTGCCAAGGATGCGGAGTGTCGAGAGATCAAATTTCTTTGGCCAGTCTTCGCCGTAACGCATGAGCAATCGGATGGCCGTCGGAGTCGTATAAAAAATCGAGACTCCATACCGTTCGATGAGATCCCACCAGCGTCCAGGATTCGGATAGTCGGGCTTGCCTTCTGCGGCCAGAATCGTGGCACCGTTGAGAAGTGGGCCATACACGATGTAACTGTGGCCTGTGACCCAACCAGGGTCGGCGACGCAGAAGTAGACATCATCGTCTTTCAAGTCAAACACATACTTCGTCGTCGTATACGTGCCGACCATGTATCCACCGTGGACGTGGACAACCCCCTTCGGACGACCGGTCGTGCCGGATGTGTAGAGAATGTAGAGCGGCGCCTCCGCATCCAAGTGTTCAGCTTCGCATACGGGCCGTTCGCTCTCCAGCCACTCCTTCCAGTCGATTTCTTTGGGGGCGGTGAGGGAAGTATTCTGGCTCTGACGTTGCACGACAATCACGTGGTTGACCGATGGGCAGGTCTTCACCGCCTGGTCCACGACGGTCTTCACCTGAAGGGGCTTCCCACGGTCGAATCCTACATCAGCCGTAATCACGACCTTCGCTTCGGCATCGTTGATACGATTGGCGAGAGCGGGGGCGCTAAACCCTGAATAGACGACACTGTGAATGAGGCCTATCCTGGCGCAAGCCAGCATGGCAATGACTTGTTCAGGAATTTTCGGCAGGTAAATGGTGACACGATCACCTTGTTGAAGGCCCAGCTTTTTGAGGGCATTGGCACAGCGGTTGACCTGACGATAGAGTTCGCCATAGGTAAAAATGCGCTCCTGATTGTTTTCACCCACCCAGATCAGAGCAACTTTGTTCTTGCGCCACGTCTTGATGTGTCGATCGAGACAATTATAGGTGATATTGCATCGTGCGCCGACAAACCATTTCGCCCACGGGTAGTCCCATTCCAGAACCTTTCCCCAAGGAGTGAACCACTCGAGCTCCTTGGCCGCCTGGCTCCAAAACGCTTCTGGATCAGCGATGGATTTTTGGTACTCAGCCTCATAGTCCTTGATATAGGCGTCGGCTATCGTCTTCGCCGTCGGGCGATATGTCCGACTTCCTTTCAAGAGGGTCTCGATCTTTTCACTCATAGTGGGAGGGTCTCCTTCTCCAGGACGGTCCATCGTGTAGTCGACAATTATGGAGAAAGCTGAAGAGAGCTGCAACCATCCATTTCCTCCAGTACACTCTGGCGATGCTGCCCGCGCCCATTCGGTTTCTTGACACCGGTCGAGGCGGCAGATAGGCTGACCGCATCAACGATGCCGAGTGTGCTATGAAAAATCCATGGATCATTGTGCTGGCTCCGCTTCTCGTGGTTGCGCAGTGGTTTGGTGCGATCTCACCTCATTCTCTTTCCACCGTACAGGCTCAATTGGGGAAGCCCGAAGGGCTCTATTACAAATCTTGGGCGATCATAATTGGGATTGAGAACTATGTGTTGGCACCGCCAATCCCGGGAGCGATCAATGACGCGAAGAAAGTCGCTGACGCATTTCGGCGATTAGGGTTCGACGAGGTCGTAGAGGTGTATGATAAGGACGCAAGCGCTCGACGGCTGCATCAACTCCTGAACGACATGTTACCGAGAAAAGTCGGGCGCATGGATCGACTCGTGATTTTCTATGTGGGCCATACCGGCTCGATGCAAGACTCTGATGGGCAGGATCGAGGGTATCTTGTGCCGATCGACGCACCAATCAATAACGCTGCCAAGTCAGTCACAGTGGAACAGCTCAAAGAGTTTACGAGGCGATCCGCCTCGAAGCACACACTGTTGATTCTGGACGCTCCGATCCATGGATGGGAAACCACCATACCGCAGGAGCTCACGCTGGAAGGGCGGCTGAGCCCAGAATCGGAGACCGATCGCCGTGCGGTACAAGTGATTAGTGCGGCTGGAAAGGGGGAAGTTTCTGTACGACCCTATAACAGTAGTCGCTTCGTTCAGACTCTGCTGAAAGGGCTTTCTGGGACGGCGGATCTCGACAAGAATGGCTGGCTCATGGCTTCAGAATTAGGCACCTATCTCGTGCAGCAAGTCGGAGCGGTGTCCAACGGTATGCAACTTCCGACGAGCCTACGCATTGATGGTGATGGAGATACGGTGTTAGTCGAGGGACGTAAGTCTGTCTTTCTCCTCGGTGCCGAGCCCCAGACTCCGTCTGAACGACAACAGGAAGCGAAGGCTCAATACGAACGGGCCTTTGCGCTGCTCCAGGAGGGGAAGGCGATCGAAGAGGCGGTCGAGCGACTGGATCGCGCGATTAGTTATGATCCCGCCTATGGTGACGCCTATGTCCTCAAGAGTTACGTTCGATTGGAAGTGCTCCCAAATCTTGATGACGCCTTGGATGCCGGTCTCCTCGCTGTGAAGTACGCGCCGGGAAACCCGGATTCTTTTTATACGCTGGGTTTAATTTACGAAAAGCGCGGCAAGTTTCTGGACGCTGAGATGGCGTTCCAACGAGCGCTGCAGGTGAACAACACCTATCAGGATGTGTATTTTGCATTGGGGACGTTATATGACGATCATCTCAACGATCAGCAGAAGTCGGTGGAGGCATTTCGTCGGTATTTAGAGCTGGGTGGTACCCATGCTCGGGCTCGCGTCAGTGTCAATCAAGCTGATCGACCTCCCGTCCCCTAGTCGGATTCGCCACCTTTCAGATATCCGAGCCCGATCTTCACGGCGCGACGTGTGATTTCCGCCCAGCGGGTTTGTGGATAGGCTGACAGGATGGCGGCAGTGGTCGGGTCCTGGATATCGAGATTTCTAATGCGAAGAATGCCGTCGTCAATCTGAATGTCTGCCACAGTTCCTCCCTCTATCATCCGTAATGAAGCTCGAAGCGAGCCTTGCGTTGACTGATTAAATACCCCATGTTAGCATGACTCCAACAGTTTTTACCGCGATTTTATACGTACGGAAAAGTATTTAAACAGAAGGAGGATGGCCATGCTCAGGTCACAACTGATTCCATCAAGGCTGGTCGGTCTCAGTCTTACGGTCCTGCTGATGGGGACACTTGTGGCTTGTGGCGGTCCCCCGAAATGGGTCCAGCATGGATCCGGCGTATTTAATGAAAAAGACAGCAAAGCCTTTTATGGGGTGGGGGCGGTATCCGGAGTGCGCAATGCCCCGCTTGCATGGGACACGGCGGAGAATCGCGGTAGGGCAGAAATTGCCAAGACATTCGAAACCTATACCGGCTACTTGATGAGAGATTACGCCGCCTCAACAACGGCAGGCGATTTTACTCGGAATACCGAGGAGCAAAATGTCGAGAGAGCCATCAAGACAATTACGACCACCACACTGAGTGGAGTTCGGAAAATGGACCAGTATCTAGATCCAAAGACCAATACATATTATGTCTTGACCAAGTTGAGTTTGGAGGATATGAAGAACAACCTGGAACAGGCCAAAGAGCTCAACGCCCAAGTTCGGGACTTCGTGCGGAAAAACGCTGATCGCTTGTTTGAGAGGCTGGAGAAGGAAGAAGAAAAGCGGGGCATCCAGTGATCTTCCTGAGACAGACATTCACTCCTTTGTGGAGGTGGATTGTGATTCAACGGCGTCGCTCTTCTCTTCTCGTTATGATGAGTGCTGTCCTTGTTTTGTCCGGGTGTGGGCACGAAACAAAGGTGACTCGGGTCGACACTGGGATCATCACGGATTTGAGCGGTCGATGGAACGATACAGATTCCCGGATGGTGGCGGAAGCAATGGTCAAAGATGCCCTCCAATACCCTTGGCTAGGGAATTTTGAAAAGTCCGAGCAACGCCAACCTGTCGTTGTCGTAGGAACCGTCGTGAATAGTAGTCACGAACATATCAGCGTACAGACCTTTATCACGGATTTGGAACGAGAACTTACCAATTCCCAGAAAGTCACGTTTGTGGCCGGCAAAGGCGAGCGCGACGAGGTTCGAACCGAACGGAAGGAGCAAGCGATCTACGCGAGTGAAGAGACTCAGAAGGCTCCCGGGAAAGAGACCGGGGCCGATTTCATGATGAAGGGCGCGATTGCCACCATTCTCGATGAAGCGGATGGGACCAAAGCGGTCTTCTATCAGGTTGATCTTCAGATGATCGATTTGGAGAGTAATGCCAAGGTCTGGTATGGGCAGAAGAAGATCAAGAAGGTAGTCGAAAAGAAACGTACCGTCTTCTAGCATCCGCGGACACTGTTGAGACCATTCCTCCCACGGTTTGCCCCCGAGGGTTCTGTGCAGTGGGGCATTGCCACTCCCATCCCGTCGCTCCTGTTTCTTTTCATCATCCTTCTCTTGACCGGGTGCGGTCCCTCGGTCAATCACTACCTGTTAATCGAACAAAGCTTGCATGCCGGTGACCCGCACCGGGCTGCAGCCATCATTGAGCAGACTGAGGGAGAGTATGGAGCGAAGAATCGACTTCTGTATGCCATGGATCGAGGTATGGTGCTGCAGTTGGCGGGCCAGTACGAGCAAAGCAATGCGTCGCTCGACCGAGCCGAAGAGGAAGTTGAGCGACTCTATACCAGGAGCATCCGCTCTGAAACGGCCGCCTTTCTAACCAATGATAACGTCTTACCGTATGAAGGGGACGCCTACGAGCATGTGATGGTCAATGTGGTCAAGGCCCTGAACTATGCGGCACAGGGGCAATTGCAAGAAGCCCTGGTTGAGGTGCGTCGTGTCGACCATCGCCTGAATGTGTTGAGTGATAGGATCAAAGAGGCAGGCAAATATCGAAATGACGGATTTGCCCGATACCTGAGCGGCATCTTGTACGAGGCTGCCGGAGATCTCAACAATGCGTTCATCGCCTATCGGAATGCATATGAGGCCTATCGTGCCATGAGCGGGTGGTCGAAGGTTTCGTCTCCTCCATCCTTGCGCGGAGATCTCCTGCGCACGGCCGAGGCGCTCGGCTTGAGGACAGAATTCGAGGCGTACCGACAGGCATTTCCGGATGTAGCATGGGACCCTGTTTCCTCTGTCCAGCAATCAGCTCAAGTCGTGATGATCAGCTATAATGGGCGGGCTCCCAGAAAAGAGGACCTGTTGCTCGATTTGCCGATCAGTCTTGATGCCGCACAGTTAGTTTTGCTAAATAGAGGAGTTTTTTATCAGCCCTATCAGAGGAATCGCGTCACAGACAGCGTGCTCTACGGACTCAATGGGCGGGTGGTTCGGGTAGCGATCCCACAATTAGTTCGACAGAAAACGCAGGTTCCGTTTGAACATATGACATTGACCGATTCGCTTGGCCGCTCTGTGACCGTACAATCTGAGCTGTCCCAAAACGTGACCGCTCTGGCGGACAAGAGCCTTTCAGAGCGTCTGCCGGCGATGACTGTGAAGGCACTCGCTCGGGCCGCGACCAAATTCGCGATGGCAGAGGGAATCACCCTAGGCGCTCAGCATGCTGCGGGCAGGGATGCCGCTCCCTGGGTTGGACTTCTTGTGGAGCTGCTCACCAAGGGGATTGCAGTGGCCTCGGAAGAAGCTGACAAGCGAAGCTGGCAGACCTTACCTGATGAAATTCACGTGGCCAGAGCGTGGGTCTCCGCCGGTCAGTATCATGTGTCCATTCAACCGTCGGGACACAGGATGATGGGGAAGGATGGACACGCAATATCGCTGGTTGCCGGTCAGACAATGTTCATCATTCAGCGTGTGCTGCAATGATCGACATGCGTGGATCGATTCTTGGTCAAGGAATGGTGATCTGCATCTGTCTGTGTAGCGTTGGGTTTGTCACGAGCGGATGTACCTGGGTGCTTGGAAAGGGGAAGCCTACGTGGGTCGATGGTCGAACCTCGGAATATCCTCCGGTGCAATATCTGACAGGGGTTGGACGAGCAGAGAATCGGAGGAGCGCCGAGGATCAGGCCTATGCGGCGGTGGCGCGCATCTTCAAAGCGGAGGTGGCCGCACAGGCGAGAGACCAGGAGTCCTATGTGGTCGTTGAAAATGATGACATCGCGAACACCAAACGGCGGTTGACGATCGACAGCGTGACGCAAGTATCGACCGATAAGGTGCTTGAAAATGTCAGAATCATAGACAACTGGTACGACTCCGACCACAAGTTGCACTTCGCGCTGGCTGTGATGAATCGGTCGCAGGCTGAAGCGTCGCTGATGGACAAGGTCTTGGGGTTGGATCAGGCGATCACGGCGGAGATCACTGAGGCCCGACAAGCGACCAACAAGCTTGTCAAGGTTCGTGCCCTCCGAAAGGCCGGTCGAAACATGATTCTGCGAGAGGCCTATAACACAGATTTACGTGTGATTCGACTCAGCGGGCAAGGGACTCCCTCTGCCTATCGGGCGAACGAATTGTTCCGCGAGTTGGAGCAGTTTCTTGCCACGAATCTGGTGATTGCTGTACAAGTGTCGGGCGATCAGGCAGAGCTAGCTCAGCGTGCGCTCATCGAAGGGCTCCTCCGGGAGGGCCTGCATGTGGCGACGAAAGCAGATAGGGTTGATGCCGAGTCTCCGGAATTGCTCATCAGAGGCACCGTGCGACTCCTTCCCATCGATGTGGGCGATCCACAGTTCACGTATGTTCGATGGTGCAGCGATTTCAAAGTTGTAGACTTTGCCACGCAGCAAGTGGTTGGGACGGTTGCCCGTGGTGGAAGGGAAGGACACCTGACGAAGCGTGAAGCAACTGCAAAGACGCTTCGTGTGATGCAACAAGAATTGTCGTCCGATGTGGCGAAAGCCATCGCCGCACACATTTTCGACGACGATGCGCTTCCGGTCGCGACCGAAACGCCGGCCGGTTGTCCACGAGAAGAATCAACGGTGAGTCCGTGAGTGAACGTTCATGTAGAAGGAGGCAATGATCGTGAAAAAATCAGATGAACTGTCCGTCAGTCGTGCTCCACGCAGTAGGGGGAGAGGGTTGACCAAGTCGGGGCAAAAGGTTTCAAGCCGACTGGCGAAACGGCGCTTGAATGACCGTCTGAAGGAAGACACCGTGTCGTTCAACCACGGCAACTTGGCCGACACCTTTCGTAAGGAAGGGTATGAAGAGGTTCCACTCGATGAATTACAAGACCGGCTCTCCAAGCTCCAAGGGCCGTTGGCTGAAATCATTCTGAAGGGGAGGGTATAAGGAGATGCCGTATTACTATTTTGATTCAACCGCGCTGGTGAAGCGTTACAGTATGGAGCGAGGTACGCGGATCGTGAATAAGTTGATGGTGAAACGTGGAAAAGTCGCGATCGTTCCGACGTGGTCCGTCACTGACTTCTACGCGATCCTGTGTGCACGTGCGCAAGAGGGGCAAATCACGCGGGACGATTGTTACTCTGTCCTGCATAAATTTGAGATCGAGTCCAAACAGGGGCTCTATCAGTTTATCACCCCGAGGGTGGAGACCTATCTCGCGACCAAGGAATTGGTCTTAGAGTATCCGTTCCTCCGCTCGCCTCAAGTGATGCACCTAGCCTTAGCGTTGGAGCTGAAACCGTTGCGACTGACCGTCGTCAGCGCGGACACGCAACTCTTAGCCGCGTCAAAAACCGCGGGGCTCCATATCATCAATCCGGCAGAGGACTAGCAGTATCGATGGCTTTGGACTGTCCCGTGCTCAGCTGGTTCTGATATTGACTGGTCGCCCAGAAGTCGCCTCTTCCGAGGCTTGCTGAAGAAGGTTGAGAACAGCCCGGTTCCATCCGGCAGGGCCGATGCCTGGTGCACGAATGAGGTTTGGGAGATTGATGTCCAGATCATACGATTCGTCAGGCTTTTGCACCAATACTGGATGATCAACCGCGAGTAGAAGAGGAAGGTCGTTCAGGCTATCACCGATGCCGATGGTTTCGAGATCCGGCAGGTCGCGTTCTCGTCCTTGTCGCTTGTAGCAGCGGAGAAGAATGTTAGCGGCCCGCCCTTTGTCGTTGTTTCCGGTCAAGTGAAAGAACCGTCCGCCTCTCGTCCAGTTCAACCCGCGAGTGACAATCTGACGACAGATTGCCTCGATCAGCTTCGGAGGCCCGTTGACCAAGAATGGCTCATCAAACTCCCGAAGCATGGCCCGTAGCGAATCTTCACGCGAAAGCCCCGTCGTCGCCATGACCTCATCGACCGAGAGGTCGCCAAACCCTCGGAGTCGGGTTCCCACTGCGTCCTCGATTTGCCTCAACACGTCCCGGAGGAGAGCATAGGGTGTGCCTAACTCGATGACATGATACGAGGAACGGCGGCGTGATCGTTCTGGCAGGAAGTCAAAGGTCTCGACCGGGACATACACCGCCGCTCCGTTCTCGACGATAAAGGGGTCCTGGTGATCCAATTCTTCTCGAAGCGGTTCGATCTCGGCGCGAGTCTTACCCGAGACCAAAATGACCGGAATGTTCTTTGAGCGAAGGACGTCGAGCGCCGGCTTCGCTTCGTCGAACGAGTAGGTGTTGCTGTCTAAGAGCGACCCATCCAGATCTGTGAATAATAGGAACTGTGACATAGGCGTTAAAGATGTCGTAAATCTTCGTTGACCTGCGCCCGGGAATGTCCACCCAGACGTCGTTCCAAGAAATCCTTTGCCAGCTCCTGTCCTCCCAACCCTAAGGCGAGAGCAGCAGCCAGCACAAGACCTCCCCAGCTAATGCCGAATCCAACGACGACGATATGTCGGGCAATCCCGAGCTGTTCGAGTGCCATGGCGATCGCCAATAACTGGATCCCCCATCGTGTTCCGACAGCGACCCACCGAGCTGGCGGTATACCTGCATTGACCGCGGCGATAAGCACGGCCTGAGAGACAAAATTCGAGATGAGATAGCCAGCGATTCCGATGACGACGGCAGTGACCACATGCGGAAGATAGGACAACAGCGAGCGGGCAGCTTCATTGATCGGCGTCACGTTGAGCGCGCCGAGCGAAGCCGTGATGGCGAACATCACGATGAGCCAATACGTGATACGGCCGATGATGTAGGACGGATCAGCTTTCATGCCCCCTCTCAGGAGCACCGCCGCGAGACCGATGCGACCGCAGATGCGATCCAAACCGATGACGCGAAGCAGCCGTTCCATGAGATGGCCGATACCCCACGCTACACTAAGGCCAGCAAGCAGGAGAATGATCATGGACAGGAGATGAGGCAAGATCGCGAGGACGTATTCTCCGAGGGCAGCCACAGGTCCGAGTAATGTCTGTTCCCAGCTTGACGTCATGGCTATCCCGTGATTTAGAGGTTGTTCATGAGACAAGCTGCGGGGTGTCGGTGGTGGGATTCCATGCATGGTCCTGTTCGACGGCATCCATGAGCCGTTGGAACATATCCGGTACGGCATGGGTCACACGGCTCCAATTCGAGATCATGGGAACACCCAGCGGATCTTCGAGGAAGCTGTTCGTTGCCAACGTCATTCCGCGAAGGAAGACCTCGACGGCCTGTCGCTCTTCATGGCGGTCAAAGCGGAGACTGTTGATCGCGGCATCATTTTCGTAGCGACTGATGGCTTCTTGGGCGGCTTGAAGGTATGTGGCCCGCAAGGTCTTGAGTGTGCTTTCCGAGAGAACCAACCCTTCGTTGGCCAAGTTGCGGAAGAGAGACTTGGTAATGTCGACGCACATTTTTAACAAGCCGGCATCCGGATTGTTTGTCGACAGCGTTTGGTGTTTGTGTTCGTAGGCATCCGCGATGTCCACCTGGCAGATGCGCCGGAGCGCACAGTTGCGGTACACCTCCGCCAGTACACCGATCTCCAACCCCCAATCGCCGGGAATTCGGTTGATCCACGCCAGGTCCCGCACCATGGCGAATTCACCTGCGAGCGGGTATCGGAAACTGTCCAGAAACGAGAGGAGGGCATGAGGGCCAACCAACAGCTGTAGGCTGCGGATCAAGGGTGTGATAAAGAGGCGTGTCACCCTGCCATGCATGCGGTCCGTCACCCGACTGTAAAACCCCTTGCAAAATTCGTAGGCGAGGTTCGGGTTCGCGACGGGATAGCAGAGACGCGCAAGGTATTGACGGTCGTAGCTCACAATGTCGCAGTCATGCAGGGCGATGATCTGACTTTGTCCCCTCGCCAGTACGTAGCCATAGGCCGTCCAACATCCGCGTCCCTTGCCTTGGAGTCCGATATCGAGTTCGTGCGAGACCAGCGTGGTCAGGAGCGCCTGGATCCTCGATCCGTCGTTCCAGATGACGCGGACTCGCTGGGGCAGCTGGGAGAAGAATTGTTTGGCGACTCGGAACTCCAGTGGGGAAGCCTGATCTAGGGAGATGACGATTTCATTGATATAGCGAACCTTGCTCAGTGTCTCAACGATTCCCTTCAGGGCTGGCCGCTCCAGTTCCGCATAGAGTGAGGGAAGAACCAAGGCGATTGGAGTCGTCTTCGCGTACCGTTCGAGCTCCTCCTCCAGTTGTGCCGTGTTGGACTGACCGAGACGGTGGAGGACGGTCACCACCCCATTTTGATAAAAGTCAGACACGATGTCCTTTCTGCAGATCCTTGAATAGTGCCGAAAGCCGATTGCGCCTAAAGCCAGGGTGGGCACAGAGAAGTGCCACCCGGCCCATTCTAATACAAGCTGGGAGAAAGTGCAGGGGGTATGCCATCATCGATCGTGACTAAAGCCTGTGACTTCAGTCGGTTCACTCGGAGGTGTGCGAGGATTTTTGAAGGACACCTGATGGAGTGTAGGGAAAAACAGGCAGGGCTTGAGGATTTTCCCTATGGCTTGTCCGTCGAAAGTTTCTTTCCGAGACGACGTGCCAATCGCACCATGCCAGGGGAACGGTCGTTTGGGCTCAACAGAACGTTGAGAAAGTGAAGCTGGCTTCCGTCTGCAAAGGCAGCGGCTAAACCCTGTTCAAATTCCCTCTGCGTGCTCACCCGAGAACCTTTCCCGCCGCCGATCAACTCGCACACACGTTCATACTGCCATTCATGCACATCGTTGAAAGGGCCTTCCAAAATTTCTCGTTCTGTCGAATAGCCTCGGTTATTCAATAATATGACAATCGGGGCTTGACCATAGCGCACGCAGCTGGCTAACTCGGTTCCGGTCATCTGAAACGCTCCATCTCCTACCAGGACAATGGGCCGTAAACTGGGGTCGGCGAACGAAGCTCCCAAGGCGGCTGGAACGGCGAAGCCCATCGATGTGTAGTAGGCCGGAGACAGAAACTCAAACCGATGGCGCACGTGTAGATCGGCCGCTGCGAAGAGTGATTCGCCGACGTCGGCGATGACGACGGTCTTTTCGGTGAGGACCGTATCCAGATGACGGAACAGCCCTTCCAGTGTGATGGGCGCATCCAAGTTTGGAACCGACGAGGTCGCGACGCCCCGAGTCGGAAGCGGGCGCGGAGCATGAGAAAACGAGGGAAGCGGAGATCGCACCAGGCCCTGGACAAAATCCTGGAATTTGATCGATTCATATCGGTGGTGTTTGATGGCGACACGATCAGCCGTGGCATGGATAGTTCGTCCTTCCGATAGCAAGGGTGATCGTGCATCCAGGTCTTCCACATCGGATAAAATAGATCCCAGGATCAACAGACAGTCGGAGTCATTGATGAACTGTTGCACTTCTTCTCGGCCGATGAGTCCACCGTACACCCCCACATAGAGCGGATGATCTTCCCGAATGATCGATTTGCCGAGCAAGGTCGAGGCGATGGGAATGTTGAGGCGCTCGACCAAACGTGCCAAGTCGTCCTGTAACCCGAAGCGGCCGACTTCGGCGCCGACGAGCATAGCCGGCCGTTTCGCGGAGGCCAACATGATCCGTACTTCACTGAGTGCTTCTTCTAACGCAGCTGGATCGCTCGGTGAATCCTCCAGGCAGATCGGCTTCAGACCTCCGGTGAGGGGGCAGTGCACCATGTCCCGAGGGATTTCTAGATAGATGGGGCGGCGGTAGCGAAGCAGGGCGGCAAAGGCCCGATCCATCTCACGTTCAGCAGTCAGGGGATCATCCAGCGTCACCGCAGCTACAGTCATTCGTTCGAAGACCTCTCGTTGAGTGGCAAAATCTCGAACCATGTGGTGCAAGTATGGGGTGCGAGTTCGTTCAGACAGGCCCGGTGAACCGGTCAGGAGAACCACTGGGGAGCGTTCGGCATAGGCGCAGGCGATGGCGTTGACGGTATTGAGCCCGCCGACGCAGTAGGTGACACAAATGGCCCCGATGCCGTTGATCCTGGCATAGGCGTCTGCCGCGAAGCCGGCGCAATCTTCCCGCGTTGTTCCAACATGTTTGATCGGCGAGGCTTCGATCAGTTGATAGAGGGAGAGGACATAGTCACCGGGAATGCCGAAGATATGGCGAACGCCGAGGCGATGCAGTCGGTCTAATACGGCAGAACCAATAGTGGCTTTGTCGCCCATTCTTCTTTATCCTCACTTAGAAAGTGGAACGTCTCATCACCAGGAAAACATACTGGCCGAGGTTCGTCAAGCAATGAGCGTGTGGCTCGAGTTGACGACAGCCGGCATGTGATCAGTCACGCACAGAATCAGCAACACCATGTCACGGGGGAACAGATTATGACGTCCATGGCCCACGTCCGCCTCACTTCACTCCGTATCCCGGAGGGGCGGCCTCTCTGGCTCTTTGCTGGGCATGCCGGACCGCTCGTCGGTCAAGCAGCGGCCGGAGACGTGGTCGACGTCCTGACCGCCGCCGGGCAATTCTATGGTCGTGGTCTCTATAACCCTTCTTCGAAAATCCGAGTCCGCCTTCTGACGTTCAAGGATGAGCCAATCGATGAGACGTTTTGGCGGGGGAGAATCCAGCAGGCGATTCGCCTACGGCAACGAGTCGTCGCGCAGTCCAACGCCTATCGGCTGATCTATGCAGAAGGTGATCGATTGCCGGGGTTGATTGTGGATCGGTACGATCAGCTGCTGGTCATGCAGTGCTTATCCTTTGGCATGGATAGCCGGAAAGAACTCTTAGCTGACGTGCTGATGAAGGAATTGAACCTCACGATGGTATACCAGAGGAACGATGCCAAGAGCCGACAACTCGAAGGGTCGCCCCTTGAACGAGGGTTTCTTCGTGGAAGCAGCCCCACGCAAGTTGAGATTCACGAAGGGTCTGCGAAGTTTGTCGTGGACGTTGAACGAGGGCAGAAGACCGGTTGGTTTTGCGATCAACGGGAAAATCGGTTGGCGGCAGCTAAGTTGGCACAAGGAGCCGAAATATTGGAAGTGTTCTGCCATACCGGCGCCTTCGGTATTCATGCCGCGCTTGCCGGAGCCGTATCAGTGGAGGGCCTCGATGTCAGTCAAGACACACTGGCCATGGCCCGAACGCACGCCACGATGAACAACGTGGCGGATCGCTGCATCTATCGCCAAGCCGATGCCTTTGAGGAAATGCGCAAGCTGGTGAAGGCGGGGCGGCGCTATGACCTGGTGATCCTCGATCCCCCGGCCTTTGCTCGCAGCCAACAGGCCTTGGCTGGGGCACTGACTGGGTATAAGGATGTCAATCTCTTGGGCTTGAAGCTGCTGAAGCCGGAAGGATTTCTGGTGACGAGTTCCTGCTCCCATCCCGTCTCTGAGGCAGATCTCTGGAAGAGTATCCGCCTCGCAGCGCGCGATGCCAAGCGTGAGATCCGACTCATCGAACAGCGGGGCCAAAGCTCTGACCACCCTATCCTCGCCAGTATGCCGGAGACCCGCTACCTGAAATGTTTCATCGTGCAGGTGTTCTAAAAGGTTGTTGGTGCGAACATCTCCTTCCGGTTACGCTCACAACATGCATCAGAGGGTAACGGTCTAACTATTTTCCACAGGGTCGCATTGATTGTCTACAGAGCACCCTATTCATGGGAGGACAGCATGGAAAAAGACGTGATACGCAGCAAGGTCAAGGCCGCTCGACTCGGGAAAAATCTCACGATCGCCGACGTCGCGAAAGCCGTCGGCAAGAACCCCACATTCGTGGCGGCGGCGTTGAACGGCAATCATCGGTTTACCCCGGACGAAGCGGTGAAGGTTGGCAAGCTTCTAGATTTGGACAATGAGGTTATCCAGGCCTTGAGCCGCTTTCCTGTACGTACGGATCTGCCCAACATGACGGACCCATTCAAGTACCGGTTGCTCGAAATTGTCGGCGTGTACGGCGATTCCTTACGCGAAATGGCAAACGAGATGTTCGGCGACGGCATCATGAGCGCGATCGATTTCAAGCTAGACATAGAAAAAGTCACCGGCAGTCAGGGTGAAACCCGTTGCAAAATCACGCTGAACGGCAAATGGCTGGAGTATAAGTCGTTCTGATAATGCCTGCAGGTGGGCGACACTATCATCCGGTGATGCTCGACTACCTGTCTTCGCTCAGACCAAACAGGTTTTACCAAGTCCGCTTTGCTTCGGCTTCTTACCGCGCAGCAACTGTCTTGGCCTGACGGGCAGCCAGACTCTTTCGGCGATTGTTGGAAATAGTGCGGTCGATGATCGCCCCGCAGTTGATGCATTTCCATGCATAGAACACGAGAAAGAAATCCGAGAACCGCTCTAACATCATCATCCCTTTACACTTCGGACAGTCCATAGATCCCTCCCAAGGTGGTTACGTTCACAGCTGCCAGCAAAGTTAAGCAAGAGCTGCGCCAAATTTGCAGATGCCAGGAATTCAAGGATTTCGTAGATACGTATCTAAACTTAGCTAAGTATTGTTAAATGATTGGCGGTGTAAATGAGATCAACCCGTCAAGGTCTTGTCGGATTGTGTGAAGTAAATGGGGTGGGAATCTTTTATCGTCAACCACGCATCGCGTCTGATGCGAATATCTATATCCATGCCGTTTCCGACTCTTCGCGGAGTGGGAGAAGATGCACTGGGAGGTTCTGGTAAGCCAGCTGCGCGCACTGTCGGTGCGCCATTGCGGTTTAGTCTTCCACGCCCATACCGATCACGATGAGTACCGCATAGTCCTGCTTCGAGCAGCCTTCGACCGGAGGCATTACTCCCCCTGGCGCAACGGGAAACGCCGACTGCTTCGCGTTAGCCGGTGAGCAGGACCCATCCACGGTCGCCGGTGAATAGCGCGCGGAACGACAGGCCAGGTGGGTGACATCGTAGAGTGTCGCGCCTTGATCGAGCTCCCAGCGTCTGTCGCCATGGCTGTCGGCGGGATGGATTGTCAGCACTGCCGTCACCTTGCGGGCGCCCGTGACCAGGTATTTGCCGGGAGGCAGCGGCACGGTCGGTTGCTCCATGATCAAGCCATGTTCCTCCAGCCACCAGCCTGTCTCGTTGAACTTCCAGCGCGCTGGGGCGACGCCACCGGCCTCCTTCAATGATGGATAGCGGTTCAGCTTGACGCCTCGAGGGCCTGGGTCCAGCGGCCACAGACCCCACAGTTGCGCGCCGCTCCCGGAGGTCGCACCTGGATTGCCTAACGCCGCGATGTACTGCGTCGAGATGCGCGTGAACTTCGTCTGGCCCCCGCCTGCGGCGTACACCACCTGAGCCACGACGGCGATCGTCACCAGCAATGCCGTCGCGAGGTAGGCACAATGGATGATTCTCTGCCTGCTCCTTGTGCGCACTGACACGTGACCTCGCGGTTCATGAGTACGCATCCCGATCGTCCTGAGGATTGACATCATCGCGCGACGTTCCTTTCGGGCTGGGTCAGCAACAATCCGATCAACACCATCTTTTATCAGGTAGTCCATAGGGATATCCAGAAAGACATCAGCCACGAGATGTGGGACGGGTCCTTCGCGAGAACTTCTTGGAGAGTAGAAAATGGGCCTAGAGTTTTTGTGTGATCACATTTGCGGTATCCCAAGCAGATGATGAGTGGGCCTTCGTCGGGATACCGCCAGCCGAGCTCTAGGAAAGATTGAAATGTACTAGCCACACCTGAGAGACTGCTCAGGTCATGATCCCTGCTGTCCCACGATTCACAAACGCCCAGGCGACGCTCTTAACGCGCTTCTTGTCCTCGCCGCAGCGGCCTAAAGACACCTTAACCTATCCTCAATTGGCTGGGTTCTTATTCAGTCTGGGGAACGGGCCAGAGTTGATCCCGCCGTCGGAATGGATTCCGCTTGTCTTCAACGATCAGGAGGCTCAGTACGGGACCAAGTACGAGGCGGAGCGGGTGCTTCAGGCCATGATGGCGCTCTACAACGACTCTGTCCGAGAACGAACCGGGCGAAGTGTGTTGCTTCCACCAGGGTGCGAGATCAGGCCTTGGCCGATGGATAACCTGAATGCCGATGCGCCGCTGAGTCAGTGGGCGCAAGGATTTGGGATGGGCTATGACTATCTTGCAGAGGTGTGGGGCGCGTATACGCCTGATGAATTCGATGAAGAGCTCGGCACGGTGCTGATGACGCTCACGTTCTTTACATCTCCAAAACTTGCCGAAGCATACCATCAGGAAACGAAGAGGAAAGGGACCCTGGAGCAGCTCGCCACATCGGTGATTGAGATTTTTCCAGAGGCGATACGCGAGTATGCTCATCTGGGACGATCAATCTATCAAGCGCGGTTCGGAACGGCCGATCTCGATCTGGAGTCCTCGAACCACACAAAAATCGGACGCAGCGATCCCTGTCCCTGTGGTAGTGGGAAGAAGTTCAAGACGTGTTGTGGTGCGGCGGGAGAAAGGGAATCGGGTCCAACCTTCCACTGACACGCTGCGGTGCCAAGGGTGCTCGTCTCCGGCGGAGACAGGAGGGTCGGTTTCGTCTATACTGCGGGCATGTCAGATCGTTCCGACTCCACCCACGACGGCTCCTTCTCGGCTGCGGCACGTCGGACATTCTACGAAGGACATCGTTCGATGGCCCTCTTCATGATCCTGATCGTGTTTTCGGCGCCGTTTGCCGGACTCTATGTGGCTGGCCTTTTTGGTGTGGCGATTGGGGTGTTGGTTTCAGCCGCTGCCTACGTACTCCTGCCATTCCTCTGGAGATGGATCGGCGACTGAGCCTGTGGATCAGCAGCTCCGTCCATCTTGAACGAACATGAGAGCCCAGGCTTCGTGGACTTCAAGGCTGCTGCGAGGCGTGAAAAGCCGTTATTACAAGCACCGCTGCCGAAGAGACGAGATTCCCAACGCCTGGCGATCAGGTCAACACGTTGCCATCGACTCGCAGTGGAAGTCTGCAACCACCGGAAACACCAGCGCGGCAAAATCCCAGTAGCGCATGCGAATCGCCTCCGAATGGGTGCCGCCTTCAAAGAAGATCAGTCCATCCCCAGTGAGCGACCGATCGACATACACCGGAAGCCCATAGAGTGTCCCGAGGGGCGGCATGGCACCCAGCTCGCAGTCTGGGAAAAGTTCTTTGATCTCCCGTTCAGTCGCCAAGCGCACGCGGTGGGTCCCGAAAATCTTGCGAAGACATTGAAGATCGACTCTCCACCTCGCCGGCAGCACCATCGTCACGAATTGCGTTTTCACCTTCACAATCACTACTTTGGCCATCTGCTGCTCGGGCACGTGGAGTGTCTGAGCGACAGCAGCGGCACGGAACGCCTGGGGATGAGGTAGGACATCGTAATGAACGTGTTCTCGGTCAAGACGGGTTCTGACTGTCTGTGGAATGGGCATGGCGCACCTCCTATGGTGGCAGACCTCCGGAAGACGTCGCGGATGGGCGAGAACGATCCTGTACTGGTTGGGGGATCAACGAGAATGCGTGGGATGGTGCTCATGACTACGACTCTCCGTAGATCATGACGACCGGCAGGACAGCGCCATTATAACCCTTCTGAGGGGTTGTGCAAGCGCTGTTGTGAAAGTCCGACAGGCCTTTCCCGGTGGGAGCTTGGTGTGTCGGGGATAGTATTGTGGGAGACTCCCAGATGGTGACCTACGCTGCTTGGCGATGGAGATGTAGCCGATTTATTCCGTCGAGAGCGGCGGTTCGGTAGCACTCCGCCATCGTGGGGTAATTGAAGACGTTGTGGACGAAATATTCCACTGTTCCTCCGTACGCCAGGACCGATTGGCCGATATGAATCAATTCGGTGGCCCCCTGGCCGATGATATGAATGCCCAGGAGAGCATGTGTGTCTTGGTGAAAGACCAGCTTCAGTAGACCCTGGAGCTCGCCGCTGATGTGGCCACGTGCCATTTCGCGAAACAGGGCCCTCCCAGTGGCGTGTGGGATGCCAGCGGTGATGAGTTCTTCTTCGGTCTTCCCCACCATCGAGACCTCGGGAATGCTGTAGATGCCATACGGGATCACTTTGATCTCGTGCGCGTCGGGAACCTGAAAGGCATGGCAGGTGGCGAGGCGGCCCTGTTCCATCGCGGTTGCCGCAAGCCCTGGGAAACCGATGACATCGCCTGCTGCATAGATGTGCGGGATCGCCGTTTGGTAATGGGCGTTGACGGGGAGTTGCCCCTGCTGGTCGGTGGCTAGGCCGATGGCGGAGAGATTCAACGCTTCCGTATTGCCGATCCGCCCCATGGTGTACAGCATCATGTCGGCTGTCACGATTTCACCATTGTGCAATTGAACTGCTGGGCGGTTCGAGGCATCGATACCAATGTCCAGATGCTCTTGCCCCAGCCGTATTGCGACACCGTTCTCCTGCATCTGCGCTTCAAGCGTCTGCGCGATTTCCTGATCTAGGAACCGCAACATCTGGTTGCGACGGTCAAGGAGGGAGACCTTGATTCCGAATGCTGCCAGCATCGATGCGTATTCAGTGCCGATCACGCCGCCTCCGATGACGATGATGCTGCCAGGGTGCTTGGTCGTACGCAGAAATGAGTCGGAGTCGCAGAGGATCACATCGTCGAATGGGATCTCCGAAGGGCGGCGTGGTCGCGACCCTGTTGCGAGGACGATGACGGAGGCTCGGACCTGATCGACCGTTCCATCTAATCGCGCCACACTCACGATATGAGGGTCGACAAAACTCGCAGTACCCTGGAGAATCTCGATCTTGTTACGCTGTAATTGGTGGCCGACCACGCCAACTTCGGTTGCAATGACCTGGTCCTTGCGCGCCATGAGATCGGGGAGAGTGAGCCGCTTTGTGAGCTCCGCCCCCAGCTGGGGCAACCCTCGCCGCCCCAAACCTTGAAGGTATTCGATAGTGTCCTTGAGGGTCTTGCTGGGCAAGGTGCCGGTGTTGAGCGAGGTGCCACCCAATTGCGGTGCCTTTTCGATGAGCGCGACCCGTTTAGATAATTTCGCCGCTTGAACGGCCGCTTTCTGGCCGGCCGGTCCGCTACCGATGACCACCAAGTCATAGGATCGCATGACGTATCTCCGATGTCTCTTCCGCCAAATGTACTGCAGGTACGATAGCGTGGAGTCTTCCGCTCGCCAAGAAAATAGCGGATGTTCGAAGGGAACTCCCAGAGCGATCTGGCCAGGTCAGCCCTGCTGAGGAGGCAGGGATCATGGTGCGACAGTGACCTCTTGAATGAGCACCGAACAGGTTGTATGGTGAAGGGTATGTCACGGGCTCGCTCTATACAATGGGCACTGCGGATCGGTGTGGTGGTGAGTGTGAGTCTGTGTGTTTCACTCTCTCATGCAGGCTCGAAGATAGACGGACATTCTACGATCGGACCCGTCATCACCAGCATGACAGCAATCTCGCCTCTGGCAGGGGGAAGGGATGCAGAGCTAAAGCAGGTGCCATCCACATCGTTGCCTGTCGGAAGCATGGTCATCCTGAGAACCCTTCCGAGTGTGTCGAAACAGATTTCGGTAGGAGGGACGACGGTTCTACCCTATATCGGTGCGGGGTTTGGAGGTGGCTATCTTACGGAGCTTGATCGTTCGTTCAACGCCGTATCCTCTGGTTTATTTTCTTCCTTCGGTGCCTCCAATGCCGGGCTGAAGAGTTTGGTCGGACAACACCTCATCCCGAACGAGGTCCAGCTGGGTGTTCGATTCCCCTTCTAGCCTGTCAACCATCCCGACTCTGCTCCGTGCGACACGTCTGCTTCGATACATACACAATAGCCTGAGAAAAAAGAGGAGTTCTTGTGAAAGATAGCTATCGGTTGTTGTTGGTCGACAAAGATGGGGTGCTGGTCAGTGAATTTCGACTGACCGAGAATGCCCTAAATCAGCCGGAGGCGTTTGTCGCAGCGCTTCGGGAGTCGATCGAATCTGTAGAAGAAGAACTCTGAGAAGGGTCTAGCACGGAAGAAGGTAACGACGTGGGTAGGGTATTCCTATCCACGTCGTGTTGTTCACGGTCAGTTTCCCACCTTCAGCAGCCATCCATCGGCTTTGTCGCAGTTATTGGGGCCTTTGGCGAAGACCTCGAGCCGGATGTAGCGGCCTTTCACGCTCGCGGGCAGCTTACCCTTAACCAGGTGCCCGTTGGTGGCTGGGGTCACAGTGACAGGAACTTTTTCGTCCTTAATTTTTACGGTGATGCTTGGCCAGTTGGTGGTTTTGGATGCAAGAAATGAAAATTCAGATTTCGGCGCCACCGCCACATTATTCTTCTCCGCTGAGAATGGGGTGGGCTTGAATGCGGAAAAATACACCTGAGTACAGGGATCTAGGCTTCCGGGGGAGTAAGGACTCGTGTCGTATGCCCACACATTGCCGAATGTACCGCAGACACCTACTGTAAAAACAAGCTGTAGAATAGTTCGCAGGCTCACGGTTATGCCTCTCGATAAGTGGTGGAAGAATTAATCCTCATTGACGATGTGGCGATATTGTAACGCCTGAGATAGAAAAAACAACCCCCTCGCTGTTTGAACCTTGTAGGCCTCCGTGAGAGGCGAGTGTTGCCCTGTCAGCGAGCGGTTTGAATGACTCGTGCAGACGAGTTCATCTCGTGTGTGGTGGGGGAGCCCCCGTTTGGTTGTTCTGGCTCCGTAGTGCATCCTGATCGGCTTTCATCACGCAGATTCCATAAATCCTGGTGTTAGACGCTAAATCGCTGGAAAATGTGCGTGATAGATCATCGAGGGTATCAATCGGTCCATCCATAGACGGAGGTTGGTAGATGAGTCACTCTCAAGACAACACCATTGCGTTGAACGTGCGGTTGAAGCCCTCCGAATCCTCAGCACACCCCCGTGCGACGAACTATTCAAATGTCGGGATTGCGCAAGGGATTGCCTACCTGGATTTCGGGTTCATCGAACCAGCCTTGCTTGCCGCCATCGCAAAGACAGCGAAGGACGGCCAAGTGGCTCCGAAAGGCTTGGATGGCCATCTTGTGACCCGCGTAGCGATGGACATCAGCGCTCTGGTGCGCTTGCAGCAGCAGATTCAACAGGTGCTGGCGGGGTTGCGCGCCACGCAGAAGCCAAAGCCGAAGGACTGAATAGGAGTAGAGGCATAGAAGGCTCTGTGGAGAGCAATGAAGAGCCCCGCGGCAACATACGAGACGACGTGAGAGGTTCGATCACGCAGCGATTATAGCTAGTCCTGACATCTCTGGTGATAGTTGTGAGTCCGCAAAGGTGAGTAGCAAGGAAGTTGGGCTAAGCTCCATTAGGGTCTCTCCAGACGGTGGCAAGGTAGCGTTTATTAGCCAGCCCTCTCAAAAACGGCAACCATATTTCAGAAATTCATCTCTTCACATTCTCCATGCAGGTGAAGGAGAATAGCACTAACTGCTCCCTCAGTGCTTGCGCCGCTTCGCTTTCCGCCATTCCCACGGCGGTGTAGGGTTGGGATCAGCCCATAATCCTTTCCTCCGCTCTCGTGCTTCATTCTGCAACCTCTCAAAAACCGTATCCTCTGGTGCATATTTTCGATACCACCAACACCAACCGTCTTTGACTAGTTGATGGTTCAGATTGGTTCCATCCGCTAAGAATACCTCCGCAACGACCCGCTTATACCTGTCCGTGTCATGAGGCTTGACGGTGATGGTACGACCAAACACCAGCGCGGAGGTCGCGAGCTTCGCCACCTTCCCGAATGCTTGGCCCTTCTCCGGGCAATCGATGCCATGGAGTCGAATCCGTTCAGCGTGTCGCTTGTGCAGGACATCGAGCGTGTCTCCGTCGAGGACACCGACTACGGAGCCGTTCCAAGACAGCGAGGCCAAGTCATGGGGGTCAGCACCCGCCACAGATGGGAGAATGAACAATGCAAAGAACATGATTGCAGGTATTCGGCACATACTTCTTGGGTGTCGCCTCTCAATCATAGGGGGCTCACTGCACGAACAACGATGAACGATACTTGAATGGGTAAGATCCAGAAATGCTTAGGCGGCTTTGTGGTTGTCGGCCAGAGCGAAAAGCTTATCCGTGATTTCTATGTTCTCTTTGACTTTCTGAGCGAGAGCTGTGCCTTGTGCCGTGAGCTGTAGTTTCACGATCTTCCGCTTCGCATGGACACGCGGCTTGCGGATCCAGCCATTTCTCTGAAACAGTTGCACGGTTTCGACCGCTGAGAGGTTCGGAATACAGAACGCCGTAGCGATCTCAAACACCTCGCACTGAGTATGCCGATCAAGATAGAGCAACATACTGGCCTGGAGAGGAGAAAGCCCCAGCGGGCGCAAGCGGTGACGGAATAGGCCTTGAAGACGGAGTACGGTTTCTAGGGTGGAAAGCTTCCCATTACGCTTAAACGATTTCACAAGAGAAGTATAGCTGAAGCTCGGAGAACTAGAAAGCAATAGCAATGATCCTCCTCAGTTCTTTATCTCCTACGACCAGTCACCATAATCCAGCATCCCCTAGTGCGTCGTGCCCCGTGTTATCTTTGCACCCATCTCGATGATTCTTCCCACCTGCTCCAACAATTCTAAAGATTGTTTAGACTCCATCCCGTGCTGGTTCAAGACGGCGAGAATATCGTCAATCACCTTTTCTTCGGTCTGTGACATGAGATACGGGGACGGGAATGCCGTTTCAGGAATGCAAGCCTTCGGGTTCTTGTTGCGTAACTCTCCGATGATGACATACAGATCCTGCTTGGTGCAGAGACCCTTCTTCTCCAACAGTTCCACGATAGCGGCAATCTCCCACATGTTGGAGATCGTCGCCTCTGCAAGGGACATCGATTCCCGTTTTGGTTGATCGCTGCTCATAGCGTCTTCATATGCTCTCGAATGTATTCGCGGAGCTGGGCTTGTGCTTTCCCGTTTATCACCAGCGTTTCAATCCCAAACTCTTCCCTGCGGACCCATCGCACAATGCCTGCCGCTACTGAGATCTGCTTGCTCGTTGGCAGGGTCATTGCTAGCGAGCACACGTCACCAATTGCTAACGGCAGATCTCCAGAAAGTCGCCACCCTGTAAACGAGAGATTCCAGACAGTGCCTTGTCCCTCATAAAACCAGTGTTCATAGGTTACGTCGCAGAGGACAGGGAAACGGCGATAGGGGCGGAGGACAAAGGGCATGTAACAACCTCGTGGTGAACGTGGCGTATTGTAGGAGGGGCATGGCGTGATTCACAAGGCAGAGCACCCAGCTCCTTAGAGGGGTTTCCCTGCTGGAACATCCTAGCTTGACCGTAGACCCTAACACTGTAACCATTGGCTACTATCATGCTCACCCGTTTAGACATCACCAAAGACATCTACCTTCGTTGGAGAACTTCCCGCCTCGGTAAACCTGCTGGCCTGATCGGCACTGTATGTATTCTCGGCACAGACCAAGCAGGTGATTGGTATTTCCAGCTCCGCTACCTGAACTCACCACCAGGAACCAGGACCAGGGCCAGTTCACAGTGGAGCCTGAACCTTCATGAGAATGACTTGGAACACTTTGACCGGATCGACACCTGGGACCAGGTACAGAAATTACTGAGGGAGTCTGGCCCACCGAGGAAGCCTAGGACGGAGGAAATGAAGATTCCAGCGTGTTTCAGAGGAAAAGGACATCCGAACCAGCTGCGATTGTTTGAAGACTTCTAAAGTGCAAAAGCTTAGGTTTGACCTGACAGACGATGTAAGAGTGCATGCATATCGACTGGCAAGTCTTGACCCAAAGCGGAAGAACGGCAGTGTCCGCTTTAGAGCCGCCCAAACACGCTCATTTTTGAAATGATGTTTGAGACGTGGTCTCTTGCTCGCATGAAATAATTTTACACATCGTGAGAAATTAGCTGCCTGAGCCTCCCGTCTCCTGTGCGACACGGTCCCGCCATTTGGTGCCTGGGTTCAGCTCACATAATTCTAACACGGGGATTTGCCACAGCTAACAACCTAATTTTATCGTAAATAATAAATGTGCACAACTTACCCTCTGCGAAACGGACAGATTATCTACCCATGCCACTACATCTTTATGTGCGGCTTCGGTTGTATGCGGGTAATACCAACGACTTATGGCTACCTACCGTTTCGACGGTGTGCCCGCTCGTGGATGCACCCTTCGATCTAGCGCCTGCAGGGCGTGGTTGAGGTTGTTCTGCGTCGTTGCCCAGTCCAGGGGCACGCGCGCCTGCGTGTACTCCTTCAACGCCTCACGATACGCCGCCACCGCTGCATCCAGCGTTTTCGTCCCGCTCTCGCGTTCCCCCAGACTCAAAAGCGCACTGCCCAGGTTGTTCTGCGTTGCTGCCCAGTCCAGGGGCACGCGCGCCTGCGTGCGCTCCTTCAACGCCTCACGATACGCCGCCACCGCCGCGTCCAGCGTCTTCGTCCCGCTCTCGTGTTCCCCCAGACTCAAAAGCGCATTGCCCAGGTTGTTCTGCGTCGTTGCCCAGGCCAGGGGCACACGCCTGCGTGCGCTCCTTCAACGCCTCACGATACCTCCCCACCGCCTCTTCCAACGCCTTGGACTCTCCCCGTTGCGTGCCATAGGTGGACAACGTGTCCGCGAGAACCAGTTGCACTGTCGCCACATTCGCCGTGCTCAATTTCGTCGAGGCGAGCAGCGCGCGCACCCGCGGGATAAAGACCTGCAGCTCGTCCGCAACAAATTGTCCTGATCGCTCAGCAAATTCCGCCGCGCTCGCCGCTGCCAGGAGACTCAAGATGTCACCCAGGTCGTGCCAAAATAGTTCGGGTAAATCGTAGTCGGCCTCGCGTGGACGGTAATTCTCATGGGGTTTCTCAAGGGAGATGTCCTGCGCCACTGTCCAATGCACTCGCAGCGGAGCCGTAATATCTTTCGAATCCAGGGCACTCCCCCAGATCAGTACCTGGGCATGGGCTCCCTTCAGGATTGTCCGTGCCCGATCGTGCGCGGCGCGTTTCGCGTCCTCCTGATTGGCGAGACCGGACAGCGCGAGCGTGCGATCGATGAGCACCACCTCGATCCCGGGAACGCGGTTCAACGCTTCGCGAACGAGAAACCGATGGGCTCCCTCCGGGTCGTTCTCCAGCTTCGCGAGCGCCACAACAAAGTGCTCGCCAGACGCCTTCGGCAACGGTGCAAATTCACGTATCCATTGGATCACGGATTCGACGCCGGGCGCGTGTTCAATCGTGTTCCAGTGCCACCAGATTGTCCCCACTCCAAACACGACAGCGGCGATACCGATACCCACCCGTGCGATTATCCATCGAAAGACGTGCCCCGTGATGACGTTGAGCGGGTTATGAGCGCCATCCGGCGATGGGGACGGTTTTGGCTTGTGCGACCATTTCCCCTTGCCCAGCTTCCAATTACTCATGTGTAATGACCGGTAGATGCATTGTTGGCCATCCGTTGATCAGCGAAGAATGCGGAACGTCGCTGAGGTGAGACGATGAAAAATCGCCAATACCCATGGTTCGTCGGTCTGCCGATAGCTGAGAATGACCGTTGTCTCGAATCGTGCCATATCCAACGAGTAGGAAACGTTGCGTAGGAACACGAAGGCGCGGGTAGGATAGCAAATTCAGCAGACTGTCCGAAAGACTGGGCGAAGCGCGGGCGTTGCACAATCGAAATTGCCTGTGCCGAAACCTACCACTTTGCAACAGTGAAGGATATCTTTCAGGTCCTGAAATTTGAAAGTCGTGCGACTACTTTTGGCCGATGGCAGTCCTCGACCCAAATCCGAAGTGCACGACCGACCGCTATCGGAAGGTGGTCTTACGCCGATCCGCATAAGAACCCGTGATCAATGCTCGATGGGCCGTAACTTATTGCACCATCATCGACTATGGGATACTGTTCACGGTCATTGAAGGTGTGTTACGCGGATAGAAAATAGCAGATCCGGTTCTTATGTAGATTTGCCTAAACATTGCTATGTTCAAGAAAAGCAACTCATCGCGAGTAGTTATGAAAAGAGTAACTATCTTGTTTTTACTCTTCGCCTTGGGAGGATGTGGGCTGTCCTCACCTACGGGAACGAGTCATGAGAGCGCTTTTGTTAGTGACTATTATGGGTCATTCAAGGGGGACTTAATCACAAGAGCATTAGATGACGGGCGACGCTTGGAATTGATCCAGCCGTATGCGTTCGAAGATGCAGTTGGTAAATTGTGGGGAGTGCCCGCAAAAACCGTAGTAGACGGTGCTTCAATACCTCAAGCGTTTTGGAGCATTACGGGCGGGCCTTTTTCTGGACAATATCGGAATGCAAGCGTAATTCACGACTACTATTGCGAAGAGAAGACGGATACGTGGGAAAACGTCCATTTGGTATTTTACAATGCAATGAGGGCGAATGGAGTAGATTTTATTAAAGCAAAGCTGATGTACGCTGCGGTCTATAACTTTGGTCCTAGGTGGATCGGAGTATGGTTAGAAGATAAGCAGAAGATATTAAGCGGTCGTCCGATACTCCTAGACGATGTCAGGACCAAACTTATTAAGTACATCTCAGAGAATGACCCGAGCATTTCTGAGATTCGCGAGATCTCAGATCGATTGTCTCAGATCGAAAGTATTGAGCAACTTGAAAATCTCCTGTACGAACATGCGAACTGCACGCCAATTCTAACCCATAGTGGCGCAGACAATGCTGCTGTATCAGAAGATGTGAAGCGGACAATCATACTGTGCGGCCTAAGTGAAACTTCAAAAACATACGCTGCAAGAACAAATCTAAAAATGTTGGTGCCTAAGCTTAGTGAGATATTGAGAGCACAGCGCTATTTTTTGCTCCCAGCAATTGATCAGTACGTTGATTCGCCAACTTCTGAGAGGTGGGACGAGATTACTGAGTGGTCGCGCAATGTTTATGGTTTGGTAAAGGTCGGAATCCGCTCAGTGCTTGACGTCAATGATGGTGAATTGCAATCCATTAGCCCCCAACTAGACGATGTTTTTGGGGTTCTAACACAGAGAGCAGTAATGCTCTCCCCAATACTGAATGGCCCTCCAAAATCAAAAGAAGAAATGGCTTCTTGGGTTTCTAATTACAGAATCCTTGTCTCAAAGCTTGAGTCAAAACTTATGGCGCTAGAAAAACGACTGGTTAAATTGGAACACTGACATAACAATGGGCTCCAAGGGACGTCGGCGCTACCATGCTGCCACCCCTGAGCCCAAGCGTTAGCCCTGGAAGCCTAATTGAGACAGATATGGATTATTTCAGAAATATAAAACTTAGTGGATGGAGACAGTTCGAAAGCATAGATATTGTTTTTGATTCAAATGTGACTGTTCTCACAGGGGCAAATGGTTGCGGGAAAACGACCATCCTGAATGTGTTGGCACGTCACTTCGGTTGGAAGATAAACTTCGTATCGACGCCGTTCTTCCATTCAAAGAGTAAAGAAAAAATTTGGTCAGATATTAGAAAAGCAATTGACGCGGATTTTGACGATCCGACTGGTTCCACCGAAGTAGGAAGTATTGAGTATTCAAACGAGCAAATCTGCAAATTGATTGTCCCGGCACAAAAGCAAGCGCAGTACAGTCTGGAATATCAGAATCAGCTAGCTATAACCGGCCTTAACATTCCATCGCACAGACCAGTCGTAAGTTATTTTCAGATTCAAAACATTCCTACTAATCCAAAAACAAATCAGCAACGGCATCAAGATTTTCAGCAGTTATTATTTCAGACTTACGGTTCCGATCACGTTCGTAACCCTGGAGTCGTGTTGAAGGAATCTCTAGTTTCTTTGGCGTTGTTTGGATACGGGAACGAATTCGTCCAGCCGAACCCCGAATACAGGCGATTATTCGACGAATTCCAAGAAATTCTACGGAAGATGCTGCCTAGGCAACTAGGCTTTAAAAAACTCGTAGTTCGCGTACCAGATATCGTGCTGATTACGGAAACGGGAGAATTTCCGCTTGATGCAATGTCTGGAGGCGTAAGCGCGGTGTTTTCAATGGCATGGCAGATTCATACATTTGGAGCGGAAAAGGACGGTTGCACCGTCGTTATTGATGAGCCTGAGAACCACCTTCATCCTAGTGTAGTGATACATAAATAGCTTTACATATTATACAGTACGTGTATACTCCTCTCCAGAGGAGGACCGGACCATGCGTATCGCCCCTTCCATTCAGCTGACTGAACCCGAACGCCAGCAACTGGAGCAGTGGGCCC
>JBGTNJ010000042.1:0-20551 GCA_041743145.1 Nitrospira sp. | reverse complement strand
TGCTGCCGAGAACAGGATAGTGGGGGCTGCCCCCCCACAATGAGGCGCTACACCGGAGGCACCCCTCCGCCAGGCCACGTGCCACTGCCTTGAAAAACCGAAATACCAGTGGAGAATAGGGTTTTTCAGCAGACTGCTAGTTGCACAAACGATGGAGTGGGAGGACCGATAATTTCTAGCCTTTCTGCGCCAACAGAAGCTTCGGAAGAACAAAAGTCGGATGGTGCCCCTGATTCCGAAGCACCTATGTGCCCCCTACCAAAGGGTAGTATCATTTGCCTCCATTGAAGATTAGAAGAGTACGCGATCCTGTGAGCTAGGGTGCACAAGAACAGGTAGATTAGGTGAAGAGGCTGCTGAGTTTGTCTCAGAGGTAATCCAGAGTACCCCAAGCCTATACCTGCGGTGCTCCTACAGAATCACTGTCCTCCTACAGAATCACTGTCATGGGATGGGCAGTGAAACCCCACTTCTACCTGAGATATCACCCAGGTCGTTACGGAGTAGCCTCCTCATACACTCGCGTATCTTGATTTAGACCATTGAAAGGAATTGTCATGGCTGAACCGGCGCTTCCACCGCTCACTGTCATCGTGATCATTAGCAAATACCAAATCATGGTGCTCGGATTGCAGAGAGTGCTCGAGAGCAGAGAGGCTCACCACGTCCTCGTGCATACATACCACCGGATGACGCCTGAAGTGCTACTCCCAGAGAATCACCCAGACATCTTGATCTTGGATATGGAGACCGAACCGGGCTCGATCGACGCAATAAAACGCATAAGAGAGGCGGCCCCTCAAACCAAGATCCTGCTGCTGAGCGGATGGGAAGACAAGGAACGCACGCGAGAGGCTTTGGATTACGGGGCCGACGGGATCATCCTGAAAATTCAGCCGCCTACGGTCGTGCTCGCAGCGATTGACGCGTTGTGTTCCCCTGTTCGCTATCAGGCGTCAGTCCAACAGTTGGAGGAGAACAAAACAAAGTCTGCGCCTCTGAGGAAAACTCTCGGCGTGAACGCAGACAAAGAGTCAAAGAACGCCTTATGGCCGGACGCATTGACCGAGCGCGAGCGAGAGGTGATCACATTGGTACGTCAGGGACTCTCGAATAAAGACATCGCGTACCAATTGTCAATTTCTGACAGTACGGTACGTCATCACCTGACGAGCATCTTTGACAAGGTCGGCGTGCCGAATCGACAGAAGCTTCTGGTTCGTGCACATAGTATTCACTCAGTGCCAGCTTAAGCGATAATTCCATACGTTCTGATTCCATAACAGCCGATCCATCGGTACGAGCGGCGTATTGAACCTTGCGCTGGTTCAGATTTGCGTGACCGCCCTGCTCGATTGTTTTCAGTAGGCATCCAAGAATCGGCACATGCGCTACGGCATCTGTGCCAACAACTGCTCGGTGAGTTTAGCGGCCCGGTCCGCTTTGACCTGGGAAAGAATTGCTCCGGCGGTCTTGGACTTTACCAGGCGGAGGATTTCAAGCGCCCTCCGATCCGGCATACGCTCCAGACGCGCAGCCGCGTCTTCCGACGGCATCGATTCGTACATCTTCCCAAGCCGTGTCCGTTCCACTTGTGCCAGACGTTCCTGCTCCACATTGACCTTGGCCTGGGATCGGTCTTCTTTGGCCTGTGCGCTTTGAATCTTCTTCTCCAAGGCTTCGTTTTGGTCTAACAACTCCTCGATCTGGATTCTCACAATCGTGAGCCGTTGCTCGTTGTGACGGATCGCCTCTTCGCGCTGATCCAGATCACGCTTACGCTGTTCCAGCATCTCCAGCACTTCGCGCGGAACATCGATCGCAGGTCCCTGACTTGCCGGAGGGGCTAGCAATTTGTCATCATGCCGCACTCCCGATTCGTTTTTTTCTTCCGGTGGAACAGGAGGTGCCACATCCAGGTTCGAGGATGTCTGTGACACCGCTGAAACCTTGGCTTTAGGTTCAGACGAGGCTTGTCCCAATTGCACCATGACCCACAAGAGAATAGTCGAACCAAAGACTCCACCAATCAATGTCCAGAGAGAGGAGTGTCGATTCGTTCTGGACGTCGAGTCACGACGCTTATCACTGGCAAAACGGAACCGTTCTTTCTTGGGATGGGTGGGAGATGAATTCATAAACCCCGCTCTCATCGCAACAAATAACGACGGCTCGCGGCCTCATCTGTCGCTCGCTGTTCCTGACGGGCCAAGTCGGCGCATTTTGTTGCCTCGCGTTGTTCAAGAATACGATCGAGCAGCTTGCACTCCTGATTCGCTTCGACGAGGAGCTTGTTGGTGCGCTGCCACGACAGGGTGGCCTGCTCAATCTCGAGGTGTACCTGGCGCAAGGCCGCCTGCTGTGAATGCATACGCACCTGCCACTCCAACATGGCCTCTATGGTCATGCCTCGCTGCGCTTGTTGACTATATTTATCTGCATCTTCCAACATCTCGGTTTCGATCTTGCGATATTGTTCTTCGCTGCGAGAGAGAGATTGGGCGATGTGGCCCAATTCCATCATGAGAGCCTCTACCGCCTGCCCGCGCAGCTTCCGTAACGAGTCAAGGCTCATGAGGCTTTCTTGGCCAGCGCCTCAAGCTGCTGTACGGACGACGCGAAGCTGGCTGCTTGATCAATGTCTTGGCGCAAATACCCGTTGATCGCGTCCTGAGCGTCAACGGCACGATCAAGGCCAGCATTCATCCCCGGTTTGTAGGCACCGAGTAGAACCAAGTCCTCAGATTGTCGATACCGAGCGACCAATTCCAGAAGCCGCCTGGACGCGTCGTAGTGTGAACGGTCGACGATATCACGCATAACACGGCTGGTGCTTTGGAGCAGATCAATCGCGGGAAAATGATTCCGTGCCGCCAGCGTCCGAGAGAGGACGATATGGCCATCTAGGATCGACCGGACCGTATCGGCAATTGGATCGTTCAGATCATCTCCATCGACGAGAACTGTGTACAATCCAGTTATGGTGCCGGGACCGGGTCCCGTCCCCACACGTTCCAATAGCTTCGGCAAGAATGCGAATACCGAGGGGGTGTAGCCTTTCGTCGTCGGAGGTTCTCCGATCGCGAGCCCAACTTCTCGCTGACTGTAGGCTAATCGCGTCAATGAATCCATGAGCAACAAGACTTGCTTTCCCGCATCACGAAAATACTCGGCAATGGTCGTCGCCACCAATGCAGCCCGGAGCCGGATGAGTGGAGCTTGGTCGGAGGTCGCCACAACCACCACGGAGCGCGAGAGCGCCTCAGAACCGAGGTCGCGCTCTAAAAATTCGTTGACCTCTCGACCTCGTTCTCCGATCAGGGCAATGACATTGACATCTGCTTTGGTATAGCGACTGATCATCCCCAGCAGCACGCTCTTGCCGACACCCGAACCGGAAAAGATCCCCATCTTTTGGCCACGACCACACGTAAGAAAGCCGTTGATCGCACGAACGCCGAGATCAAGCGGAGCGTGGACCCGTGCTCGTTGCAACGGGTTGGGAGCCTCGGCGTGAAGCGGGTATCTGGCAATCGTCGCTGGCGTGCCCTTACCATCTAGTGGATTCCCACATCCATCGAGAACGCGCCCCAACAAGCCTGACCCCACAGCCAGGTTGGCGACATGGCCGGTCATGGCAATTCGACTCCCTGGCCCAATACCTTGCATCTCCCCCAGCGGCATCAGCAACACGCGATCCCCACGGAATCCCACCACTTCCGCAGTGATCGGTCCATCACCGACCTCCCGAGTAATCCGGCACAACTCGCCAACCGTCGTCATTGGTCCATACCCTTCCACGACCATTCCCACTGCTTGCACCACTTTTCCCGAAATCTCGATTGGATCGATGCGTTCAATGAGATGACTAAGACTCACGATGAGTCCTATTCCTCAAGGCGTCGCCCACCCGGAACAACTGCGTGTCAAGGGACGCATCCACCATTCGTGTGCTGGTATGCACAAGGCAACTTCCACGTGAGAGCGAGGCCACCGGTTCGATGGTGAGCGTCAGTGTGGAATCCTGTTGCCCTTCCAGTTCCGCCCGAACCGTCTCAAGGACGGCTGCATCCAGTGGATGCGCCTGTATGATCATGGCATCTGGCTCTCGAACAGCACCTAATGCGTCTTTTACCTGTCGAACAATTTGTTCACGGTTCGATTCGGCCGATACGTGAAGAATTTTGGAGACGATCTGAAGTGACAAGGCAATGACCTCATCCTCGACCGTGTGCCGCAGTTTGGATCGAGCCGTATCAAATTTCTTCACCGCATCGATCAATACGGCTAGATCACGTCGACGCTCTTCTTCCATCCGCCGCTGTGCATCCGCTAAGCCGCGCTCGTATTCCGTCGGGCCGTCATTCTCCGCCATCGTGCCGTCTTCTCCAAACGTCTGAAACGGAGAAGTTTGCAGCCGTACCATACCGGACTGAACCGCCGCATGCTTCAAGACCGTGTTCTCGACACGCAACCGATGGAGTTCCAACAGTCGACGCACAGTACCCAGCACGATTTCTGACCGGAACGGCTTGACCACAAAATCAATGGCGCCGGCCTTCATCGCGCGCACCGCGAGTTCGACCGTCGCTGCTCCCGTCATCACCACACCGATGATCCGGCTATCAATCTTCTGAGCTTCCTCAAGCACTGCAATCCCGTCTGGCTCAGGCAGCAAGACATCGACAATTAAGACAGCAGGAGCCATCTGCTTGACCATCGCAATCGCCTCAGGCCCAGAACTAGCGACTCGAACAGGCACTCGCTCCGGCTGGAATAGTTCAATGAACAGATTGCGAATCCCCTCTTCATCATCAACGATGAGGATCGTCCCCTGCTGTCGGCCAAGCTCATGCTCGCGAAACGTCCCCGCTGATACCGCCGTTCCCTTCACTACAACATCTCCTCTCCTACGCCGGCGATCACGATACGGCCCTCCTCTTCGAGTTTTCGACAAACCTTCAGGATATTTTGTTGAGAGCGCTCGACATCCGAAATCTTGACCGGCCCCCGTGTCTCCATATCATCCTTCAACATTTCGGCGGCACGGCTGGACATATTTTTGAAGAATTTCTCTTTCACGTCGGGATTGGCGCCGCGCAGCGCAACTGGCAGGTCATCTTTGCTGATCTCTTTCATCAACTCCTGCATCCCACGGTCATCGACTTTCACGATGTCGTCAAATACAAACATGAGCGCCCGGATATTATCGGCGAGGGTTTGGCTTTTTTCGGAAATTCTGGTCATGATCCCGCCTTCATTCGCCTTGTCCATCCGCATCAAGATATTGGCGATGACCTCGGCCCCTCCGACGCTCTGAGTTCCCATTTCTTTGCTTGCCAAGAGGGTTTCTTGTAACGTTTCACTCAATTCCTCCAGCACGTCCGGCTGCACTTCCTCCATCGTGGCAAGCCGAAGCGCCACATCTCCTCGCATGTCCTCCGGCAGGGCCGACAGCACTTCCCCAGCTTGGTTGCTCTCCAAATGGGCGAGAACCACCGCGACCGTTTGTGCATGTTCGACCTTCAGCATTTGAGTCAGGGTTTTCACGTCCACCCACTTCAACGCTTCCAGACCCGGATAGCTTTTCTGCGTCATCGATTCAATGATCCGCGCCGCCTTGTCCGGTCCCAGTGCCTTCGTCAGCACCGTCTTAATGAACTCTTTTCCCTGAAACTGAACTCCTCCCGTCGCACTCGCCATTTGAAAGTCTGAAATGACTGCCTCTTCCTCGTCTCGAGAGATCTGTGCGGTCCCGCTCATGAAACTTCCCAGTTTCTTGATCTCCTTTGGATCAAGTTGCTTTATGACTTGGGCAGCCGCTTCCTCACCGATGGCTCGAAGGAGAATGGCCGCTTTCTGTTCGCCCGTCAGATTCTTCGCCATCTCTATATTACGTCGGATTCTTGAGCCACTGTTTCACGACAACAGCCGTCGTGTCAGGGTTCTTTCTGGCCATGTCGATGATCTGTGTCCGATCCGGGGCGTGTGCTAATGACGCCTCGGTCATCCCAGCTCGACCAGGAAGGGCGGAGACCGATGCTTCGGCCTGCATCTGCTCGGTCGTCGATCCCAACATCGCCAACAGCGGACGGACGACAAACAGGAGAATCACCGTGAACAGAAGGATTCCTACACCATAACGAAAATAGGGCAACCACGTTTTGGGACCTTCCGCTGTCGCTTCTGCCACCATACCTTGGGGCTCATCCGGCCCCGTCCCGAATTGCACATTGACCACTTGCACCTGATCCTGCCGCTCAGCTGAAAATCCCATGGCTTTTTTGACGATGTCCTCGATTCGTTTTAAATCCTCTTCCGAACGCGGAATATATTTGCGCGCCACGGCTGGCGCGTCTGTTGCCTCTCCTTCACCAGTTTTAATCGGTTCATACATGCCGTCGACCAGAACAGCCACAGAAAGTTGCTTGATAACGCCAACAGGCTCCACAATTTTTGAGACGGTTCGACTAATCTCGTAGTTCACCGTCTCGTTTTTTGTTTGACTGTTGTTTGAACTCGTTTGCGCAGGGTCTTGGTCCGTACCTGGCGGCACGTTCGACTCGACTCCCGGAATTCCTCCACCGACCCCGTTGGTGCCATTGGCCTTTTCTTGCCCACGCTGTTCACTCCTCACCACTTGACTGTTCGGATCGTAGCGTTCTTCCGTCGTCTCTACCTTGCGAAAATCAACGAGACTGGATACGCGCACCACTGCCTTGTTTGGTCCCACGATCCGCTCAACCATCGTTTGAATGCGTGTCTCCACATCTTTTTCGACACTGCGTTGATAATCAAGCTGCGAGTTGGTCAAGCCGGACGCATCATCCGTCATCGTGGCCGACAACATGCGGCCATGCCCATCTACAATAGTTACATCCCGAGCCTGTAACCCTTCCACGCTGCTCGACACGAGATGAATCACTCCCTGCACTTGTGCTTGACCCAGTTGTTGTCCATTGCGAAGCGTCAGGATGACGGACCCGCGCGCTTTTTCCTGCTCGCTCGCGAACAATCGGCGTTCTGGGATGGCGAGATGGACCCGAGCTCGTTCTACCTCCGGCATCTGTGCAATAGTCCTCGCCAACTCACCCTGTAGCGCTCGACGATAGTTGAGTTTTTGGACAAACTCCGACATGCCGATTGAGGTTCGGTCGAAAATCTCAAATCCAACCCCGCCTCCGTGCGGAAGCCCTTGCGTCGCAAGTTGAAGCCGCAAGTCGTGGACCTGGTCGCTAGGAACCAGCACGGTCGACCCACCACCGGTTGTTTCATACGGCACCTTTGTCTCTTTGAGCTTGTCGATGATGGCCGCGGCATCTTCACTCCCGAGGTTGGTGAACAGCACTTGCATGTCTGGTTGCTGAGTCCATAGCGTAAGGGCGATGAGACCAGCAACAGACCCCGCCAAGGCAACGAGGATGATCATCCGTTGATTGATGGTGAACTTAGACAGCATACCGGCCTCGCACCCTCATTGTGCCCGTTGAATCAAACCTGCATCCGTTGAATTTCTTCATACGCCGAAACCAGCTTGTTTCTGATCTGCATCATGAGTTGAAACGAGACATCCGCCTGCTGTAACGCGACCATCGTGCGGTGAATGTCCTGCGTTTCGCCGGTCATGAGGGAATCGATGGCTCGACCAGCTTCCATCTCTGCATCATTGACTTTCCCAATCGCCGACTTGAGGGAGTCCAAGAACCCGGATGTTCCTGAGGTGCCGGCAGCTCCTGCCGACCCTGCTTGCCCCACATCGGCAATGGGAGCAATGCCGGATGTCACACCATACAGCTGACTCATCTCTACCTCCCAATCTCAAGCGCCTTGTTCCACATGGCGCGCGTCGCATTGATCGCTTGCACATTGGCTTCATAGGCCCGTGATGCGCCGATCATGTTCACCATCTCTTCCATGACGTTGACGTTTGGAAGACGGACGAACCCTTTAGGATTGGCATCCGGGTGATGTGGATCATAAATCAGTTGTCCTGGTTTGGGATCTTCCACCACTCTCACCACCGAGACTCCTTCGAGTGCATGAGAGGAAGACCCAGCAGCGACTTGACGGAAGGCCCGCTGAAACGAGCTAGGAACCGCTGTTGAGCGGAAGACAACATCCCGACGTTTATACGGCCCACCATTGGGAGTCTTTGTCGACTGCGCGTTCGCCAGATTGCTGGCGATGACATTGAGTCGTCGCCGTTGGGCATCCAAACCGGACACCGATACTGCAAGGCTGTCGGACATCTCCATGCCACACCTCCTCTACCTAGTGAACTAGCACCAACCAACGGCAAGACATCAACGCCGTCACGATAAGCCGTTATCGTGCGTCTCGTATGGCGCTCAATAACCCTCGAAACTTGGCAGCCAGTATCGTGGCGGCAGCGTTGTACTGCATCGCGTTCTCGGAGAGCTTGGCCATCTCCAGCTCAAGATTGACGGAGTTGGCGTCAAGAGGGAGATCGCCGGCCGGCACTTCGCTAAGTTTCCCCGTCACTGCTTGGATCCCCTGAGGACCACGCACCCCAAAATGCCGAGATTGAGTCGCCGCTAACACAATCGGCAGACGTCCTTTCTGTGCAGACTGCATTTGGTCCATGAATGTTAATTCTGAGGCACGATAGCCTGGAGTTTCTTCATTGGCTAAATTCGAAGCGATGACCCGTTGTCGTGCACTGCGGAGATCAAGCGTCCGCTGCAACAGCCCTATGGTTCGGTCAAAGATCGTCATAACCCAGCCTCCCTTCTCCCGCACAACGACGGGCCACCTGCAAATCTGTGCAACCCTAATGCCTGACTCAACACTTCGACTCAGGCCAAGATCAGTTTCCGACACCGGCCTTGGGCCATTTTCCGTGCCCCCATTGACTTTCCCACTGATCTAATAAACTGCCTAGCAGAAACTTGCCGATCGGCACTTTTTGCCTCATTCATGACATCGGAATGGACAATGGCCTGTCGCACTCACGATATTCCCGCAACTTGTTTCGTAACGTACGGATGCTGATCCCCAGTTCTTTCGCCGCGTGGGTGCGGTTGTCTTTCACACGAGCGAGGGTCTTGAAAATCAGCTCCCGTTCCATCTCCCACAGTGAACCGTTGGCCGGTTGTTGAGGGCGGACTAGCTGTCCCACCGTTTCGTCACACGTTTCCGATGGACAATGTTCAGGAAGGATTGATCCATCTCCCGCCAACAGAACCGCCCGTTCCATCACATTCTCTAATTCGCGTACGTTTCCCTTCCACGCCAACCGTTGCAGATGTGCCAAAGCGTCTTCCGACAGAGTCGGCGGCGTGAGCCCGTTTCTGAGTGCCGATTGAGTCGAAAAATTCCGGGCAAGCAGGGGAATATCGATCGCGCGCTCACGCAGCGGCGGAACGGTAATGGGAAACACATTGAGACGATAATAGAGATCTTCCCGAAAGCGGCCAGCTTCTACCTCACGGTACAGCGCCCTATTTGTCGTGGCGATCACGCGAATATTGACTGGAACCGGATCGCGCCCTCCAATCCGATCCACCTCGCGCTCTTGGAGCACACGCAGCAGCTTCGCTTGAAGGGGCAGATTCATCTCACTGATTTCATCAAGAAGCAGTGTGCCGGTGTGGGCCATTTCGAACTTGCCGATTTTTCTGATCAAGGCACCGGTGAATGCTCCGCGTTCGTGCCCGAACAGTTCACTCTCCAGTAGGCCATCCGGCAGGGCTGCACAATTGACAGCGATAAACGGCCGATGGGCCCGCGGGCTTCTGGCATGGATAAACCGAGCCAGAAGCTCTTTACCCGTGCCGCTTTCCCCATGAATCAACACCGTGGCCTGGCTTGCGGCCACTCCCTCGATCGTACTCAAGAGTCTGACCATTCCTGGGTCTTGGGTTAAAATGGCGCGGCTTTCTGTCGATTGAACAGGTGGACCGGCAGGGAGACCTTCTTCTTGTCCCGCCTTGAGACTCACAATCATGCGCTCCAGGACGTCCATTGAAAATGGTTTGAGCAGGTACTCGCTCGCGCCAAGCTTCATGGCCTCCACGGCTGTTTCGATCGTCCCATACGCCGTCATGAGGACAATCGTGACCTGCGGCGCGCGCGACCTGATCTCTTTGATCAAGTCAAGACCACTCAGTCGCGGCATCCTGAGGTCGGTCAGCACTAACCATGGACGAAACCGGACGAGGCGCTCCATAGCATCACTCCCATCGACCGCTCCTTGGACCGCATACCCGAGTCTCTTGACCGTCTCCATCAGCGCCGTTCGCATCGATGGGTCGTCGTCGACGATCAGGACGCGTTCGCTTTCCTCGTTATTGTCTACCAGAGGACCGTTCTTCTCACGTTCATTCATGCAGCCACTCCTCTGCTAACGCCATCTCGCAGTTGATATGCTCGCCTTCTTCTGATTCACTTTCTTTCCTCGTCGAGATCTGAATCTCGCCTGAGGCTGACACCATCGACGGATGCGGTAGGATGATCGTGAACGTAGTGCCCTGCCCAATCGTACTGTGAACATCGATCCGTCCCTGGTGCGCATCGACGATGGAATAAACGATTGCGAGACCGAGGCCTGTTCCCTCATCCTTCGTCGTAAAGAAGGGGTCAAACACACGTGACCGATGATCCGGGTCAATGCCCACACCGGAATCACGCACAGTCAGTCGAACGGATGGTATTCCAAGCGTCTGCGGCAGTTCTTTTTGGAGGCTGATCGTTAAAAGACCTCCGTTGGGCATGGCCTGAACGGCATTGACAACTAGGTTCAAGATTACTTGCTTCAATTGTCCATCGTGACACCAGAGCGAAGGAATGTCTTGATCGATGTCCAAGCGAATCTCTATCGGCACTCTGGTGATCGCATGAGCCGCCAACTTAATGGAATCGTGGATTAACGGTTCGGATAAGTGCCATCCACGAGCCATACGCGCCGGTCTCGTGTACAGCAAGAGATTAGCGAGCAATCGATCCATCGATTGGACGGCCTGTGATATCTGCTCAGCATACCGCTTGGCAGAAGAATCCTTGGCAAGATCTCGTTGAAGCATGGACGCGAAGAGCTCGACGCTACCCAATGGATTTCTGACTTCGTGAGCGATCCGACCGATCAGCTCCCCCATTGCGGCGAGTCGATCCTTGCGCTGCAATTGTTCTTCAAGCTGATAGATACGGGTGACATCTTGAATCAGAATCAGGTGACTGGAACCGCCGCTTGAGTCTTTGCGTAGCGGCACCCGACTGATTGAGACCACGGTCTGCCCGAGACGTTGAGGGCGATCACATACGCTCACACCTAGACTGGTGAGGACCTCTGACGCCACGCGGTCGTGCAGTTCCGCCCCAGTGGCACCAAACATTACCTCAGCGGCCAAATTGCTACGGGTAATCACCTCGCACTCGTCTACCACCAACACTCCCGTGGATAATGATTCAAGAATGCCATTGAGATGCATCCGCATCGCCTCGTTCTCGCAAAGCTGTCGGCGAAGCGCTTCATTGCTGTGCGCCAGCTCGACATCCATCTGCTCCACACGTGCCGTCAACGCAGTATAGGACTGTTGCAGTGTCTGAGCGGCCTCATCAAAACTCCTGAAGGCTGCCTGGAGCAGTTCTCGTTCCTCCGGTTGCCCTGTCGTCGAGGTCGTCATAGCCCCTCCGCCTGACGAGATCGCCTGGCTGTTTGCAGACTGTTCTTGAGAGATGCAGCTATGCGGTTGACCATCTGGTCGGCGGCGACGTCGAGTTCTGCCAGTGCGATCGTGGCGCGATCATATTGTTTCAGCGCCGTCCAATGTTTGGCCGTTTGCAGACGCGCCCATTCGGCCTGATGAGCATTCGGTTTCTTTTCTAAGACTGATTGATAGGCTGCGATCGCTCGCTCATGTCGATTCAACCGAGACAAGATGTCCGCGTAGGGCAGCAAGGTCTTGGCTGACTGTGTCGCGCCGGATTTGAACGCTTCTTCGAATGCAAGCGCGGACTCATCAAGCTTTTCCAGTTCCTCCAAAGTCTTGGCCAGCTGCAGATACATGACAGGGCGCTCAGGATGAACCGGATGGCGCAAGAGCCACGTTCGGCAAAGGTGGAGAAGGCCTTGTAGATCCCGCTGTTGCCGCATGGCGCTGATAAGAAGCTGTAGGACCTCCCCTTCGTATCTTCCGATGGGAAACTGGAACCGATATCCCTCAAGTACTTTTCTGGCGGCCTCCGCATCCCGCTGATCTAAATAGTTCTTTCCAAGGCCGACTAAGGCTGGCTCAACCAGCGCTGAGTCTTTTTGGACCTGGATCATTTGCTGAAGCAGTCGTACCGCTTCGGTAGTGAACCCCAGACGTCGATGGGATTCAGCGATTTCCAGCAGCACCGGGGAACGCGCGTACCGTTGCTCGGCCATAGCTCCATGTCGATGAAACAAACTAACGACCGTCCAATCATCATGCGACGCGATCGCGGCCTCAATCCAGGGTATCAAGAGCGCCGATAGACGCTCCGAAGCCTTCATGGCCCAGGATTCGCCTCCATCCGCGACGCGAAAGGTGACTTCCTTGTACGTGCGGAGGGCACGATTGAGATCGCTTGCCCTTTCGTACTCTTGCGCCAGATAAAACAGCGCCTCGCTCCCTGTGGAATTATCACCTTCTCGAATCGCGATTTCCTCCATCAGTGTTCGATGGGAAGCAGCGGTCTGAATCGGAACCGGCACGTTGTGGATCATGGCCCCAACCGTTGGGCTCAGGATCTTACCTTCGGCTGATACATTGTGCTCAGAGAGTAGCGTGGCGAGTCGTAACTTGACCGTGGAGTCCAGCTCGCTTTGTGGGTACAGCAACGGAATAAGGGCATATATAAACTCGGCACGAGGCCGCTGACCGGCACTCCGCAAGTTCTCGGCCACATGTAGCAGCGCCCTAGGCGCATATCCATGGCGTGGATACAAATTGTAGAAGAGCAGCATCAGTTCTCGCGCGGAGGCATCATGATGCAGCTCGACCTCCGTAACCGCGTACCGTTGAAGTGCTATGGGATCGCCCCGTAAGAGCTCCGGCCATCGCCGATAGCTCAGATCGTAGAAGGCCTGCGCGTCTGAGAATCGTTTCTGCTTGAACAGCGCGTGAGCCAATCCCAACGTAGCGCCCTGAAGCAACTGCTGGTTCTCACTTCGCTTTCGCACGTTCGCAAACGCATGCTCGGCATCCCTCCATTTCCCCGTGGCCATGAACGTATGTCCAAGCCCAAGTAAGGCTCGATTCCCGTCAAACGGAAGATGGAGAGAATGCGCCATGGCTTGCTCGTAAAACGCCTGTGCCTCTTGATACCACCCTTGTTCAAAGTACAAATCCGCGATCCGCCACTCTGCTCTCCTCGCGTTGGAGGACTGGGGATGGTCGCGCAGGAGTTTCTTGTATTCCTGAATGGCCTCGGATCGATTGTGTCCGGACGACTCATCCCGAAGCGATAACTCCACCAAGAAAGCTTTGGCCGATGGGACAAGCGAGCTATCGGAATGATCATTCACGATCTTCCCAAAGAATCGTTGCGCCTGCACCCAGGCGTTCTTCTTGTAGGCAGATTGGCCTTCCTGCCATGCCAGTGCATCAATCCCGGAGGATTGACCTTCCGGTCTTGGCCCATCATCGGGCAGGGGCTGGACAAGCCTTTCAATCGACGCTGGATCTTGCATCGTAGGCTTGCCTTCAGATAGTGGCGCAGACTCACCGATCGCCAACGGAAGGAACGCCATCCAGACGGCCATCGAAAGCACCACCTGACTATATCGCAAGTTAAACTTATGCACGGCGATAGGACACCAGCAAGGCTCATGCCCTAGACACCTATAAAAAACTCTAAGGAAATCAGGACACTTTTCTGGAGGAATCGTGCCCGCGGAAGAATCGCGTCAGGATTGGCGTCGACTATGTTGTGAGGTCGTCAATCTTTTGACTGGAGGTCCGTGGCCATAATGGAAGGGTTTCCACCTGCGATCGCGGATCGACACCTTTGCGCTTAAGCTTTTCAACCAATGTCGTTCGATTGAGGTGGAGTAACTGGGCTGCTCGAGCGGTGACGCCGTTGGCTTTCTTTAACGCCTCCATGATGAGATGTTTTTCGTACTGCTCAACCTCTCTCGAGAGATGAATGCCATCCTCGCTCAGCCGTATGAACTGTTCCTTCAGCTCGGGGATGATCGATCTCCGACTGATCTTTTGAGGAAGATCTTCGGAAGACAGAATGCCTCGCTTCTTGAGGACAGTCAGCCGTTCCATCATATTTTCCAATTCCCGAATATTCCCCGGCCAATCGTATTCGGTCAGCAGGCGAAGTGCCTCGTCATCAAGGCCGATGACCTCAGTGTGTTTACTCTGATTAAACCGGGTGAGGAAGTGGTCGATCAGGAGCGGAATATCGGTACGGCGTTCTCGGAGTGGTGGAATGACAATGGGAATCACATTGAGCCGATAGAATAGATCCTGCCGAAATCGCTTCTCTTCAACCATTATTTCCAGATCTTGATTTGTTGCAGCAATGATGCGCACGTCGACGTGAATGGTCCGGTTCCCACCCACTCGCTCGAATTCCCGCTCCTGCAGCACTCGAAGAAGCTTCACCTGTAATGGGAGGCTCAGTTCGCCGATCTCATCCAGAAAAATCGTGCCTCCATGGGCTAGTTCAAAACGACCCATGCGCGCATGCGTTGCACCGGTGAAGGCACCCTTCTCGTGCCCAAAGAGTTCCGATTCAAGCAGGTTTTCAGGGATCGCGCCGCAGTTCACGGGAACCAATGGCCGATCTCTTCTCAGACTATTGAAATGAAGCATTCGGGCTACCAACTCTTTGCCCGTGCCACTTTCGCCTTGTATCATCACCGTGCTGTCGCTATCGGCCACCTTTTGAACAAACTCCAGCACCTGCTGCATGGGTTCACTGACACCCACCAATTGTTCCAATCGATACTGATCCCGCACCGCCCGTCGCAGGAGATGGTTCTCCTGCCGCAGCCGATGAAATTCGGCAGCCTTCCGAACAACCACCGCGACAGTTTCGAGATCAAACGGTTTGGTAATAAAATCAAACGCCCCGGACTTCATAGCACGGACGGCCGTTTCAATCGTGCCGAATCCGGTCATCACGATGGGAATGATCTTCGCGTCAAGCTTGGAAAGACGGTCGATGACCTCAAGCCCATCAATATCGGGCAATTGGTAATCCGTGATGACGATGTGAACCACACTATCTTTCACCGCCTGAATGGCCTCTGTACCGTCCTCCGCAGTAGAAACGTTATAGCTTTCCCGCATGAGCGCTTCTTGCAGAATCTCGCGCAAAGCGGGATCATCATCGACAACCAGCACGTGAACTTGGCTCATACTTAATCCATCTCGATCCATTTGGAATACGAAATTCTCAGCGGGCTTAGAATAATAATCTGCGGAAGGCAAAGCAAGTCATATCAACTATTGGGCAACACCCTGACACGGGGGAGTTTTCTTGACAGGCTCTTGAGCCTATTGATACTGTGCGACACGATGTGGAGACATCCTGTCACCAGCGGGCTGGCGTAGCTCAATCGGCAGAGCAGCGGTTTTGTAAACCGCAGGTTGGAGGTTCGATTCCTCTCGCCAGCTCCACAACTTCCGCTGACGTTTCAACCTCTTGGCAGCTTACAGAGCCGTTGCTCTCCCCTCTCAATTCAGCCAGTGTAACCGCGAGTGTAACCGTCTGCTTTTCGAAGTAGGCAGTCAATGACTGTGCAGCTTGTTGCAGATCTTTTTCGTTCACGATGTTGTAGCGGTCGAACATGCTCCGAGTCTTGTGCCCAGAAATCGCCATCGCGACCCTCTCAGGTACACCAGCCCGGACCATATTCCGAACGGCAGTGCGTCTGAAGTCATGCGGGATCTTGCCCTGCCAGACCTTGCGCCGCTTGGTGGTATCCTCCACCATCTGCCCGAGACCCACCGCTTCGCACGCTTTCCCCCAGGAGTGACTTAAGGTCTGTAGGCGAATCCCTCCTCGATGGCAGATCCACGGGCACGCAGGCCACTTCTTATCGCACCGGACTTTCCGTGTCCGCAGGACTCGATGCAAATCACCTGTGAGGAATAACATCCGTGGAGTATTCGTCTTCGTATCCTGTGCGTGAAGAAAGAGTTTTCCCTCGGTCCAGTTGATCTGCCGCCACTGGATGGAACACACCTCTCTTATTCGCATACCGCTGCAATAGGCGAGGCTGACGGCAACCTGTGCGTAATCAGGCAAGGCCACTCTCAGTGCAAGAAAGTCTTCATGCTCAAAGAACCCTGATCGGATATCGTACTCTTTCAACAAGGGAATATGGGGTACGCGCCCAATCAGTTGAGGGGTTTGCTCAAAACCCAATCGGAACATATGCTTGAGGCACCCAAGTTCACGGTTGATCGTGGCGCTCCCTGCCCCATAATTCTGCCGCCTGACGATGTAGGCTTTGATTCGTTCGCTCGTGATTCTGACCGCACGCATCTTTGTTAAAAAGGCCTCAGATGGAGCATGTATTCTCCCAACCGGCTAGCCGTCTTTCGTTTGTTCATCTCATAGTCCTGCTTTATTAGGTCCGCAAGATCTTCGAACCGAGTCCGATGGATCCTCGGTCCACTATACAGCCCGTTGGCCACATCGCCCTCTCGCTCCTTTAAGATCCTGAGGGCCTCAGCACGATCGAAGGTTTTGGTGCCTTCCTGAATCGGTCTTCCTTCAATGTAGTATTTCATCCAGTACGGGCCGACATCTAAAAGGTTACCCGTTGTCGGGTCCCGCTTCTTCCTGCGATAGATCATACCCATCGTTGCTCTCCCTCTTGTGTTTCTCAATGAACTTATCCATGTCCACAATGTCGACCATCACACGCCGTCCCTGTCGGACTTGCGGAAGATGCCCTTCCCAAATCAGATACCGAATCCCCCATTGACTTCGACCGAGATACTTCCCGGCCTCCTTCACGCTGTACAACCGTTTGCTAATTGGCTCACTCATCCCACTCACCCCCTTTCTTTGTTAAGACTCTATCCTTCTGCTCCCAGATCGGCCAATAGATCCGCACGCTTCCTGAGCGCTTGAACGGCCTTGCGTCCGATACTGTCAACAACAATCTTCATGGCATCCACTTGCTGACGTGACAGCCCGGTCATGGGCTCGAGTTCGCGGAGCCACACCTCTTATCTCTCCGTCCGTGTGCGGCATAGCCAACCCGCTTGAGCACCCGCTTTATGAGTCGAGACCGTCCCGCCTAGGGTACCCGGAAAGCGATTTCCGTGGCCCCTCCCAAGAAGGCCCTGACCTGTGCAATCGTTTTCCTGCGCGAAATTCGGTCTGCCGAGGCGATTGAGTTGTGTGTCCTGGTAACTGAATAGCCGGCCCTGTAAGAACGGATCATCGCTGACATCAATGAAAGGCACCAGGTGACTCGGATGGAAGGCGACTTCCTCGGTCTGGCTAGGAACCGGTAGTGTTGCACATGTGATTAAATGTTAAGCATTAAGTATATGACCCCCTAGTGTTTAGCCTAGTCCATCCGCTTTATTTTTGAATGGACAATGATGTATAAATCTGACCCCGCTGTGTAGGAATACGCAGATCTGAAACAATGCATTAGAGCTATTTGTTCAACCCGAGTCAGTGCCATTTCCGCAGGAGACATACCATGCAGATTCGAGTGCTAGGTTTTATTGCAGTCGGTCTTGCTGGTCTATTCGCTATCTTGGTATCTTGCGGCCCTGAACAGCCAGCGGAGACCAACACCTCGCCTGGGACCGACCCCAGCAGCCCTTCCGTTTCTGGGAATGTCTTCAGCCGCCTGTTTCCAACGTTGCCGCCTTTTACGCCTCCGACCGATGAAGCCCGGGAACAGGCTAATCAGCTCGGCGTGAGAGGAGGTCTCCTCGATGCGCGGGACGGCCAGACCAACGGTATCAATCCCGACAATCCAAATATGACGGCAGGGTTCACGTTCTTCGGTCAGTTCGTCGCGCACGATCTCGCACGTACCGAGGAGGAGCCGCTCCTCGAGCAAGCTGATCCCCGACGGACGACGAATTTGCGCACCGCCAAATTGGACCTCGATTGTCTGTATGGTGATGGCCCCGACAGGTCGCCTGAACTGTACGAGACCACTTCAGGAGACATCAAATTCCGTGTCGAGGTCATCCCAGGATCCAAGCAAGTCTCTAGAAAAGGCGCGGTGCGATTCGACCTCCCACGCGATGCCAACACGAAGGCCATCATCGCCGACAGCCGCAACGACGGAAACCTCATCCTCAGTCAGTTCCACTTGGCCATGCTGAAGTTTCACAATGCTGTGGTCGATCGATTGCGCTCGGATCCCGCCCAAGCGGCTCGTTCGGGCAGGGAGCGTTTCAACGAGGCGCGCCGTCAGGTGACCTGGCACTACCAATGGATCATTCTCCACCAATTTTTGCCGTTGACGATCGGGCAGGAGCGGGTGAATGAACTCTTGCAGAACGGGCCGCGTTTTTACCGGGTCGGTGACCGGACCCAAGACTCCGTATTCCGCAATGCGCAAGGCGATCCGCTGATCCCCGTTGAGTTTGCGGTGGCCGCCTACCGGTTCGGCCATTCGCAAGTGCGTCCCAGTTATCGGGCGAATTTTGGACCGGATGGAGGGCCAACGGTCGCGCTGTCCATCTTCGACGCTTCAGCCGATCGGAACGATCCCGATCCCAACGACTTGCGCGGCGGCAAACGCGCGCCACGTCGGTTCGTCGACTGGCAGACGTTCTTCAATTTGGATAACACCAACCCCCTCCGGAACAAGCGGATCGACACGAAACTTTCGAGTCGGCTCATGCAGCTCCCTGGGCCACCGGTGCCCGGGATGCCCTCGGACGGAATCCTATCGCTGGCCTCCCGCAATCTCATCCGGCAGGTCAATTTTGGGATTCCGTCAGGGCAAGCGATTGCCCGCGCGATGGGTGTTCAGGTGCTGACGGCCGAGCAACTTGCCGAACTGACCCCGTTCGGCATGAACCGAAGCACCCCGCTCTGGTATTACATCTTGAAGGAGGCCGAAGTCCTCGAGGACGGCTTGCGCTTGGGGCCGGTCGGAAGCCGGATCGTCGGCGAGGTGTTTATTGGACTGCTGAACACCGATCAGGACTCATTTTTGGTGGTCGAGAAGAACTTTAAACCGACTTTGCCGTCGGCTACCCCTGGAGACTTCGAGATCACCGATTTACTGAACTTCGCCGGTGTCGTGCATCCACTGAATTAGATACCGGATTGCGTTCCTTGTCACGTCGGAAATAAGCAAGGTTCAAGATATCGCTGTCACGAACAAGGGCTTATGGCTCTCGAACATGCTGGTGACTGACGGGGCTAGTTACAGCTCGTCTTGGATCTGCCTGCTTTCGTCGTTCGGCACGCATCAATATTGGGGTCACCTATCAAAACGGATGTCACGGGGCGAGCCTGACCCTCCACGATCAGAATCCCCTGTGCGTCTCAGTGGACCTGCAGCAACCGCGCCCGCAGGAACTTCTCCGGCGCAATCGAAGGCCAACCGATGATGTGGGCGTACAGCTTTGCCAGCATGGGCGACAAGGCCACCAAGGCGGGGTCGACCGACTGGCGAATGGACCGCAGGGGATGCATCGGGTTGCTGCAAGATGAAGAACGCAATGGACTAGAAGTGCTGGAACGAGATTGTTCGGCGAAGATCGTCATCACCCTGGATAGTTAGTTGCATCTTGAGCAATACGATCTGATCGTGCTTTAGTTTTGTGCCACACTCGCCGTCGTTTCCCGCCAGGAGAGTGATTGCCAAGGTTCTGCCCTCTGGCTGAGGCGAATCCCCTATCATTTCAGTGAGACCCAGCTAGATGAAGCATCATTCCGGCACCCGCGTCGCGGGTGAGAGATAACTAAAGAGACCGCCTTGTTGCAGATCCTCATCGCGCCTCATCAACCTCCTAGGGTAAGTGCCGGTTCCACCAAGGCTCCTTTCGGTGCCAAGCTTAGAAAACAAGTGCAAGTGGGTTCGTTTGAATCCAACGATGAGCCACCGCACGAAACTTTCGAAACTGATTGTATGACGCCCAGGCTCAAGTGAGAGGTGTTCGCTATTGACCAGTCCTTGCTTGACGAAAATGTGAAGATGCTATTTCAAAATGCCCCACGACTGAAAACAGGAGATCGCTATGTTTGCAACAGATCGCTTGACCATTCTATCTAACGACCTGGGGATCATGCCCGTGCTAATCCTGGCCTGCCTGACTCTGGCAACCGTGACAATGCAGAGTAGCGCCTCGGCTGAGACTCCTCAAACCGTGCCGAAGATCCTGCAGGGCTATCTGAAGGCGGCCAACACCGGGGCCGGCGACTGGTTCGGGACTAACATCGCCCTAGACGGCGACACGATGGTCGTGGGCGCTCGCTTTGAGGACAGTGCGGCCACGGGGATCAATGGGAACCAAGCCGATAACAGCGCCCCGGATAGTGGCGCAGCCTATGTGTTCACCCGCACGGGCGGGATCTGGAGCCAGCAAGCGTATCTGAAGGCCTCCAACAC
>JBGTNJ010000041.1:0-3335 GCA_041743145.1 Nitrospira sp. | reverse complement strand
GGCGCAGCTGGCTCGGATCACCATGGCCACCGGACCTCCCATGATTCGCGATGAAAATGGCTCACTCGCTGGTATCGTCTTTGTGGACGTCGCAGGACGCGATTTGGGCGGCTACGTCGAAGAGGTGCAGCGGCTGATCCGGGAACGGGTCACGCTCCCGCCCAACTATTCGTTGGTGTGGGGTGGGCAATTTCAGTATCTCGAACGAGCCAAAGCTCGGCTGAAAGTGGTGGTGCCAGTCACGATCCTGCTCATTTTCGTGCTGCTCTACCTGAATTTCAAATCAGTGACGAAAAGTTTCATTGTCCTCCTGTCGGTGCCGTTCGCGGCCGTGGGCGCGGTCGTGTTCCTCAACCTTCTCCACTATCACTTGAGCGTGGCGGTCTGGGTCGGGATCATCGCGCTGGCCGGAGTGGCGGCCGAGACAGGGGTTATCATGATCATCTTTCTGGATGAAGCCTATGACCGCCGACAGCGAGAGGGCCGTCTCCACTCAACGGCCGACCTTCGGGAGGCCATCATCGAGGGGGCAGTCCAGCGAGTCAGACCCAAGATGATGACCGCCTCGGCCATCATCATCGGCCTCCTGCCGATCATGTGGAGCCATGGGACTGGCGCCGATGTGATGAAACGGATCGCGGCGCCGATGATTGGGGGCATGGTGAGCTCGACGATTCTCACCCTGATCGTGATTCCGGTCTTGTACATGCTGTGGCGTGGCCGGTCTCTGTTGGCTCAAAGCCAATCGCAGCCTACCCGTGTCAACATGGTGAGCGAGGAGCAAAAAGAGAGCGGGATACACGGTCAAGAATAAAGACCGACGCGGTGGGTTCCCCCGAGGGTTTCAGTGGAGGTCAGATGAATGAGAACAGCGGCCGACTACTCAGAATGATTGTTTTGGCCTTTGGTGGTGTCGAGTCTTTTCTGGCCGGGGTTCTGTTGTCCTCGCACCATGCCCCTGATGGTTCTGTGCGGAGGGACAGGTCAGGGCATGATGGATTCAAGACAATGAAAGACATGAGACAAGGGATGATGACAGGGACCTTGCCGCCGGGCACCGAGCCTCACAATCTTCCGGAACCGGAAAGTCAGGGAGCAAGTGTGTTGAGCACCTACTGCGCTCAATGTCACAATCTGCCAACCCACGAATGTATTCGACAGATGACGGTACACCACCAAGCTGGACCACCGGCACCGGGGCCGATGTGATGAAACGGATCGCCGCACCGATGATCGGCGGGATGGTCAGCTCGACGGTGATCACATTGCTGGTGATTCCCGTGTTATACGCCTTGTGGCGAGGGCAACGGTTACGACTGGCCATCAGGTGAATATTTGGTGACCATGTATCAACGTACAGAGGCCAGTGTTGGATACGCAATCACGATGGGAAAACAAGCCTCTAGCTCTAGTCAGTTTGTATGAAGCAACTGCCTCAGTCCGCACGGGCAACCCCAGGACAAAATGAATTCAGCACACACCTCGGCCAGTGCAGGATTGAGGTAATCTGCTCCGATGCGTGCCGATTGGACTCGCTGCAGGATAGGCTGCTATAGGACAGAGTGCCCGATGTCTGGCAACAGACCCTCGATGACAAAAGCAGCCACGAGATCTTCAGCTAAGCGATTTAGGGCTCGCTGTCTGCCATCACATTGAGTATTCCATCACTCACTGCGTGAACATGAAGCGCATCTGTATCGGCGAACACGGCGATCCCTGCCATCGACGTCACGGCTCCTTGCAGTGAGACGGTCGGATTCAACGTCCGATTGAGCCCGGTCTGCAGAAGGTCCCGCCAGTGATCGACCATCGGCTTCACGCCGAACATGATTTCTGGGGTAATCACCTCGCGGAGCGGCGCATGATGGAGCCAATCGGGGGCTCCGTCCTGGAGCAGCTGCGCCGTCTTGAGATCATAGCGGAGCCCACTGAGATAGACCGTCTGCGTCATTGTGTTGATCTCCGGCTTTCCGATCAAATACAGATGCCCGTGCGCATCTCCCGCGAAATCAACGCGCAGCAGCACTTGATTGGCCCCGAGGCCGGAAACCTTGGCGCCGGTCACTCGAATAAAGTACCGTGTATGGACGATGCGCTTCCCTCGGAGCCGATCGGCAACCCTCTTGGAGAACGTGCCATAGTCGATCTGGACATCGGCCAGGACATGAAAATTTTTGGAACCCGGTTGACTCTCCGAGTCGCCTCCTTGAACATCAGCAACGCCTCGAAAATCTGCCGACGAAGGCTCCGTCTTGAGTTGGGGAAGTGCAGCGGGCGTCGTAAACGGCTCGGCGCCGCGGACAATCACTGGATGTGCGGTGATCTCAAGGGTGTCAGTGAGGAGGTGCCCCTCCTTTGAAAATCCACGATGCCCCACTTTGTCGGTGTTGAGCAGGAGCCAGACGTCTTCTTCCAATGGGATCGGATTGCGCAACGCGCTCCAGACCTCCTCTGCGCGGGATTTGACAGTCAGTGCGTTGAGATGCGAGACGGCACGATTGAGTCCGCCTGTGACCTGATCCGAGAGTTTGGCGTTGACCGTCCCCTGTACGTCCAGATCTGCGATGGACAACCGACAGGGATCAAGCGGAGTGACGGTGACCCCACGCACCGAGGCCGCTACACCATAACTTGGAGTCATCGCCAGGGCGATGTTGCCAGTGAGTGCGGCGCGTTTTGGCCAATCGGAACCGTCGCCACACTGCCCTGGTGCGGTACCCACACCTTGCGGACGAAAGCCGATCTTATAGCGAAGGGGGGCACTCACATAAAGAGACGATCCGGAGAGATCGATCCCTTTCCACCAATCGCCGAGCGACCCAGGTTGGCTCGGCACACTGGGCCTTGCGCCACCAGCCTCCTGCGAACCAGACTGCTCGATCGTAAAATCACCGCGCTCTGCGTAATATTTGAACTCCCCGCCTTTCGGGTGCTTGATCAGGCTCCTCCAGTGATCCACCTGCTTGGCGATCACGGTTGGATTGTTTGCGGCCTGGAGAAAGTCTGACAGGTCCAGCTGAACCGGTACGGTAATGACGGACTCCATGGTCTCAGGGGTCGGCGTGTCAGTCGGTGGAAGTTTCTCTGGTGCGGGTGGGCGCATGATAAAGTCCGTATCGGCACAACCCGCCAGCAACAGGATCAACCCCGTCGTCGCCACGACATGGTATCTGGACCTGAGAAGCATAAGCCGCCTCCTATGATTGGTTGCAAGGTAAAAGTTTGAAATTTGGGAAATCTTTGAACACCCATTTGTGTTTGAGAGTGTGGAAGATGGTGTTGAGCAATTTTCGGGCGGTGGCGATGATCGCCTTGCCGGTTCCCCGTCGGTGTTT
>JBGTNJ010000040.1:0-132209 GCA_041743145.1 Nitrospira sp. | reverse complement strand
GGCCCACTGCTCCAGTTGCTGGCGTTCGGGTTCAGTCAGCTGAATGGAAGGGGCGATACGCATGGTCCGGTCCTCCTCTGGAGAGGAGTATACACGTACTGTATAATATGTAAAGCTATTTATGTATCACTACACTAGGTTTGGTCTCCGGGGACGCGATCCTAGGTGCGAATATCTTTCGTGATTTTTTCGCGTCGGTTAGGGACATCGTCGGCGGACGATCAGCAGGTTATGAAAAGGAACTCCGCAAGGCCAAGGATATCGCCCTTGGAGAAATGCGAGAGCAGGCCAAGAACTTGGGTGCCAATGCGATCGTCGGCATCGATATCGATTATGAAACGATCGGCGCCAACAGCAGCATGTTGATGGTGAGTACCAATGGCACCGCTGTTGTAGTCGAATAACCGGACTCATGACACAGCTCACGAATGCCGAGTATCTCGGACTGGGCCGCCGCATTATGCCGTTGCTCAGTTCTGCCTTGTGCGGACCCTCGGCGGAGGCTCTCCGTGAACTTGCTCGGGCCTATGCTCCCTCCGTAGATGATTCTCGCATCAGCGCCGAAGTATTTCTGTTCCACAAGTATCTGCTGATGCAGGCCTGTGTGGGCGTGTTTCCTGAGGCGCATGCCGATCACATTGTCGGTGGGCTGTTTGCGTCGCTCAACGAACGCGCCAGCGGGTTGGAGCTTGGGCCGGAACGGCAGCAGGCGATGGAAGAGATGTGGCGACTGCGGGCAGGGCAGTTCAACGGGCCCTTTTCGCAAGACCATGTGCAGCTGCTCGATGAAGACTCAGGCGCAATCTACTGGAAGCAGACGATTAGCCGATTCTGTCAGAATGTGCACGAAACAGTCGATCCGCCGGATATCTGGGCCGGAGCCAACGGCCCATCTCATCTCGCAAGTCAGTCCGTCACAGCAGCGCTTGATCAGATGGTGTCAGCCTTAGAAGAGATGAATCGACTGCAGTTTGGCGAAACCGTCTAGACTGACCTATCGCACCATCATCCTCAGCAATCCTATACATCCCATATACAGGATGAGCGATCCAGCCATCGCTGGCCAGAATCCGAGGCGGGGAATGCCCACAATCATGGCGACGACGTAGACAGTCCAGGGCGGGACGAACCACAGCAAGTTCTTGGCATAATCGACCGTGGTTGCGCCACTGCCGTTTGCGTAGAGCAGGATAAAGGTGACGCCGGTGATGGCAGGAAAGGTGCTGGCCATGGCGGCGAGGAACGATTTTCCCTGTGAGCCAAGGTATGTGGAGAAGCTTACAATCGATCCGCCTAACAAAAAGTAGAGCGCATATTTTGCGAAGTCATTCACGATGTGTCCTCCGTGTCACCCGATCGCAGTTCTCACGGCACTGTACATCACCATGACTTCAATCGCATGCGCAACGATGGCGATGTAGAGGTTGCGAGTGCGTAGCCAGATGCTCCCCCAGATGAGGCCGTCCCACAGGGCGATCCAGTGGAGATGTTGAAACGTATTCACCAAGAAGGGATCGAATGCAAAGGTGAATGCGCTGACTGCAAGAGCCAGCGGTGCTAAGCGCCTGCTTGAATCAGCACCCCTCCAGTGGGATTCAAGTTCTGCCAGACGCCCCAAGATGAAGCCTCGGAAGTTCAGCTCGACGAACAGCGCGATACCGCAGATCACCCAGGGCACCATGAGGAGGATGGGAAGCTGACCGTGGGGTGTGTGCTTTAAGAAAGTGATCTCATAGCCGAGCGAGGGATAGACGGCGAGAATGATGAACGTGTTCAGCGCCCCCAACAACAGTCCTACCATGGCTCCCCAACGGAATCCGTTCCAGATCTTTCCCCTTTCCAGACCGAGTTGAGCCTGCATGTGAGACACCCGTGTCGCCCAGAGGCCCAGCCCCATGTAAGCCAGGAGTTGCGGAGCAAATTGGACGAGGAGTTGTTCCTGGAAGGAAGCGGGAAGCCAATAGTAGCCGAAGGTAGCTCCGATGGGAAGCAGCGCCAGTGCTGCTCCCATATTAGAGGCTTGCTTTGGAGCCAGCTGGTCTGGCCCGGACGCCATTGGAGTGCTACGAGAGCTCGAGCTGATAACGGTCCAATGTCGTCGCTTTATGGCGTGCGAGGTTCGACAAGGACTTGTTGTAATCGACGATGGCCCGCACCTCGTTGCCCTGAGCGGTGGCGAGATCACGCTGGAAATCAAGCACGAAGCGCGTCGTGCTGAGCCCGACTTTTAGTCGTTCCTGCTCAGCTTGCAACTGTTTCTCGGCCATGATGCGTGCCGACCGGGTGGTCTCGATGCGCTTGAAGTCGGTTTGGACTCGGCGTACAGCTTCACGGACGCCGACGATGATTTGCTGCCGGACGTTGGCGAGTGTAACCTCGGCATTTTGGGCCTCGAGTTTCCTCTTGTTGTAAGTGCTGATGGCGGATCGGTTGCCGAGTGGATAGCTGAAGACCAGCCCGGCTCCATAGTTGTAGAAGTCACCACTGAAATTTTTGGTAAAGGAGTCGCCATAGTCTGTGCCCAGTCCGGCGAGTCCCATGGTCCCTTGAAATGACAGTGTCGGGAGCAATTGATTCCTGGCGAATTGCCTGTTCAATTCGCCGGATTCGATATTTTTCTTGGCCTGAGCGATCTCCGGACGCTGTTCGATCGCCGTATCGATCGCTTCTTGGAGACTGATAGGCTCAAGGAGCGTCATCGGAGAATCAGCCGGTGTGAGCCGTACATCTTGGCGCAGCTCGTCTTCTCCCGGGTTCAAGAGGCGTCGCAACTGATCCTCTTGATCATGAATGGCTTTCTCGGCCACCAGCACCTGCTCCACTCTCGACGCGACTGCGGCTTCGGCTTGGAGCACGTCGACGATCGACATGATGCCCGCTTTGGCTTTAGCTCGGTTCGTCGCCAGGAGTTCTTCAGCCGCTTTCATTGCGGCTTGCGCGACGGTCAGATTTTCATTCGCAAAGACCAGTTCCCAGTAGGTTTGTTCCACCGTGGCGACGACGGTCATGACGCGGTCTCGAAAAACATGCTGCTCGACCTGGGCATTATTTTGCGCGACCCTGATAAAGGTCTTGTTGATTCCGATCCCCGCGTTTCTGAGCAATGGCTGGGTGAATGTGAAGGCCAGGCCGCCAGTCCATGACGGATTGAACAAAAATCCTCTGGCGACATTTTGATTGATGCTGCTTCGGGCTGGGCTGTAATTAATGTCAAAATTGCCGCCGGTAATGAGGTTGGTGGAGGCGTCGAAGGTAAAGGCATGACTGCGTTGGTCGAATGTCGTAATCTCATTCAGAACGCCTAACGTCCCGCCGAACACCGGTCGATTGAGCGGGTTCACCGTCCTGTTATATTGGCCGTTCACGCTGAGGGTTGGATCGAATTTAGCCTGTTCAACGATAATGTCGGCCAGGCGGCTTTCTTTCGTGTGGCGGCTGATGGTGATGTCCAGGTTGTGCTGCAGCGCGCGAACCGCTGCATCCGCCAGCGAGACGGTCTCCCGCCGTTCCGTGGGTATTGGTTGAGTGACGTCCAAGCTCCACCCATCAGATGGAGACGCGATGCCCCACAAGACGGCGAGCATCATGGTCAGACGCTGGGGAGTCGAGGATCTGAAATTCATGGCGCCTCCGTGATCGACAGTTCAACCAGGATCATACTATAATGTGTTCGATGGAACCTGTCATGAAGATTCATGCGCGTGCATTCAGGGGAGGGCAGAACACCTGCTTGCGTCAGGTCGGTGCAATCGGCGGTTTCCTGTGTATAGTCGTGGGAGGAGTGTTCTTCACCGACACGACTGCATTGGCGCAGAGCTTGTCAGGCGCCTCAAGTGGTCAGTCGCTGGCCGGCGGGGTCGCGCCGCAATTTAAATTCGGTGGGGGGACACTGTACATCGATAATCAGGGAACGCAGGGTTTTCTCTACACGCCGGGCCAGCATTTTGAATCCTACAGCTTTCGAAATCCGACAACCGGGCAGGCGTGGAGCGGGGCCATCATGACTTTCGGGCCACAGTTGTCCATCGGACTTATCCAGGGTGCGAATCAACTAGGAACGGCAACCGTGTTGCCTGGGCCACCGAGACAAACCGCCCCCTTGCCTCCGATTGAATCCACACTCTTTGACGAGAGTAACCCTCTTCCGTAAGGAAGGAACTGCAGTACCAATGGTATTCCTTCCTCCCGCACGATCGTTGACGCGTTACGGCTCATAGGCTTGTTGCCATACCACGGCCAACACATACCGAGCCACAGTGTGTAAAATTTCTGGGTCGATGGTCTCGACGGTATCTGTCGGTTGATGGAAGTGCGGATGTACACCTCCGCTCACGACGGTGACCGTCGGCACACCTGCCTCCTTGAATGGCACGTGGTCACCACCGGGGAAGAATCCATAGAGATCGATTTTGTCGTGAACTCCGGCGGTCTTTCCAGCCTCCAGAAACTCATCCTGCTCGAAGCCTGTCACACCGACGGTGAGCCGTCCGTTCCCAACGCCGGCATGATCAATGTTAATCATGGTTTTTGTTGCTGTTAGTGGAACAATGGGCCGTGACGTATATAGTCGTGACCCTAGGAGATCGTGCTCTTCGCCGCTGAACGAGATAAAGAGAATCGTTCGTGAGGGACGCGGCTCAACCTTTGTGAGCGCTCGTGCCACCTCCAAGATGACAGCTGTTCCGGATGCATTGTCATCTGCGCCTGGAAAGAGGATCCCTCCCGGGCGACCGAAGTGATCTCGATGGGCTCCGACGATCACCGTCTCTGGTCCGGTGCCAGGTATCATTCCAATCACATTGATCAAGAGCCCTTCCTCGCTGACCGTCTTCCACTGGATCGATGCAAATTGATTGCTCTCTACGGCTTGTGATGAAGGTGATTGGTTCAGTCGTTCTTGAAGAGCGTGCAGGCGATTTGGTAGTTCCCCCTTCGACTCCGAGAGAATTTCCTGGGCGAGCGCTGTGCTGATCCAGGCTCCGGGAATGGCCAGCTCGAGGGGTAATTGCCCATAGAAGGCGCTGGGGCTTCCTGTGACGCCGCGGCGGACTTCGTAGGGCTGGAGAATCGGACCAGTTGCCGTGAGATAGCCCAGCGCGCCACGTTCTCGTGCGATTCGCACTTTGTCGGCGTGGCTGAAATGGGGTGGGTAGTGCTCGGGTTTGCCGCGCAGAACCAGCACAATGCAGTTATTTACGTCCACACCGGCGTAGTCGTCGATGCCTCGAGCCGAGTCGACGATGCCGTATCCGACAAAGACAATCTGGCCTTGGATGTCGGCGGATGGGGAATCGAAGATGGGAAGGTAATCGGAACCGGGTTGTTTGACTGTTAGTCCATTTGTCCTGCCGATTCTGAGTGCTGAGTCCGACGGCATAGTGGCTGTGGGCACGAGGGTTGCCATGGCCCCTGATGTGGCACCATCCTTTCCTGTCCAGAAAGGAATGATCAGGGAGCCGATGGGAATGCGTGGCAGCCGTAGCCCGGCCGAAAGAAACTCTTGGGCAACCCACCGCGCGGAGTCGAGATCGTCCTTTGTACCGCTTTGCCGTCCATTGTAGGTAGGCCCGCTGAGCGTTCGAATGTCAGCAAGCATTCGGTCTGAGGAAAGAGATTCGATGGCATTCTGAAGGATTGTCTCGGACGATTCGGCTAGAATTAAGTGAGGGTTGATTACCAGCGACACCGTTAGACAGACCAGTATTCGGATGCGCCATGTATTCATGTTAGTCCGATCGAGGTTCATCGCGATATTCTGATCATAGCGGGCAACTGCTTTGCTCGGCGGATCATAGCACAGCCAGCAAGGCAGGTTGCGGAGCCGTATGACGCCCAGGTACTATTCAGTGAGCATGAGAGCCAGGCGCACGGTTCTTTCCCTCGCTGCGCTCTGTTGGTTACTGTGTTCGGCAATAGGAATTGATTCAGCCGTAATGGAGTGAGTATGGCAAGCGGTGAGTCAGGCAAAGGACTGTATGATCATTTATACCGGCGCTTTTTTGAACAACGCGACAGCCACGAAGGCTATTTATTCCAGGAGGGCCCTGCTGGCAGCGCCAAGCCGGAGACGGTGACATTCAGGGAGAAGCTGCGGTGGTGGACGTGGGATCGGTGGGAGCGGAGGAAGAAAATTCTCGATGAACGGGACCGGTTACAACGCGAGATCCTCCAAATCAAGAAACCAACAAACACAAGGTAGGCGGATTATGTGGCCTATCATGAGACAACTCCAACCCATGCCTTCCGTTCTTCTCTTGGCGAGTCTTGGTTGGCTGGTGGGGACCAGTTCTAGTTACGGCGTTCAGACCGAAACCCACGAGGAAAAGGCTGCCAATCTCAAGAAACAAGCGACCGGCGGGCTTTTTCAGAAGTGGACCTTCGACCAGGATCAGATCCATGGTCTACCCGACGGCTTCGAGCAAGGCACCTCTGATGGTGAGTCATCTGCCAAGTGGGCTGTGCTAGCAAGCACGAATGCACCTTCTCCACCAAATGTCGTTACCGGCTCATCCGACTGTATGCAGGTGTGCTATCAGGTATTGATGGCCAAGGGGTTGGAGTACGAATATCCGGATCTCAGCGTTCGCTTTCATGCGCCGGACGGCGCAGGGGCTGGGGGGCTGGTCTTCGGTGCGCGCGACGCCAAGAATTTTTACGCTGCGGTTGTCGATCCGGTTCTACGCAAGGCACAACTCTTTCATATATGCGATGGACGTGATACGCCCCTCGCTCAAGCTTCAGTCAATTTGAAGCAGGTCGATTGGCATTCCCTGAGAGTGCAACGGAACACTATCATCAGTAAAGATTTTATCGAAGTGTATGTCGATGGAACGCTTGTTCTTTCCGTCGAGGACCAGACGCTTGGATTAGGACAGATCGGATTGGTCGTGGTCGGGAAATCCGAGATGTTTTTCGATAGCTTCCATGCAGTCCCTCTATTTTCCCACCGGCCGCTTTCCTCCCCGCCGGCCTACTAGCTCAAGTCGGGTCCGTCTCGATCTTGCCTTTTCTGGCGGTCTGGAGTAGCATGCCCCTGCCTGTTTGCGAAAGGCCTGGCAAGACTGGCGCGGAGAGTGACAAGGCCTGGACGAATGTTGTTTTGGCCCAGCCCGGGAATCTGATCGGAAGACAGAGCTAAGTCGCCGTTGTGTTGACGTCTTCGGCCCATCCCTTCCTCGTTCCTTTCTCGAGTCCAAGACAACATCATTGTGTCAAAGAAGGAGGAGTCTGATGGGTGCGAAGATCTATGTCGGCGGATTACCCTATTCAACGACCGAGCAACAACTGAGCGACTTGTTTGCGGTGCATGGGGCTGTGGCCTCGGCGCGGATCATTACGGACAAGTTTACCGGGCAGTCTCGAGGATTCGGTTTTGTTGAAATGGAGGCAGACGCTGAAGCGCAAGCAGCGATCACTGCATTGAACGGCACGCAGTTCGGAGGTCGTACGTTAACGGTGAATGAAGCTCGTCCTCAGGAGCCCCGTTCCGGCGGAGGAGGGCGAGGAGGATTTGGAGGCGGTCGCGGTTAGCCGCGTATCTGCCGTATGTGAGACGAAAGGCTGCCGGAACTCCCGGCAGCCTTTTTTTCTTTGCGCCACGCTACTAGTGGTCACAATAATAGGTCACTAGATATCCCGGGAGATTATGGTGCCGCCTTTTAAGCTTGAAGCTCCCTTCAAACCCTGCGGAGATCAGCCAGAGGCCATCGCTAGACTGACAGCAGGAGTGCAATCTGGGAAACAGCATCAGGTCTTGCTCGGAGTGACCGGATCCGGCAAGACCTTTACGATGGCGAACCTCATCGAACGCGTTCAAAAGCCGACGCTGGTGTTGGTCCACAATAAGACCTTGGCAGGACAACTCTATCAAGAATTCAAGCAGTTCTTCCCGCAGAACGCTGTCGAGTATTTCGTCAGCTATTACGACTATTACCAGCCCGAAGCATACATTCCTCAGAGCGATACCTATATTGCAAAGGATGCGTCGATCAATGATGCCATCGATCAGATGCGCCATTCCGCCACGACGGCGTTGTTGCAGCGCAATGATGTCCTGATTGTGTCGTCGGTGTCCTGTATCTATGGGCTAGGCTCGCCGGAGGTCTATCACGACATGTTGGTTTACCTCGAAGAAGGCACGGAAACGAGGCGCGAGAAGATTTTGGCGAAGCTCGTAGAGATCCAGTACGAGCGCAACGATGTCGATTTTCATCGTGGAACCTTTCGCGCGCGCGGGGATGTCATTGAAATTTTTCCTGCCTCGTCAGAGGCGAAGTCCGTGCGTATCGAGCTGTTTGGAGATGTTGTCGATGCCATCCACGAAATCGATCCGCTCACCGGAAAATCGTTGGGCAAGCTTCCAAAGGTCGCCATCTATCCGAATACACACTATCTCATCGCTCCTGACCGCTATGAGCGGGCAATTACCGGTATCGAGGAGGAACTCGATGAGCGCGTAGCATATTTCAGAAAAGCGGGACGTCTTCTAGAGGCCCAACGAATCCAGCAGCGTACCAAATTCGATCTCGAAATGATCCGAGCGATGGGCTATTGTCATGGGATTGAGAATTACTCACGCCATCTCAGCGGGCGGATGCCCGGCGAGGCGCCTCCTACGTTATTAGATTATTTTCCGAAAGATTTTCTGCTGATCGTCGATGAGTCTCACGCGACCGTTCCTCAGGTCGGAGGCATGTATGAAGGAGATTATTCTCGAAAGCGGACGTTGGTGGAGTATGGATTTCGACTCCTCTCAGCCGTCGACAACCGCCCATTAAAATTCTCTGAGTTCGAACGATGCCTGAAGCAGGTTGTGTACGTGTCCGCAACACCTGGCACCTATGAGCTAGAGCATGCCACTTCAGATGTAATTGAACAGATTGTTCGCCCGACCGGTCTGATGGATCCGCCGATCGATGTGGTGCCGGCCAAGGGGCAGGTGGACCATCTGTTGGGTCAGGTTCGTGCGGAGGTGGCTCGGAGTGGTAGGGTGCTTGTGACGACACTCACAAAACGGATGGCGGAAGATTTGACTGAGTATTATCACGACCTGGGAATTAAAGTGCGCTATTTGCACTCCGATATTAAGACGCTGGAACGAGCTGAAATCGTGCGCGATCTCCGACGCGGGATATTTGATGTGCTGGTTGGGATCAACTTGTTGCGCGAAGGGCTCGACCTTCCCGAAGTGAGCCTTGTTGCCATTCTAGACGCCGATAAGGAAGGCTATCTGCGGTCGTACCGCGCGTTGATCCAAACGGCCGGTCGAGCCGCGCGCAATCTCGAAGGGCGGGTGATTTTTTACGGAGATTTCGTGACTGATTCGATGCAGCACGCGATTGAAGAAACAAACCGCCGCCGGGGGGTCCAGGCTGAGTATAACCGAGTGCATGGCATTACCCCGGTTGGAATTACAAAAGGTATTCCCTCCCTCGAGTATGCGGTGGGCGACATGGACTATGTACAGCTAGACCTCGCAGCCGAATCGATGGAGTCATACGGAAGTTCTGAGTCAATGGATCAATTAATCGAACGGTTGGAGGCCGAGATGAAAGTTGCTGCTAAAGAGCTGGCCTTCGAACGGGCTGCAGAGTTACGCAATCAGATTCGATCCTTGCGGCTTCAGGCTTTGAATGCGAAATCTTAAACGTGTTTGTAGAGGTAGATGCCGATAAACATCCCAATGATGCTCAATATGTTGATCTTAATGCTGAACCCAAGCACGAGCTTGATCAAGACGAGGTCAATGGTCAGGGGTGGGTTAATGCCAGGCGTGAAATGAGTCGAGAAGATGCTCTGGATAGTTCCTTGAGGCGCCATGACGTGGAGGATCTCTCCAAGAATTCCACCAAGCAGGCCGCCGATCAGCACAAACATGAGAAGCACCCAGGGCGATTTTCGCACGCGGCCGCTTATCCTCCTTGCGGATGTGTCTATTCCGGTTTCGTAAGGCTTGAACGCACCATATCCGAAGGTTTACGGCATGTCAATAAAACTACTGACTTGTGATGACCTTGACTTGCCTTTATCGCTCCTAGTAGACTCCCCGATGCTCTTTTTCTAGGATTTTCGAGGCGATCGAAGGTCTAGTGTAAGGCCTCGATGGCCTCTTTCTTTGTGGTGGTTTGACGTTATGCTCGATGCGCTGAGCGAGAAGTTTGAGAAGATCTTCCGGAAGCTTCGTGGGCCGGGTGTGCTCACGGAGCAAAACATTACCGAAGCGCTAAAAGAGGTGCGGTTTGCGCTGCTCGAAGCGGACGTCAACTTCAAAATTGTCAAAGAGTTTATTGATAGGGTCCGTGAAAAATCCATCGGGCAGGAAGTGCTGCAGAGTCTGACTCCTGGGCACCAGGTCGTCAAGGTTGTCTGGGATGAACTGCGTGCGATGATGGGGCATGAGCGGGCGGGGCTTGCCCTAAGTTCCAGGCCGCCGACGATCATGATGATGGTCGGCCTGCAGGGTGCCGGAAAGACGACGGCAAGTGGCAAGCTCGCCCGTTTGTTCAAGAGTCAAGGGAAGCGCGTGCTCCTTGTTGCGGCCGACCCCCGTCGCCCTGCGGCCGGCGAGCAGTTGAGCGCCCTGGGTCGCGACCTTGGAGTGGAGGTTCATCGGACTGATGATGCCCAGGCTTCCCAAGCGGACGTGGTGCGTATCTGCCGTGCAGGAGTCGAGCGAGGAGACGAACAGGGCTTCGACCTCATTATTCTTGATACCGGCGGTCGCTTGCATATCGACGATGAGTTGATGGGGGAACTGACCGCCGTCAAATCCGCCGTGTCGCCGCATGAAGTGCTTCTGGTCGCTGATGCGATGACCGGTCAGGATGCCGTCACGATGGCCAGTCAGTTCGATCAAAAAGTGGGACTCACCGGCGTAATTTTGACGAAGGTAGAGGGTGACGCGCGCGGAGGAGCGGTCCTATCCATTCGAGCTGCAACCGGGAAGCCCATCAAGTTTCTGGGCGTCGGTGAAAAGTTGGATGCGCTCGAACCGTTTCATCCGGACCGGATGGCCTCCCGTATACTGGGAATGGGCGATGTGTTGTCACTCATTGAAAAAGCGCAAGAGAGTATCACGCGTGAGCAAGCAGAAGAAGCGCAGAAGCGGCTCACCAGCAACACGTTCACATTGGAAGATTTTCGGACCCAGTTGGGACAGGTGAGCCGTATGGGTTCGTTCGAGCAAATTTTGGGCATGCTTCCGGGCGGCCAAAAGTTAAAGCAAGCCATCGATGGCGATAAGCCGGAGCGGGAGATCGGTCGGGTGGTCGCCGTGATCGATTCGATGACCGCGCGGGAACGCCGCGATCATACGATCATCAATGGGAGTCGAAAAAAACGGATTGCCCGCGGGAGCGGGACGACGGTGCAGGACGTGAATCGCCTGATCAAGCAATTCTTGTCCGCAAAGAAGTTGGCAAAAGCGATGACCGGTGCGGGGGGGCGTCGACAGCTCGCCCAGCTCTTACGGTCTCGGTAGGTGGTTTTCACATAAGCGGGAGAAGGAGGACAGTTGTGGCTGTACATTTGAGACTAGCTCGAACGGGACGACACAAACGACCGATGTATCGAGTGGTGGCGGCGGATTCGCGGAAGGCCCGCGACGGGCGTTTCCTTGAGATTCTTGGGATCTTTGACCCATTTAAAGAGGCCGGGGTCCCCGAGCTCAAGCAGGAACGTGTGCTCAGGTGGCTTCATCATGGCGCTCAACCCACAGTGACGGTGCGGACATTACTGCGCAGGGCTGGAGTCTGGAAGCAGTTTGAAGCTGAAAAAGCCGCACAGAAAAAGGTGCCTGCAAAATCATAACGACGTCCTTGTATGGCGAATCAGCCAGAAACCGTGACGGTGGGACAGATTGAGCGTCCGTTCGGCGTCCGAGGAGAGGTGAAGGTGCGACCGCTCTCGGATGTGCCTGGCCGAATTGAAGGTCTGAGGCGTGTCAGTCTTATGGGAAGGAATGGTCAGACCCTTGAGACCAGCGTCACACATGTGAGACGGGCCGGTGTCCGGTTTATACTTGGACTGACCGGCCTCACCACACCGGAAGAAGCGAGTCTCTGGCGCGGGGGATACATTCAGACCATCCGCGGGTCAGTGCCCGAGCTTCCGGATGGACACTATTACGAATGCGATTTGATCGGCCTGACCGTCCGTACCGACGAAGGGCGGTCAATCGGCATACTGGAAGAAATTTGGAATTTTCCGGGGAATCCGGTATTTGTTGTTCGACAAGAACAGAAGGAACGCTTAATTCCGGCTGCAAAAGAACTGGTTCTGGCAGTCGATCTCCCCGCTCGGATAATGACGGTTCGGATGATCGATGGATTGGATGCCTAGCATGTTGCGGTTCGAAGTACTGACATTGTTTCCGGGGATGGTTGAGCCGGTCTTGGCTCACAGCATGCTGAAGCGAGGACAAGAAAAGGGCCTCCTCCATGTGGATGTGCGCAACTTGCGGGACTTCGCGTCGGATCGCCATAAGGTGGTAGATGACACACCCTATGGAGGCGGGGCCGGCATGGTTATGAAGGCCGATCCGATTCTTCGGGCGGTTGCCCTAGTACGGAGGGATGCACAGTTGAATGGCGAGGATATCCGGGTAGTATTTCCCACTCCTCAGGGCCGTCGATTGACGCAGTCATATGCACAAGAGTTGGCTGGTGAGCGTCGCCGAATCGTAATTCTTTGCGGGCATTATGAAGGAGTGGATGAGCGTGTACGTCTGGCGTTGACTCCGGAAGAAGTGTCAGTCGGGGATTATGTATTGACCGGAGGCGAATTACCGGCCCTTGTGTTGATCGATGCTGCAGCCCGTCTGGTTCCCGGTGTCTTGGGAGACCCACGGTCTGCGCTGGAGGAGTCGTTTTCCGAGTCCCTGCTGGAGTATCCGCAGTATACAAAACCGGCTGAGATCGAGGGCATTGGGGTTCCCGAAGTCTTGCTGTCCGGCCACCATGAGGCAATTCGGCTGTGGCGTCGAAAACAAGCATTGCGCAGCACGTACCTCAGGCGTCCTGATCTTTTGCATGATCGGTCGTTTACGAATGAAGATCGACAGTTATTAGATGAGTTGAAGAGCGAAGGCCTATTGACGGCTCCGATATCACGCCAGAAGGAGGGGTAAGGATATGAATCAGTTGGAACGCATTCAGCGATCGTTGACGAAAAAGTCTGTCCCACATTTTGAAATCGGGGATACCGTCAGGGTCCACGTCAAGGTTGTCGAAGGTGAAAAAGAGCGTATTCAGGTCTATGAAGGAACGGTGATTGCCCGCAAGGGAAGCTTAAATACAGAAATGTTTACGGTCCGAAAGCTTTCGTATGGCGTTGGGGTTGAGCGGATCTTCCCGGTCCATTCTCCGATTGTCGCCAAGATTGATGTGGTTCGACAGGGGAGGGTTCGACGCGCAAAGCTCTACTACTTGCGTGGCAAGAAGGGAAAGTTTGCAAAAGTCGAAGAGCGTGAGTTTGTGGCAGGAGGAGAGAGTAAACCGTCCACACAGCCCACTGCCTCGGAAGAAGCAGCGGTCACGGCGTAGATCACTTCTCTGAACATGTGTGCAATCATGCGAGATGATCGCTAATTGCCAGAGAGGGAGTGTTCGATGGGGCCCACCCAAGAGTTCGAGCGGGTAGCCCGCCTTTGTGGCTATCGACGTATCGCTGGCATTGATGAAGCAGGGCGTGGTCCCTTAGCTGGTCCCGTGGTTGCTGCGGCAGTCATCCTGCCACGCCGATGTCGACTGTTGGGGATCAATGATTCGAAACAACTGTCTGCAAAGGATCGAGAGCAGGTGTATGCTGCGATTCTTGAGCAGGCTGTGGGGGTTGGAATCGGATCGGCGGACGTTGCAGAGATTGACCAGCTCAATATCCTCGAAGCGACGCGGTTAGCCATGCGTCGAGCCGTTGACCAGCTGTCGCCCCATCCGGATTACTTGCTGATCGATGCCGTTCCGATTCCTGAGTTCAAAGTACCTACAAGGCCTATCATCAAAGGTGATTCCCTATCCGTATCGATTGCGGCGGCTTCCATTATGGCAAAAGTCACGAGAGATCGCCTGATGGCCAAGTATCACGAGACATTTCCCGAATATGGCTTCCTATCCCATAAGGGATATGGCACGGCTGAACACTTAGAGCGACTTGCCCGCCATGGCCCCTGTTCCATTCATCGTCGTACTTTCTCCCCGGTGCAGGAAGTGATGAGCGCGACGAAGATGGAGTATGCTCCACCGGAGAGCCAGAGGCTCTTCGAACTATAAGCGCATGGCTGTTCCGGACCAGCGGCATGTGTTTGGTCAAGCCAGTGAAAACTTGGCAGAACAGCTCCTGCGTGCCAAGGGCTATCGGATTCTCGATCGCAACGTACGGACTTCCATCGGAGAATTGGATCTCGTGGCGGAAGACCGTGGGGTTGTTGTCTTTGTTGAAGTCAAGGGTAGGGCAACCAACGCGTTTGGCGGGGCGCTGCTGGCAGTGAACCATCGGAAGCGGGCCAAGCTGACGAAATTGGCGGCACAGTATCTGGCTCGACGGCACTGGTCCGACAAGGTCTGTCGATTTGATGTTGTGTTGGTCAACGGGCGACCTTCCGCACAGGGGCAGATCGAGCACTTCCAGAACGCGTTTGACGTCACCGAACAATGACGGTACGTACCCTTTGGTAAGGGAATTCTGTGGACGCGATTATTCAATTGATCCATGTGTCGAAATGGTACGACCGGCGAGCGGCGCTCTCCGACGTCACGATCGAAATTGAGAAGGGAGATTTTGTCCTTCTCATGGGGCCAAGTGGAGCAGGAAAGTCCACCTTGTTGCGAATGCTGATTGGTGAGGAACAGCCCGATGAGGGACAGGTATTCGTTCATGGCAGAAATGTGACCAAGCTCAAACAATCGGAGATTCCCTATCTCCGACGGAAGGTTGGATCGGTCTTTCAAGATTTTCGTCTCTTGTCGAAAAAATCCGTGTTCGACAACGTGGCACTTCCGTTGGTCGTTCAGGGTGCGTCTGAGAAGGACATTCGGCGTAAAGTGACGGAGGCGTTACGCGCCGTGGGTGTCGATCACAAGAAAGATCAATCGCCGAACAGTCTCTCGGCTGGAGAACAACAGCGTGTGTGTATTGCTCGAGCGATCGTCAACGGACCGGTCGTGCTCCTCGCCGATGAACCAACCGGGAACCTCGATCCCGAGCGCACCGGGGAAATTATTGAGTTGTTCAAGCTGATCAATGCTCGTGGAACTACCGTCATTGTTGCCACGCACGATCCTTATGTGATGAAACAGATTAATCGGCGAGCGGTGACTTTGGTGCAAGGGGTCTTGATGCCGGATGGACGATTGGCGGAACGAGTCGAAGTATGAGACGGTTGTTGTATATCGTTCGTGAAGCCTGGGCCAATATGCGGACCAATCGCACGACGACGATCGTCGCCATCTTGACCACGGCCTTTACGTTAGCCTGCGTCGGCATTTTTCTGCTTCTCTACGTGAACTTGCGCAATGCGGCCGGATGGCTTCAGGAAGACGTCAAGATTATGGTCTATCTGGAGGACGCGGTCCATCCTGCGAGAAGGCAAGCGCTTGAGCAAGAACTGAAGTCGGATCGTATGGTATTCGGCGTGCTGTTTATTTCGAAAGAGCAAGCGCTCGGAGAGTTTCGCGCACAATTTCCTGCGGAGTCCCACTTGCTTGAGGGGCTCGGAGAAAACCCGTTACCGGCCTCATTTGTCGTGACACTGGCCCCGAACTATCGCTCTCCGCAGTCGATGAAGGGCTGGGCTGAACGGGTGCAAATGATGGAAGGTGTTGCCAAGGTCGACTATAATCAAGATTGGATTAATGTGCTGGCTGAGCTGATCGGCTACATTGAGCTGGCTGCAATTGGGGTGGGGATGCTGCTCTCTGCTGCCTCGGTGACGATCATAGGCAACACGATTCGGCTCGCACTGTTTACCAGACGAGAGGAGATCGAGATCCTTCGTTCCGTCGGGGCGACGCGCACCTTCATCCGTATTCCGTATTTTCTCGAAGGGGCCGTGCTTGGCGCCTTCGGCAGCGCATTGTCTTTGGGGATCCTGAAGATTGGCTTTGAACTGTTTCGTCAGCAGATGCAATTGGCTGGCCGTTTCAGCGGGATTGAGGGCCTGCTGTCTTTCTTCCCGTTCTCTCTTTGCATTGCCCTTGTGGTGGCTGGCACGGGGTTGGGCCTCGCAGGAAGTGTGGTCTCACTGCTTCGAGTCGGAGAGGGACGCGCATGAAAAGCTCATTTTCCATCCTGCTCTGTTGTGCCGCGCTAGGTGGAGTGGTGTCTCTTGTGGAGGCGGGGGATGATCCTATTTCAGAAAAGATCGAACGCCAACGAAAGACACTCGAGGCGTTGAAGGGCAGGATACTAGAAAAACGGAGGCGGGCCGATGAAGCGGAGAAAAAATGGGAATCGGTTCTCCAAGGCATCCAATCGCTGGATGAACGGCTGATCCGTCATCGACAAGATCATCGCGACATCAATCAGAAACTTCGGCAAAGAGATGAAGAGATAGGGGAGATTACAGAACAGCTTGTGGCGATGCGAGCCGGTGTTCAGGCCCGACGCGAGGCGATTCTTTCCCGGCTTCGGGTGCAATATATGGAAGGGCGGTTCGGGTATGTGAAGGCGCTCTTGACATCCGACTCATACGGAGATCTTCAACGTCGAGCGCGATATCTTTCCACCGTCTCACAAAAGGACTACGAGTTACTCGAGACATTTAGGACCGATATGGCCCGTATGGAAGAAGCTGAGCATCAGCGTGCTGAGGCCAGAACCGGAATGGTTGCCATCAAGAAAAATATTGAAAAGAAACTAGCCGACATCCGCGTCATTCAAAAAGAAAAGAAAGGCTATCTTGCCAAGATCAGGCATGAGAAAGATTCATATCATCGCGCCGTGAAGGAGCTGGAACGATCCGCCTCGCGACTGGATAACATCTTGCATGAATTAGAAACGCGCCGACGAACGATGGCGATGAGTCCGCCGACGACTTCGTCGCCGACGTTACCGTTGCCGCGTGTCGCCAGCAGGGGAATGCTGCCATGGCCGGTCGAGGGGAAGGTGGTCTCATTCTTTGGACGCCAGAAGCATCCGACGTTCGATACCTATGTTCAGCGGAAAGGAATTGAGATCCGCGCCTCAGAAGGAAGCCTCATTCATGCGGTCATGCCAGGGAGCGTGGTGTATGCGGACTGGTTGAAAGGGTATGGACTCGTTATAATCCTGGATCATGCCAATGGCTTCTTCTCACTCTATGCGCACGCCTCCAAAATCCTTGCCAGCGTCGGTGAGCAGATTGTCGAAGGCCAAGCAATCGGAGAGACCGGGGACACAGGCATGATTGGAGAAAATACATTATACTTTGAGTTGCGGGAAGGAGCCGAACCGGTCGATCCGCTCCATTGGTTGGCAAAACGATAGGCCTGAGCTCGTCAGGGTTGGTGACCAGATGGTCAGGTCACGCAGGAAAGAAGGGATGTGACAATAATGGAACAGCAGCCGCGGCGGAAGTCTTGGGTGGTTGGACCGATGATAGCACTCGCCCTGCTCTGTGGAGTCGTCATTGGAAAAGGATGGGAGCCGACCGGACATGCGAGCGAAACCTATGAGGAGCTCAAGACCTTTTCCGAGGTTCTGAATCAAGTTCAAAAACATTATGTCGAAGAGACAAAGCCGAAAGACCTCATTCAAGGCGCCATTCGCGGCATGTTGGCGACGCTCGATCCACATTCAGCCTACATGACGCCTGAGATGTACAAGGAGATGCAGGTTGAGACCAGAGGGGAATTTGGGGGGGTCGGCATTCAAATCGGAGTGAAGGACAACCGTTTGTCAGTCATCGCGCCGATAGAAGGCACGCCTGCTCATCGCGCTGGGATCAAGGCCGGCGATTTCATCACCAAGGTCAATGAAGACTCGACGAAGGACTTGAGCTTGATGGATGCCGTCACGAAGATGCGAGGACCGAAGGGCAGTAAGGTCCACTTGACCATTCAACGAGACGGCGCACCTGAGCCGTTGGTGTTTACGCTTGTCCGGGATACCATCAAGATAGAAAGCGTGAAGTCGAAGATGATCGACAACCTTGGCTATGTCCGGCTGACGCAGTTCCAAGAAGCGACCGGACGAGATCTCTCCAAAGCGATCAAACAGTTTCGCGACCAGAAAGTCCAAGGAACGATTCTCGACCTGCGAAATAATCCGGGCGGCTTACTGACTGCGGCCGTCGATGTCTCCGAACAATTTCTTCCCAGCGGTAAGTTGGTGGTCTACACCAAGAGTCGGGAGGGGAAAAAGGACGAATGGTTTGCCAAGTCCAAAGACCAGCTGGAAGATCTTCCGGTGATCGTCCTTGTCAACGAGGGGTCGGCAAGCGCGTCAGAAATCGTGGCTGGGGCGCTGCAAGATTGGGGACGGGCTGTCGTGGTCGGGACCACATCCTTCGGAAAAGGATCCGTGCAGACAATCCTGGCTTTGGGTGATGGTTCAGGACTTCGCCTCACGACCGCCAAGTACTATACGCCAAAAGGTCGGTCGATCCAGTCGACCGGTATTACCCCCGATATTGTGGTGAAGCTCCCCAACACCACCGTGGCCAAAGCCCCTGATGGGAAACCCAGTGAAAAGGAGGGAGAGGGGAAGACAGTTAAACCGCCGGTCGGTAAAGATGCCTCGCCACACGAGGGAAAGTCCCCGGACGAACCTGGTTCGAAAAATGGAACGCCTCCCACGGCCTTGCCAGAACTGAGTGGGGAACTTTCGCTTGAACAGGATATCCAGCTGCAGAAGGCTGTGGAGTTGTTGAAGAGCTGGAAGATATTCAAGGAGCTGAAGGTGTCCTAGGAATTGGGATTCTGCATTCGTTGTTGGACGGCCTGCAGTAACTGCTCCTCTGAGCCTGAGAAGTTCGGCAACGTTCGAATCAGATGTGATCGGATCAGTTGATCGAGGTCAGAAAGTGTCCGTATGCCGAGTCGGAAGTAGAGATAGGTCACGAGTGAATCGGAGAGACCTGGGAGTGTCGACCAGTCCAGGACTTCCGGTGGGAGAGGGGTTTTAAGCTCTTCATAGGCACGGATGGTTCCCGTCGCGAGGAACTCTTCGATCTTTTTCGCTAGATCATTCCCGATCCCGTCAATCTCCTCAAGCCCGTGGCGACCCGCCACAGTTGCCACATCTTCATCGATGGCCAGCAGAGCATCCGCAGCCCGTCGATAGGCTCGTACCCGATAGGGGTTCGCTCGTTGGGATGACAAGAGGTCGGCCATCGATCGAAAGATGGTGGCGAGTTGTAGATTTTGCTGTTTCATCGAGCGCCTATTGTGAGTCTTCACAAGGTTTCAGGCAAGTGCCACTTTATTGACAAGCTGAATTCCGGTCTCATAGGATGACTGATAATGGACAGTGCAATCCAAATTCATGTGAACGGACAAGCTCGGACTTGGCGCAGCGACACAACAGTCGCCGATCTGTTGCACGACCTCGACATCAAGACAGAGCGAGTGGCGGTCGAGTTGAATCTTGAAATTCTGGATCGTGCGACGTTTGATCAGCGGTTGCTCAAAGATGGGGATCGGCTCGAAATTCTCGGCTTTATTGGCGGCGGATCGTTATAACAAGAGGGCACTATGGCGGACGATCGATTGATTATCGCAGGGCGAGAGTTCAAGTCCCGCTTATGGGTCGGGACCGGAAAATACAAAGACTTTGTTGAAACGCAAAAGGCGATTGAAGCATCCGGCGCTGATGTGGTGACTGTTGCGGTGCGTCGGGTCAATATCACCGATCGGTCGAAAGAGAACCTGCTTGACTACATCGACCCCAAGAAATATACGATTTTGCCGAACACAGCCGGATGCTACAGCGTGGAGGATGCCGTTCGATATTCCCGTTTGGCTCGTGCGGCTGGCGTCTCGGATCTGGTGAAGTTAGAGGTGCTTGGTGACGAGAGGACGTTGTTCCCGGATACGGCGGGGTTGATCGAAGCGGCGAAGATTCTCGTCAAAGAAGGCTTTATCGTATTGCCCTACACGAATGACGATCCGATTGTCGCTCAGAAACTCGTCGATGTTGGATGTCCAGCCGTCATGCCGTTGGCTGCGCCGATCGGATCGGGACTCGGGATCCGTAATCCCTATAATTTGAAAATCATTATGGAAATGATCAAGGTGCCGATCATCGTGGATGCCGGTGTTGGAACCGCGTCCGATGCAGCATTTGCGATGGAATTAGGCGCCGATGCGGTGCTCATGAATACCGCTATCGCCGGTGCGCAGGATCCTCTTGCCATGGCGGAAGCGATGAAGTACGCCGTTCACGCCGGTCGGCTAGCCTACAAAGCTGGCCGTATTCCCAGAAAGCTGTATGCCACGGCCAGCAGTCCGATCGAAGGGATGCTCTGAAAACAGTGCTGAGGACTGAGTGCTGAGTTTGGTCAGCAGCAATAGACATGGTAAAATCGGTTTTCGTCAGAGGCTTTCAATGCTCTCAGCACTCAGAACCTCGGTCTCAGCCTTCTACCGATGCCTTCGATAGATTTTCGGCTGCTTCTGGTAACCGATCGTCACCAAATTCACGTACGTTCCCTCTTAACGGTTCTCCGTCACGGAATCCAAGCCGGTGTGCAGGCCATTCAGTTGAGAGAGCGGGATCTCCCCACAGGCGAGCTCCTTTCATTGGCAGGAGACATCCAAGCGATGGCAACGCCTGGAGGAGTTTCGTTGATCATCAACGATCGTGTGGATCTCGCAATGGCGCTTGGTTTGGACGGCGTTCACTTGCGAGCTGATAGTTTGCCTTCCCATTCCGTGCGTCAGATCATCGGTCCGCGCCGATTGATCGGTGTCTCCACACATTCGGCTGAAGATGTGCGTCACGCAAACCAGGGCTGCGCCGATTATGTAGTCCTTGGTCCCATTTTCGATACTCCGTCCAAGCGCTCCTTTGGGCCTCCTCTTGGGCTCGATCTGCTAGCCGATGTCTGTCGCAACTCATCTATCCCGATCTTTGCCATTGGAGGGATCACGTGTGAGCGGGTCTGTGAAGTTCGCCAAGCGGGCGCACATGGAGTTGCTGTGATCGGAGCGCTGTTGGCACGCGACGACATCAGTGCAGCTGTCAGAGAATTCACGCGCGCGTTGGAGATGTGAGCCGTTGGTTCATGCGGCGTGCATGCAAGTCGCGTGAGATCGTCTGTTGGAGTTGACCACCCCTAGGTCGGGTGTTAGAATCCCGAAACTAGGTTAATTCGCAGGCAATTCGATGTCGCGAATCACTCGTGTCGTCTCGATATGGCGGAAAGTAAAGGTCAGCCAAATCGACTCCGGTCCCTCCGAGATTCTGTCAGGAAGATCACGAAGCGGCTATCTGAGGGTGATGGAGAAATGATCCACAAGAACGACGAACACGCTCGGGAACTGGACAAGCTTCGCGTTCAGATTCAATCGATGGAAGAAGAGATCCGTCGGCTGTATCAATCTCGGCACGAACTCGATCAAGCTAATAAGCAGAACGAAAAGCTTGTAGCGACGCTGCAGGAAGCGAAGGCTCAGATCGAGGCGCTACGGACCGAGGTCGAAAAACTGACGGCACCGCCGTCGGCCTATGCCATTTTTTCAAGTATGAATACGGATGGCACCGGAAATGTCTATGTGTCGGGACGAAAAATGAAAGTCAGTCTTCATCCGTCAATCAGACCGGCAGAGTTGCGTAAGGGACGAGAAGTTGTTCTCAATGAAGCGCTCAATGTGATCGAGGTGAAGGAATTCGACAGCCAGGGAGAAGTCGTTCGGCTCAAAGACGTGTTGGAGGGAGGACGAGTTCTGGTCACACTCCATTTTGATGAGGAGAAAGTGGCTGAGTTGGGTGATCCGCTGCTGACAGAACGGCTGAGCGTGGGGGACCATCTTTTGTATGACTCTCGGTCAGGTTATGTGATCGAGAAGTTGCCGAAGTCCGAGGCGTCAGAGCTCGTGTTGGAGGAGGTTCCCGACGTCGATTATGAGCACATTGGCGGTCTCCAAAAAGAATTGGATCAAGTGCGTGATGCCGTCGAACTCCCATTCTTACATCCACAGGTTTTTTCCGAGTACAGGCTCAGTGCTCCAAAGGGTGTCCTGCTCTATGGTCCGCCCGGCTGTGGGAAGACACTGATTGCGAAAGCCGTGGCCAACTCGATCGCCAAGAAATTGGGCCATCGATCCGGTAAAGAGATTCGCAGTTACTTTCTGCATGTCAAAGGTCCGGAGCTACTGAATAAGTATGTGGGCGAATCGGAACGACAGGTGCGTGAGGTCTTCAAGAAGGCAAAGGAACGAGCCGATGATGGCCATCCGGTAATCGTCTTTTTCGACGAAATGGACGCACTTTTTCGGACCCGTGGCACGGGGGTGTCCTCGGATATTGAGTCCACAATAGTTCCTCAATTCCTTTCCGAGATCGATGGGGTGGAGCGGTTACGGAATGTCATCGTTATCGGGGCGAGCAATCGTCAGGATCTGATCGATCCGGCCGTGCTTCGTGCGGGTCGATTGGACGTCAAAGTTAAAGTGGGAAGACCTGATGCCACGGCAGCTCGAGACATTTTCTCGAAATACATCTCGACGGATCTTCCGTTCGCCCAGGAAGATTTGGAACGTCACGGAGGGGATCGGCAGGCGCTCGTAGAACGCTTGACCGCCCTGACGGTTGAAACGATGTATGCGGCCAGCGAGGAAAATAAGTTCATTGAAGTAACGTATGCCAATGGTGAAAAGGAAGTCCTGTACTTCAAAGATTTTGCCAGTGGAGCATTGATCGAAGGGATCGTCTCACGAGCGAAGAAGTTTGCCGTGAAGCGCGTAATCGCACAGGAAGGTTCAGGCCTGCGCTCGGATGACTTGATACGGGCCATTCGCGAAGAGTTCAAGGAACACGAGGACCTTCCCAATACGACCAATCCAGACGATTGGGCAAAAGTCGCTGGGAAGAAGGGCGAAAAGATCGTTCATCTTCGGACCATCAGCGGTGGACCGATGGAGCATCGGCAAATTGAAACCATCAGTACTGGCCACTATCTCTAGCCATTATATGCAAGAACACACTCCCACGAATCGCGCGCGGGTGCTGGGCACTGAAACTGAGTTTGGCATTGCGTCGAAAGACGGATCCACAATGGACCCTGTCTCCGGCTCCTTTGCCGTGATCGGCCATTATCCAGACTTGCTGGCGCCGGGTGCAATTTGGGATTATGAACACGAAAATCCTCTCTTGGATGCTCGGGGATTTGAAGTCGATGGCGAGCGAGAACGTCCCAATCCCGACTATAATCGACAGCTAAATAAAGTGCTGGCGAACGGGGGGCGCTTGTACGTCGATGGAGCCCATCCAGAGTACTCGACGCCGGAATGTTCAAGCGCTCGAGAGGTTGTGGCCTTTGAGCGTGTCGGCGAGCGAGTCCTCGCGAAAAGTCTTCGAGAGATGACTCGGGTGCGGGGAAGCGAACAGTATCTTCTGTACAAGAATAATTCAGACGGTAAAGGCAACAGCTATGGGTACCATGAAAATTATCTGGTCTCGAGGGCTGTGTCGTTCGACAAGATCGCGCGTGTGTTGACTCCATTCCTCGTGACTCGGCCAATTTTTGCCGGAGCAGGAAAAGTCGGTGTGGAAAATCAGACCAGTCCGGCGGAATATCAAATTTCCCAGCGCGCCGACTTCTTTGAATGTCTCATGGACCTCAATACGATGGTCAAGCGTCCGATCATCAACACGCGAGATGAGCCCCATGCCGATGCGGCACGATTTCGAAGGCTGCATGTCATTACGGGTGATGCCAACATGGCTGAGGTGTCCACCTATCTGAAGGTAGGAACCTTGGACATCGTCTTGGACTTGCTCGAAACCGGAGCCGACGTGCCTCACTTGGAACTCGATGAACCGGTTCGAGTGTTCAAGCAGGTTTCGCGTGACTTGGATGTGAAGCAGACGGTGAAGCTGTCCGGTGGAAGGCCGACCACGGCGCTGGCGGTCCAGCGGGCCTACTTAAAGGCAGCCCAGACTTTTTATGCCGCTCATGGTTGTCCGTCCACCATCCAAGATGTGCTGGTTCGTTGGGATGATGTGTTGAATAAACTGGAGCGCGACCCACGGCTACTCGTGAAGCAGTTAGATTGGGTGGCTAAGCGCCATATGATCGAGTCCTACATGGAGCGTAAAGGGTGTGGGTGGGATGATCCACGGATGAAGCTGATGGATCTCCAATACCATGACGTCCGCCCTGAGAAAGGGTTGTTTTATACCTTGGAACGCGGGCACCTGATCGAACGAATTGTTGAGGAGGACGAGATTCAGCGGGCTGAACTCAACCCTCCGATCGGCACCCGCGCCTATTTCAGAGGGCGCTGTGTACGGAAGTTCGCGAAGTCATTGTATGGTGTGAGTTGGACATCCGTTCTGTTCGATGCCGGCAATAACACCATCAAAAAAGTGCCGCTGATGGATCCGCATCGCGGTACGCAATCGTTGACGCGAGAACTACTGGATACCGCAGATTCGGTTGATGATTTGCTTGAAAAGCTCAAAGTTTGAGAGATGGTGGCTCTAAAATCACGATGAAGCTGCCGTATCTCCCCAATCACGACGACTCCAGTTTTTTCGACTTTCTCACCAAACATTATCCAGGATTGACGTTGGGGAGTCATGGTCTGGTCTCGGCATCTGAGCCGATGCGAACCACCGGGACGATGGCCGTGCCATATGCGACGACTGTGCTTGCGATTAAGTATCAGGATGGAGTCGTGATAGCCGGGGATCGTCGAGCCACAGAAGGATTTCAGATTGCGGATCGCCGGATCGAGAAAGTGTTCAAAATAGACGAGTGGTCGGCCATGGCAATTGCCGGGGCGGCCGGGCCGTGTATCGAGATGGCCAAATTGTTTCAGACCGAGCTGGAGCACTACGAGAAACTGGAAGGTATGGCGCTGTCATGCGAGGGAAAGGCCAACAAGCTTGGGCAGATGGTCAAGGCGAATCTTCCAATGGTGTTCCAAGGCTTGGTGGTGATGCCGCTCTACGTCGGGTATGACGTGACACGTACCGAAGGTCGCATCTTCAAGTACGATATCACTGGTGGGAGATACGAAGAGTCCGACTACCATGCAATCGGTTCCGGCGGGAAAGATGCCCGCAATACGATGCGGGAGCATTTTAGGAAAAATCTCTCTGAATCTGACGGTCTCAAGCTAGCTCTGTTATCGCTCTATAATGCCGCCGATGATGATGTCGGAACGGGTGGGCCAGATCTCATACGGGGGATCTACCCAACCGCCAAGTTTGTGACCGCCCAAGGCATCACCGATGTCGTCGATGATAAGCTGAAAGCGGTGTATGACGAAATGATGATCGCACGTCGTTCGAGGGAGACGTAATCATGGCCATGCCCTATTACGTGTCCCCTGAGCAGATGATGCAGGATAAGGCTGAGTATGCGAAGAAGGGGATTGCCAAAGGCCGTTCAATCATCGCGTTGGAGTATGCCGACGGCATCCTGTTGACTGCAGATAACCCGAGCGCTTCTCTGCACAAAGTTTCAGAAATCTACGACAACATTGCGTTTGCCGGGGCCGGCAAGTATAGCGAATTCGAGAATCTACGAAAGGCGGGAATTCGTCACGCTGATCTCAAAGGGTTTATGTACAGCCGTGAGGATGTCACAGGCCGTTCCCTGGCGAACGGCTACTCTCAAAGCCTCGGCACCGTATTCAGCCAGGAAATGAAACCGCTTGAGGTGGAGATTCTGGTCGTACAGGCCGGTACCAACAGTCACCCGAACGAGATCTATCGTATTTCGTTCGACGGCAGCATCATTGATGAGAACAATTTTGCGGTAATCGGGGGAAGAGCTGAAGCGGTGCAGACTATCTTGAAGGAAAAACACTCCGGCCAAGCTCCGTCGCTCGATGCCGCGTTGAAACTGTGTGTCATGGCACTGGAACAGACGGCGAATCAAAAGCTGCAACCAGAAGGCTTGGAAGTGGCGGTCTTGGACCGAAGCCGCACCGGCCGAAAGTTCCGCCGTATATCGGTGAGTGACATCCGACGAATCCTCTCTCCTTAGCCTTCATCCTGGTGAAGGCTCCCTATGTTGCGGATCCGAGAACGGGCGTGTAACCTGTTTCTAGGTCTTTCATGATGTCGTCGGGTCCCATGAAACAACGAATATTCGGCCTCGAGAATGAGTACGGCCTTATTTTCTCTCCTACTGGCCGGATTTACCTTCCGATGGAAAAGGTTCTCGGGTACATCTTCGAAGGGTTGATTCCCAACAGTTGGCCATCGAACGCATTCTTGGTCAACGGAGCCCGGTTCTATCAAGATACCGGTTGTCACCCTGAATACTCGACTCCAGAATGCGACAACATTGTTGACCTTGTGGTCCATGACAAGGCTGGAGAACGGCTGTTGGAAGCCTGTTTGCCGGCGGCGGAGGAGCGGCTCCGCGAGGAAGGATTGTCCGGGGAGATCTATATATTTAAGAACAACACGGACTCGCTGGGCAATACGTATGGGTGTCACGAGAATTTTCTCATGCGACGTGACGTCGATTTTTGGAAAGTCACTGAACAGCTGATCCCGTTTTTTGTGACTCGTCAGGTATTCAGTGGGGCAGGAAAAGTCCTGAAGGTGTCCGGAAAACCCCAGTACTTCATCTCTCAGCGGGCTCAGCATATTCATGAGAAAACGTCGTCCTCCACGACATCTTCCAGAAGCATCATCAATACGCGTGATGAACCCCATTCCGATGCTGAGCGCTATCGACGGCTCCATATCATCGTCGGAGACTCAAACATGTCCGAGTACGCAACGTACCTCAAGGTCGGGACGGCGGCCTTGGTTTTATCGATGATCGAAGAAGGGTACACCGTGCACGGGATGGAGCTTGAAGACTCGGTGAAGGCCATCAGGGAAGTATCACGCGATCCGACGCTGAAAAAGAGGGTCAAACTTGATGACGGTCGGCAGATGACTGCGATCGAAATTCAGCGACTCTACGTGGAGAGAGCTCGAGAATACTTGACCCAAGAAGATCACGAACCGATCCTGGATGATGTATGCGACAAATGGGAAGCCGTCCTTCAGCAGTTGGAGAAAGATCCCATGCAGCTTACCCATCAGATCGATTGGGTCACCAAGAAACATGTGATCCAATCGTACGTGGATAAGAGGCATTGCGGTTGGGACGACCCGCGGGTGTTCTTGTTGGATTTGCAATACCATGATGTGAAGCGGACGCGTGGCTTGTATTACTTGATGGAGTCTCGTGGACTGATCGAACGGGTTGTAGAGGAAGAGACCGTCCAACGAGCGATGTCCACGCCTCCGCAAACGACAAGGGCCAAGGTTCGTGGAGACTTTATCCGGTTCGCGCGAGCCAAGAATCGGTCCTATACCGTGGACTGGACCTATCTGAAACTGAACGGGTACTGGGAAGAGACGATTCTCTGTATGGATCCTTTCAGTGCGGTGAATCGACGGGTTGAAGAGTTGATTTCGCAAGTGTCCGGAGGGCGGTTTTATCGATGACACTGACGCCAGATCTAACTACTCGATACCGTACCGCGCTGAGGCGGTTCGGGTTCGGCGCGATCTTTCTGCTCGCCGGTACCCTTCCCGGCGATCTCTTTTCAGCTTCCTTGCCGAGCCCCCAACCTGTCGACGGCCACCATACCGGCAAACAGGGACAGATCCTTGTTGTTAAGCTCCCCACCGATGATGCGGCTACCCGTATAGAGGGAAAGTTTCTAGGCCGCTCCATCAGCTTCTTCCCCGACACGCGACCTGATGAGCCGAAAGGGTTTGTTGGCTTGCTTGGGATTGATTTGCAAGATGAACCGGGAACCCATGAACTGACCGTTAAAGTACAGGCTGAGGAGCAGAGCCAGACGTTCACGTACCGTGTAGAGGTTCTCAAGGAGAAATTTCACGTTGAGCGCCTCACGCTGCCGAAAAACAAAGTCGATCTTGATAAAAAAAGTTTGACCCGATGGAAGGCGGAACAAGCAGAGGTAAAGGAAATGCTGGCCAGCCATTCTCACACGAAGTTCTGGCAGTCGAGTTTCGTCGAGCCGGTCAGCGGCAAGCGAACCGGAATTTTCGGCAGTGTCAGGATCATGAATGGTCAGGCGCGCAATCCTCACAATGGTGAAGACATCGGCGCTCCGCTCGGAACCGAGGTGGCTGCGACGAATGACGGCATCGTACGGCTGACCGTTGATCATATTTTCTCTGGGAAGGGTGTGTTTGTGGACCACGGGCTGGGCTTGTACTCGATGTATTTTCATCTGTCCGAAGTGCTGGTCAAGGACGGCGATGTGGTGAAGGCCGGTGAGATCGTCGGAAAAGTGGGAGCCACTGGGCGAGCGACCGGACCGCATCTCCATTGGGGTGTGAAACTCAACGGCGCGCGTGTGAACCCCTACGCCTTGTTGGAATTGCCGTTCAAGGGGAGCGTGCAATCAGCCGCTCCGGTGCCGGTCCCTGATCCAGGTTCCAGTGTTGGTGCACCGGATCCGTAGTTCCGACAGGTTTTCCGGATGCCTTCTGGTTGGCCCAGTCCTACCGCAGGCATACCCCTCTGTCTCACCTGTAGGCATAGGGCTCAGCATGAGAATCTTCCTGTTTATTGTCTCTCTCCTGCTCGCGACTCGCCAATTCTCGCTGGCCGAACAGACGGGGCAGTACAAGGGAGCCCTCTTCCTTCTCCTCATCGGCATCCAGCTTCTGATTGCCGCGGCTCTGATTTCTGAACATCGAGAAAGCCAGACACCTCAATCATCAGCACCGGGAGAGAAGGAAGATGGCAATGAAGCTTGGGCCGAATGCGGTGAACGCCTCGGGGGAAGAAGGGAAGAAGCCTCGATGGACAGCGAGCTCGCAAGCTAGATTGTTGCAGTTGGATTGGCTTTTGATCCTAACGGTTTTCTTTCCGAAGACACTCGAGGCATCGGTGTCAAAATCCCCCGGAAGTTCTAAGGAAGATGCAGTCGATTCCTCAAGTGGTTTGACCTGTCCCAAAGTCCATCAAAAACAAAGCATTTGGAACGATTCCAACCAATAGGTGGCGCAGGACGCCCTTCATCGATGGCTGCGCTCGCGGAACGTAGCCGGCGACACGCCGTGGTGCTCTTTGAACGCGTTAGAGAAGTGGCCACGGCTTGAGAAACGATGTTGCAAAGTGAAGAACTGATTCCTTTGGATTTGTTGGCTTTTATGCTCGCGAAGGGTTACTGCGGAAAATCAGTCGGTAGCGTTACGTGTTGCCAACCTTCGCCGTTGAGTGACTTGAGCATGGCCACGAGATCCTTCTTCTCCTGTTCACTCAGTTCAAGCGGGATTATCTCGTCGTCCAGGTACGGATTCTTGATGCCCCCTTGGTTATAAAAATCCACTACTTCCTCCAGGGTCTTGAAACGCCCGTCATGCATATACGGAGCGGTGCGGCCGATTTCTCGTAACGTGGGCGTCTTAAAGGCGCCAATATCTTCGACTTGCTTGGTCACCAGGTAGCGACCCAGATCCACGGTGTTGGTGTCCCACCCGATCCCGATGTTGCGAAACTTATCTTCCGTCATGTTGAAACCAGAGTGACAAAATCCGCACCGCGCCTTTCTCTTGAAAAGCGAGAGCCCGCGGCTGGCGGATTCGCTCAGCGCCGTCTCGTCTCCACCAACGTCAAACTTGTCGACCGGGCTGTTGCCGGATAAGATGGTCCGCTGGAAACTGGCGAGTGCATTGCCCACATCCTCGATCACGATTTCGCGGCCGAAAACCTTCTGGAATAGTTTCCGGTATCCTGAGATCTGTCTTATCTTGGCGATCATTTCGTCATGGTCCTTGAAGCCATGCTCGGTTGGGTCGACGAGTGGCTCGATGGACTGCTCTTCCAGCGTCAGGGCCCGACCATCCCAAAACTGGGCACTGCCATAGACTCGGTTGATCACCGTGGGCGAACTGCGTGTGCCTTCGCGGTTGTTGATCCCCCTCGCGACCGGAATTCCGTCGGTGAAGCCCTTCCCTAACAAATGGCAGCTCGCGCACGCGATGGTGTTGTTTTTTGACAACCGTTTGTCAAAAAACAGCACCCGACCCAGCTCGATCTTTTGCTTGGTCAGGGGATTATCGGCAGGGACGAACAGGTTCGGATCTTTCAGCCCCTGGATCTGAGGCAATAGATAGCTCGCGTCCCTTGTTGCCCCGGTCCCGTCTTGGCCAAATGCTGGCAGAGAGGATGACGCGAGGAAGCTCATCATGATCCCCGCAGTCAGTACGATGCCTTCTGGTCTCCTAAACAAGGTCATGACGACATTTGCGTTATAGCAGTCTAAAGACTTGAACCTAACGGCCGCCCACAATTGCCCCGCGAACATAGATCGGTAGAGTGAGATCCGTCCTAATTGACGAGGAGTTAGATATTGGTAGGACAGGAGTACCATCCAGGGAGCCCGTTGAACCAGTCCCCCGTCATCTAACCAAACCGAAAATCACCTCAGCTCACAACGATTGCCGGATGTGAGCAACAAGGATCATTGATGAACGAGCATGGGACTCAGGGCCGACTATCTCAAGCTACGAGCTCAAACCTACCACCTCGAGATGATTATCGAGGTGGCGGTTCAGCTTGCATACTTGTCGCTTTTCGAAATACGTTCAGGAGTCAACTATGCGTTCTGACCGATCCTTGTCACATGACATCCTTGCGCATCAAGGAACGGTGCTTCTCTGCCAATCCCGCATACCTTTCTGCATCCTTCTTGAATTCTTCTGCAATGGCTCGGCAATGAGCAACGTGCTCCGAGACGCTCATCTTTCCAGTAAACGCTCCTGGGAACTTCTCATAGTAGTCCGCTGCAAATTCCCAATCGCGCATCTTTGACTTGGCCTTCTGCTCCTGTTCCTCATAGTACATCATCATTGAATGATGATCTCCTGCGCCTTTGCTTTTCTCATGAATGCCGGGATCCCCATGACCACCCGCAAAACTTTGACTCGCGGCGAAGGAGCCAAAAACTAGAAATGCAAGCACTAACAGTATCCTCGGCATGGTTAGCCCTCCTTAGTTCACAGTGAAGAAATTTTCACTGTTCGATGGTGCCTACAAGCTCATTGGCAAGGGGCATTCCAACATGCGCAACATGGTTACAACAGTCGTAACTTGGCAGATTTATTCACCAACACCGCATTATTCAGGATGAGCACCGTGTGGCTTATTACATCAAATGACGCGGAATGCACCACAGGCATGCTAGCCATTGTGGAAATTCGCGACGGCTTCTTTTCAGAGGTCTACGGGATCTACTTCTCGCAATGACCGTGATTGATATAGGAATGTCTTCAGCCGGGCGGAGCAAATGCAGAGGGAATCTGCGGCAACGGAGATTAATGGGTTTGGCCCACCTGGGGGAGTCGATATGGGTGAGGCGGGTACGTTCTGGATATTGGTTGTGCAAGATCTTAAACTTGTCACCATCGAGGATGACACAGATGGGGATGGAGGAAAAAACCTGTAACCAGACGATAATTCATTGCATCCTCAGAAATGACTTTGTATCAGAGGCTAGCTAGATTGTACGTCAAGCTCCCAGTATCCAGCAAACTCGCGCGACAGCGTGGCTCTACCACCGTGCTACTTCGGTGCAAGCGTAAGCCCCACCCAAATACAGACAGGCAGAGGGCACCGACGGTCTCTCTCTGTCCAGCCGGCCCTGTCGCTGGAGGCGAACGACCTGGAGCTTCGGGTCACCGAAGAGGTCCTGTATCGTTGGAGGTAGCTGGAAACCGTGAAGGCGATAGGTGTCCCACTGGCGTTGGTGCGTGTGAGACTTAAGAGCTCGGACATCTTTGTCTGACCACGCAGCGCCGAGTTTTAGGACACTCGATCTGTGCTTTCAGCAGACTAATGGCGATTCGAGAATTACGGGACCCATTCAGTACACACTCGCTGGACGTTTGCCATAGACGATCAACAGCAGCCGTGTATGTTGTAACGGCCTGCCGGGATCATGCGTATAGCGGCTGGGATTTCCTCAGACCTCGATCACACCGAGCGGCATCGACAATTTCTGCAGGATAGGAGGAAAGGAATCTGTGATGCGGCGCTGGCAGTACCGAGTGGGTAGTGTAATATCTTGGAAATAGGTCCGTAGTGAGCCCTTAGACAGACTCAGGGCGAATGGATCGAGGAACGGCGGGATTGCTACGCGTTTCTTATTCCGGCGAGATGCCCAATCCTCCGAGTAGCGGCAGTAGGCTCTCTTCTCCAGGTCCTTTGCCCTGCTTCGATGCTTCGCTGATTTCCTGGAGTAGTTGCCCTGCTTCCGGGTTCAGCTGCCTGAGCTTCTCTCCTAGATGGCCTGACATCATTTCTTGTTTAATTTCGTTGTCCGTGAGCTTTCCCTCCTTGATATTTTGCTGGAGGATCTGTGCCAAAGATTGTACTTTTGCGAGGACATCTGGAGGCATCCCGTTGAGGATCTTGGCCGCGTCTTGCTGCCCCCCACCGACTTGGGCAGAGGATGAAACGGCCAATGTTAAAGAAATCCCACACATAGCGATCAGTATTGTTCCCCTCAACACCATCGTAACCTCCTCTCTATTGTCCTCACGAGTCGAGCCTCCGGCTATCGTGGTCTTTGCAGGATGCCTGCCAGCTTCCCTTACAGCGGTCAGTGACATCTTAGGGAGCGTACAGAGGATCAAGTGCGCCAGAACATTAGCCGATACAGTCCCATACTCATTGAGAAAATGGGGAATTTCTTAGATGACCGTCGGATGCTTGGTATGGTGGATCATCTGAACCTGGTGATGGAGGGGAGTGCCGATGCTTGAAGGATGGCAATTTCCGGACGTGACAATCTATTTGGTGGGCATTCTTGGCCTTTTGGTTGTGTGGCAATACTACCAGATGCAGATCATGGCCGGCCGCATACTGGCCGTCGACATCTTCGACCGTTCCGGCATTCGGATGTATGTCTACGTCGTTCCAGATGATGACCATATCTGTGAGGTGTGTGCAGCATCGAATGGGCGGGTATATTTGCCGTCCCAGGTGGCGAAGAAAAATTTTTCACCCTTCGACGGGAGATGCCAACGACCAGCTCCCTGTGTCGGAGTGCTGATTGGACTCTACGGGGCATGGTTGGAAGCCAGAGGGGTGCTGGAGAATCTTCGTAGGAATATTAAAAACGGAGGTATCCAACTTTCAGCGGAGGAAGTGCGAGCCTTGGTCAACGGGCAATGGGAACGTTGCATCAGTGCCGATACGGATCGGCTGGGGATCCAGATGATTGAGGCGCTCTCCTATGAAAAGATTAATCAGGAGATCGCGATCCAAGGGTATCGCTATGTTGTCGAAGAAGCCAGAGAAGTCCGGCACCTGTTGCTGCTCGTCCCGGCCTATCTTCGGCTCTTGCAGCTGCTTCTTCGGGCCGGCGAAGGGGCTGAAGCGCTCGAAATGATTGAGCGCTTTGAAAGCCGCTTCCCGTCGACGAAACGGGGTGCACATTTTCCGTCGGATAAACAGCGGGAGACTATGAAGACAAAAAAAGCTCAATTACTGAAGGGCCTGCCGCTGAAACTGTCGGCCTAGCGAGCGTCACGAACATTCTTGTCAAAATTAGTTTGTCCTGAGCCACCTGTCTGGCTCAGGACAGGCCTGTCGCACGACTCACCACGAACGTCTATGCAGGATACTACCTTAGTAATTGGTTTCGAGACTGGTGGGTGTCTTATTGAGGACGGTCGCAGCTGCTTGCGACAGGGCAGCGTCATGAGTATGGTCTGGCGAATAGATTCGAAACTGAACGAGTCTCGTGGGAAGAAGATCCAGGAACTCTTCGAGGGGCTCAGCGGAGACTTGACCAGTACCGGGATCATAGACGTATAGAGGCGTTCCGCGGCGATCTTTAGGGTCAGGTCGTGGATCCAGGAGGGCCATGTCCACCCGGAAAGGGAGTCGCTTCAGGCCTGCCGGCAATTCTTTCATAATCTGCTGTTCGAAGTGGCGATGGCTGGGAAACGCCATTCCGCGCTCCTGCCCTTTTTCTTTCAGGGTCGTGCTGTAGGCCATCTTCCATTTGACGTCGCGATCCAAGATTCTCGTCCATTCCTGTCCCAACTGTCGGCGGGTTTTCTGGCGGGAGTGTCTCCAGTCACGAACCTCCTCCATGAGCGACCAATCAGTCAGCGTGCGATAGCCCTCCATCTTCTTGCGCGGGTCGCGTGGGCACAGCAGTGTCATCGTCTGACCAAAAATATCTCGCAGGTGGATGTCGATGGCTCGAGTCGTGCGGTGAAAATACACGTTGGAATAGAGATACATCCTCGTGTTCAAGAACATTTGGAGCGCCGGAAGCCCTGTTTTGTGAATGGTGAATCCCTTGTCGGTCACGATCGTATAATGAATTAAACGTGTCAGATCGACCGGGCCCACAGCGACCCCGCACATGTAGGAATCTCGCAAGACGTAGTCCAGATTGTCTCCGGTATAGCTTCCGGAGATCACCGGCTGGAGCATGTTCAGCCATCGAGGTAACCGGGAATTGTCTTTACCTTTTTCTTTGAGAATCAGATGGGCGATCTGATCCGGATTGAGCTCTTCTCCCTTCGCGAAGGGCCCTGAAGGGCTTCGGCGGATTTTCCTGATCACCGGAGCCAAGTGCTCTCGGATGATGATCTGCCCCAAGCGTTCATGAGAGAGCCCCATGGCATGGAGAAAATTGTCATCGAAGAAATGGCAAAACGGACCGTGTCCGATATCGTGCACCAAGGCCGTCACCCGCAAGAGCTCTTCAACATAATTGGCCGACGGGACCTCTTTGACCGCTTTCTTGAGGAAGGGATACAGATGTCGGGCGAATCGTCCTGCCACGTGCATCGTCCCCAAGGAATGGACGAAGCGGGTATGCTCGGCCGACGGATAGACCCAACGGGCGCTTTGAAGTTGATAAATGTACCGTAACCGCTGGACCCACGGAGAATCGATCAGATCTTTTTCGGTGAGCTCGTGCGGATCAGGCGTCGCGTAAGGAACGGTGAAGGTGACGTACTTGTGAATCGGATCAGCGATCAGTGCCGATCCGTCATACGGAGCGTTCGCTCGGTCTGAAGATTCCATAGCCGATAGACATCTTAGCCCACCGAGTCTGAAGGCGGCAATGGCTTGGCGGCAGGAGCACTTGCGTCGCGGCGGTATTTCACCAGGACAAAATACGCGACGGGATACGACAACAATGCTCCGAGCACGCTGAGAACGAGTCCTCCCAGCACGAAGGGGCCTGCGTATGGAAGGACTTGGTCATATATGCCGCTGAAACTCAAGTCGTGCCAATCGAACGTCGGTGCATCTGTACGACCCAACAATAGGGCACCGGTCCAGTAGGTTGCCCCCAATATCGGAATGATCGTCCAGGGGTTGTTGACAAACGCCCCAGCCAGTAACGCTAAAAAGTTGAGACCGAACAACCACGTGCACAGCGCTACCATCGCGGTATGAAGGCCATAGGCCGGTGAGAAAGCAATAAAGATACCCAGCGCAAAGGCCAACGCCGTGCGTTGTGGGGACTCTTGCAGATGGAGCACTTGGCGTAGCAGTGCGCGGAATGATCGAGTTCCTCTAGCAGAGGGATGTTTGCTTGCGTCTGTCATCAGTGGAAATGCTCGTAGCTGGTCAGCGGCAAGGGCTGGGTTCGGCCGTGGGACGTTATCTGGATTCCAAATTTCTGCGGGCGAATGGTCCCGATGCGGGTAATGCGATAGCCTCGTGCCCGTGCTTGTCGTTCGAGAGCGCGGCGGGACCTCGACGGCGCCGTAAACAGAAGTTCATAGTCCTCGCCTCCGGTGATCGCGAGTCGAATCGGCGAAACTCCATACACCTTTGCGTACGCTCTGCAGGCTGGTGAAAGTGGAAGGTTCTCAATCTCCACCTCTGCTCCGACGCTGCTTTCCTTACAGATGTGTCGAAGATCTCCGGAGAGACCGTCGGACAGATCAATGGCGGCAGTGGCCAGCCGTCCGTTGTTGAGCCACTGGCCCTCGGCAACCCTTGCGGTCGGGTAGAAGTGGCGGCGTATCAGAAACTGTCGATGGGAGCGAGATAATTGTGACCGCTTCTTTTTGGTGGATCGAGGAGTTTTGCTGTTCGCTAACAGACGGAGACCGGCGTGCGAGTCTCCTAGGGTGCCTGACACATAAATCTCGTCTCCCACCTTTGCGCCATGGCGAAACAGCGCCCGACGTTTGGTAGTAGTCCCGACCAATGTGATGCTGAGAAAGAGTCCAGCTTTGGATGCCGCAGTATCTCCTCCGATCAGCGCCACGTCATAGAGCCGGCATGCCTTCATCATCCCTCGGTACAAGCTGTAGACTTGTGGTTGACTCACCTTTTGCGGGATGGCGAGTGATATGAGCAGATACCGAGGGAGTGCTCCCATTGCGGCAAGATCACTAAGGTTGGCCATCGCGGCCCGGTATCCAATTGACTCAGGAGCTGCAAATGTCAGGTTGAAATGGATTCCTTCGGCGAGCAGGTCTGTCGTAAGGTGCCACCACCTTGGTGAGCTGGTTTCAATCACCGCTGCATCATCACCGATGCCTTGAACGAGCCCCGGAGCGTGATGGGCAAACTGACGCTTCAACCCTTGAATCAGAGCGAATTCGTGAAGGGGTTTAGCCGCAGGAATCGCCACGGCGCGATCCTACGAGCGAGTTGGCACGCGCCCGGCCCTCAAAGTGGCAGGGAGCTCGTGCGGTCGTCGGCCTTTTCCGGATCGTAAAGGCCGGATGCGGGCGGGGGCGGGAGGAGTTGGCGGCTTGTTCGAGGTCGACGGAGCCTTGGCCCTTCGCCGAAGGGCAATCTTCATGACGTCGTCCATGGTATCGACGAACGCCAATTGGATACCTTTCAGGAGATGTTTAGGAATTTCCTCGAGATCTTTTTTATTTCGACGTGGGAGGATGACGGTGGTGAGCTTGGCCCGTTTCGCCGCCAAGATCTTTTCCTTGAGTCCTCCGATCGGAAGCACGCGACCTCGCAAGGTGATCTCTCCGGTCATGGCCAGATCCCGCCTCGCCGGAGTGCCAGAATACGCCGAAGCAATGGCCGTGGCCATCGTGATGCCGGCGGAAGGACCGTCTTTGGGGATAGCGCCAGCCGGGACATGGATGTGGAGGTCTTGCTTGCTGAACATCCCAGGGTTCAAGTTTAAGGTCCTCTCGCGTGACCGGACGTAGCTAAGCGCGGCCTGAGCGGATTCCTTCATCACATCTCCAAGGTGCCCGGTGAGGGTTAATTGGCCTTTCCCCTTCATCACCGTCGCCTCGATGTACAGAACGTCGCCGCCCGATTCGGTCCAAGCTAGGCCGGTTGCCACTCCAATCTCATCTTTCTCGAGTTCCGCTTCCGGCACATATTTCGACACGCCCAAATATTTATGGAGAGTGGATTGGTCGATCGGAAACCCCTGCCCCTTGCCCTCCGCGACTTTCTTCGCCACCTTGCGCATGACATTGGCAATTTCACGTTCAAGGTTTCGTACTCCGGCTTCTCTGGTGTAGTGGGAAATAATCTGCCTGATCGCCGCCTCTGTCAGCCGGACATGTTTGTTCGTGATACCGTGTTCTTCGAGCTGACGTGGAATAAGGTATTTCTGCGCAATGCCAAGCTTCTCCTCTTCCGTGTAGCCAGGAATTTCAATGACCTCCATGCGATCACGGAGCGCGGGCAGGATGGGATCGATCAAGTTGGCCGTGGTGATGAACATGACTTCGGTCAGGTCGAAGGGAACTCCGAGATAATGGTCGGTGAATGCGCTGTTCTGTTCTGGGTCGAGGACTTCCAGTAAGGCCGCTGAGGGATCGCCCCGAAAGTCCATTCCAACTTTATCCACCTCGTCGAGCATGAAGACGGGATTGCTGGTGCCAGCTTGCTTCATCCCCTGGATGATGCGTCCAGGTAACGCGCCAACATAGGTCCGACGGTGTCCTCGGATTTCTGCTTCATCGCGGACTCCCCCTAAGCTAATACGCACAAACTCCCGGCCCAATGCACGGGCAATTGACTTGCCCAACGACGTCTTTCCGACTCCCGGCGGGCCGACGAAACAGAGGATCGGGCCCTTCATTTTTTCTTTCAGCTTTCGGACAGCCAGGTATTCCAGAATCCGTTCCTTGACTTTTTCGAGATCATAGTGGTCGTCGTTCAATACCTTGGCGGCGGCTTTCAGCTCAAGATTGTCTTTCGACCGTTTCGACCAGGGTAATTCAACCATCCATTCCAGGTAGGTTCGCACAGTCGCAGATTCGGCGGTATCCGGATGCATCTTTTCAAGCCGCTTGAGCTGTTTTTCGGATTCTTTCAAAACCTTCTCAGGCATCTTGGCGTCTTTGATGCGTTTGCGAAAATCCGTGATTTCCTCCGCCCGTTCATCGAGTTCGCCCAATTCCTTTTGGATAGCCTTCAGTTGTTCGCGGAGAAAGTACTCACGCTGAGTCTTGTCCATCTCGCCTTTGGCTTGTGCCTGAATCTTTTGCTGCATCGAGAGGACTTCAATCTCTTTTCCAAGGATGTCGCTCACCTGGCGAAGGCGCTGGATCGGATCGGAAATCTCCAAGACGGCTTGAGTGGCGTCGACTCTCAGCCCAAGATTTGAGGCCACCATGTCGGCCAGTCGGCCAGGCTCTTCGAGGTTTTCAATGACGACCATGACATCGGGGATCAAAACCTTGCCCAAGCTCACGATCCGTTCGATCTGTTCTTTGACGGTGCGCATGACGGCTTCTGCCTCAAGCGTCGTCGCCGCGGGCTTGGAATCGATCTGCTTGTCGATTCGAACGGAGTAGTAGGGGTCAGTCTGGATGTATTTGGTGATTTTCGCTTTGGCGATACCCTGAACCAAAATCTTGATGCGCTCATCTGGCAGCTTCAGCATCCGCATGATGATGCCGACGGTGCCGATCGTATGGATGTCTTTAGGGGAAGGATTTTCAACGTCGAGCGCCTTTTGGGTTGCAAGGAAGATCATCCGATTCCCGGCGAGGGCAGCTTCGATGGCCTTAATGGACATGTCGCGCCCGACGAAGAGAGGAAGCACCATGTATGGAAAGACGACGATATCCCGAACCGGCAAGAGAGGAAGCTGGGTTGGGACCTCAATGTTTTGAGGGGGCTGAATATCTTGCTCGTTTGGATCAGTCATGTGTGCGCCTGTTCGTTAAGCCGAAGAACGACGTATCGACTCCACTGCAACGTTGATCACCGAGCATATCATATGACGTCTTTTTTCCTAATCGTTCAATCATTTCTTGGAGCTGAGTCTTCCGCCGAGATTATGTGTCAACGTGGGCGTAGACCGTTCGTTCACTCCTATTGCCGGAGCTGAACCTCGGTGTCGACAAATCCTTGTGACAGAGCACACATCCAGGCTGATGAGATCAACTCCGTCGAGTCGTCGGCGTGGTACGCATTCGGGTCGAAAGGTAGTCGCGGAACTCTGCTCCTAATGCCGGATTTTTCAATGCAAACTCTACGGTGGCAATGAGGAAGCCCAGTTTGTCCCCTGCGTCATGGCGCTGCCCCTCGACTTCGAGCGCATACATCGGAGATTTTCTCGCAAGTTCTTTGAGCGCGTCGGTCAGTTGGATTTCTCCGTTTTTCCCGGGCCGAGTCTTCCTAAGAATGGGAAAGATTTCAGGAGGAAGCACGTATCGCCCGATGACGGCCAATGTAGAGGGAGCATCCGCTGGGGATGGCTTTTCAACCAAACCTTCAACCCGATGGAGACCATGCGCAAGGTGTTTGGGGGTGACAATCCCGTATCGGCTGACGTCGCCTTTCGGGACATCCTGGACACCCAGAACCGCTCCATGCCGTTTTTTATAGACATGGATCAATTGCGCGAGTGCTGGAACATCGGCGTCGATAATCTCATCTCCCAGTATCACCGCAAATGGTTCATCACCGATCAGGTGTTGCGCGCACAATACGGCATGCCCTAAGCCGAGCGCCTCCGCTTGCCTGACATAACAGAAATTGGCCAAGTTCGAAATCTGTCGAATTTGGTGGAGAACCTGACTTTTCCCGGTGCCTTTTAAATTCTCTTCTAACTCGACAGATCGGTCAAAGTGGTCCTCGATGGCTCGCTTGCCGCGCCCAGTGACGATGATGATGTCTTCGATGCCCGAGGCGACTGCTTCTTCAACAGTATATTGAATGAGAGGTTTATCCACCAAAGGTAACATCTCTTTGGGAGAGGCCTTCGTGGCAGGAAGGAATCGTGTTCCCAGACCAGCTGCAGGGATGACTGCTTTTCTCACAGTAAACCGAGACATGGAAGGATACTATGTGATGGGTTGTGTGAAGTCAAGAAACAGGCGAACTGATCGCGTCGAATCAATGGTTCTGACGCGTTGTTCCAACACCGATAGCCGTGTTGCGTACCTAATTATGTAGTCGAACTCCCTCGTAGAACTTCCTCAAGGATTCATGGTGTGTGTTCTCTGAGTAATTGTCTGGCCGAGTGAATCCACCTTGAGTTTTATTGATGATCCAGGCCGGTGGCATGATATCGACTTTTGTGATGAGAAACCAGATTCGCAACTATCCCCTGTCTGGCGCTTGGAGGACCGTCGACTCCTTTACAATACTGGATGACCTCAATATAATCCGGAAGTTTCGCGTGGGTATGTTGATACCCTTGTGTCCGTGCTGATCGGGTTAGTCGAGAACTTTTTGTGAAGACTTCCATGCGTTTCAATGGACAATGCATTTCGGAATATGGCGGATGAGAGGGGTTTGGCTTAGACGGTCGAGAGTCGTGAGGAGTTGTGGGATGAGTCCAATCATGCCGCCCCTCTCTACATTTCTCCCAAGGAATCCTCGTCGGTGACCCTGCATGCCGTTTACAGGCGTCGATCGTTCGTAGTCGCGGCCCTAGTCGTCTCCGTGTTGTGGGGCGTGTGTGAAGCCCTTGCCCAGGTCCCTGAGCCCAAGGTATCGTCGATCGAAATCCGTGGGGTCAAACGAATCGAAATTCCGGCCATCGTTGGCCGGCTCACGCTGAAATCCAGCGATCCGTATACGCCGGAAACCGTGCGTGGTCAGATTAAAATTCTCTATGACACAGGATTTTTCGAAGATGTCCAGGTTGAAACGGAGTCAGTTACTGAGGGGATAGCCGTCACCTTTATTGTACAGGAGAAACCGTTCATCACCGAGATTGTTTTTGACGGCAATAATCACTTGAGCGACGATAAGCTGAAGGAGAAAACGACCATCAAGAGCCAGACGTTTCTTGATCAGCAGCTGGTGAAAGAGAGCGCTGAGAACATGCGCCAGCTCTATCAGCATGACGGGTATTACAATGCGCAAGTCATCCCGGTCATTCAGACCTTGGATGAAGATCGAAAGCGTCTGATGTTCCACATTACGGAGGGCGACAAAGCGAAAATCAAGACGGTGGTGTTCGAGGGGCTGCGCGCGGCAACGAAAGCCGAGATGTTCACTGCGATGTCAACCAGAGAATGGATTCCGTGGTACGGATTCTTTACCAAACTGAAATTGCCGTCTATCGTGTCCGATGCCGGCGTGTTGAAACGTGACGAACTGGCGAACGATGTGGAGCGGATCAAGGAAGTGTTGCTCAATAAGGGCTACTTCAATGTCCGGGTCGGCCAGCCGTCCGTGGAGCTGACCGAAGACAAGAAATGGTTCACCATTACTTATCATATTGTGGAAGGTGAGCCCTTTACCATCGGTGAAATTGGGTTTCGAGGGCACACGGTGTTTGAAGAGCCTGAACTTCGAGAAGGATTGAAGATCAAGGAGGGAGAGATCTTTCAACGGGCTAAAATCAGAGATGAGATCACGCGCCTGACGGATCTTTATGGGAGTAAGGGGTATTCCTTTGCTGAAGTGGCCCCCAGCGTCAATCCGAACAATGAAGAACGGACGGTCAGCATCATCCTCAGCATCAGGGAAGGGGAGATGATGAGGATCCGGCAGATCAATATTTATGGAAATGATAAGACGCGAGACAACGTCGTCCGTCGAGAAATTCGGGTGGACGAACAGGATGTGATCGATACCGCTTCGTTGAAACGAAGTTTTCAGCGTTTGAACAACTTGAATTTCTTCGAGACGGTCGAAATCCTGCCGGCGCAGGTCGCTCCTGATAAGGTTGATCTCAATGTGCGTGTCAAAGAAAAGCCGACCGGCATGTTCAGCATCGGTGGAGGGTTCAGTACGTTGGATCGACTTGTGGCGATCGCCGATATCACGCAGGGTAACTTAGGCGGGTATGGCTACCTCGGGAGAATTCGTGGGCAGCTCGGCCAGCGAAGAAGCCTTGGACACATCACATTTCGCAACCCCTACCTGTACGATTCATTAACCTCGCTCCAAGTGGACGGCTATCGAAGTCTGACGAATTACCTTTCCTATTTTGAAGAGCGAACGGGTGGGAATGTGACACTCGGTCGCTGGTTATCGGAGTACGTCACGGGCAGTATCGGTATCTTTGGAGAACAAATTACGTTTAGAGATCCTCAATTTGGTATTTGCCCGGATCTCGTCCCGATCGTCTGTCGACAGTTGGGGACCCGATCGTCCACGGGATTTCGGACCACGCTTTTCAGGGACACCAGGGACTACTACATCGATCCCAGAAGCGGCTGGCGGTTTGGCGGCGGATTCGATGTTGGAACCCCGTATTTGGGTGGGACCAACAACTTCATGAAGTACTATGTGGACGTGGTCAAGGTCACACCTCTTCCGCTGGATCTGAGGGTTTCAGTGCGGGCCCGTTACGGAGAGGTCCATGCGCTTGGAGGGACGGAGGTTCCGCTGAACGAGCGATTCTTCGTGGGTGGTATCAACACCATGCGTGGGTTTGCCTTCGGCCGAGCCGGTCCGACGGTCCCCACGACACGCGCGCCATTCGGTGCAGCCAAGCAGTTGATCTTCAATACGGAATTGATCTTTACGATCTCTGCTGAAGCGAAGCTGAACGGAGTCCTCTTTTTTGACTACGGAAAAGGTTTTGATGACGATGAACCGTTGTCGTTCAACTTACGACCCGCCGCGGGTATCGAGGGGCGCTGGATATCTCCTTTCGGTCCGTTGCGTGTGGCCTATGGGATCAATCTTGACGCGCGAACTGGTGAGCGTTTCGGTGTTTTCGAATTTACGATCGGAACCTTGTTTTAGTCGGAGCATTGACGTGATGAGTCTGAATGCGAATAGGCGGAGATATCGTCTGCGGCGCACAGAATGGATTGGGATCTTGAGTGTGGTGGCCATGACGTTTACCCTGGGTAGCTGTGCTGGATCGGTCGCCAGGATAGATGGGAAGGTCGGGGTGATCAATTCGCAGCGTTTGCTCAACGATACGAACGCAGGCAAGCGGGCCAAAGAGAGCCTGACCGCCTACTCAAAAAATCGACAGGCGCTGATGGAATTGGAGGAGCGAGAGTTGCGCCGAATGGAAGAGGATTTTGTCAAACAGTCCTCAATCCTGAGCCTTGCTGCCAAGCGCGATCGGGAAGAGCAATTTCGACGGCGCATGCAGGAATATCAGCAAAAGGCGGCGGAGTTGAATCGAGAGGTTCAAGAAAAGCAAAAAGACGTTTTAGAAGGGTTTCGTGACAAGATTGAAACGGTCGTTGCGAAGGTGGCCAAACGTCTTGGATTGCAGGTCGTCGTCGATAAGAGCAAGGGCGGCCCAACGATTTATCATGAAGAAGGGCTCGATATTTCAAGCGAAGTCATCGAAGAGTTCAACCGCGAATATCCCTAGGAGCTGTGGGAGGAGAAGCCATGACGACTGCGGTTAGAGCGTTACTGGTAGGTATCGGGTTATTACTGGGGCAGTGGACAGGACCACTCTACGCGGGAGAGTCAGCGCGTGTTGGTGTCATCGATCAGCAGATGGTTATGGAACGCACCAAGGCCGGTAAATTGGCTTTGGAAGACATGAAAGGCTATTCGATGACAAGACAGAAGATCATCAATTCCGATGAGCAAGAGCTCAAAGAGTTGCAACTGTCTCTCGAAGATGCGAATGGGAAGCTTACCGATGCACTGCGGCAAGAAAAAGAGGAGCAGTTCCGGGGCAAAGCCGAAGCCTTTCAGCACCGTCTTCAAGAGTTCAACCGAGAAGTTCAGCTGAGGCAACGCGAGCTGGTCACGGAATACTCGCGTAAGATCGCTGCCGCGGCGCAAGCTGTGGCGCAGAAGGAAGGCTATGTTGCCATTGTTGACAAAGGTAGCGATACATTAATGCGGATCGTCCTCTATCACCAGCCCGCGTTGGATGTGACGCAGTCAGTAATCAAGGAATTCGATCGACAGAACCCCTAACCGTCTGAGCTGTCTGGGAGTGAGAGGAGGCAAAGCCAATGGCATCGGTCGAGCAGGATGAAATTCAAGTATTACTTCCACATCGGTATCCCTTTTTGTTAGTGGATCGAGTCAAAGAGTTTGAACCGCATAAGAGCATCGTTGGGATTAAGAATGTGACGGTCAATGAGCCGTTCTTTCAAGGCCATTTCCCTGGTCGTCCGGTGATGCCTGGTGTGCTGATTATTGAAGCGATGGCACAGGTGGCTGGAGTGCTGGCTTTCAAGTCTGGGGGGCCGGTTGGAAGAACCGTTATGTATTTGACCGGGATTGATGAGGCAAAATTTCGAAAACCGGTGGTCCCAGGCGATCAGCTGCGGTTTGAGATCGAAGTGGTCAAGAAGCGTCCGCCGTTCTGGAAAATGCAAGGGAAAGCCTTTGTCGAGAACGAGGTGGTGTGCGAGGCCGTGGTGACTGCAATGGTGATGGAAGAGAAAACGGAGCAAAGCAAAAAATAGCCGTCAAGCGTCAACTGCGGTAATACGAGGTCGCATTGTCCGCCAGGCACTAACCCAACGGCCGACGAATCACCAGTGACGTCAAATGCATGTAAAGGGGGCACGTGTGAAGATACATCCAACAGCGATCGTGGATCCCAAGGCAAAGCTCGATGGTGACGTGGAGGTCGGGCCGTTCTGTGTAATCGGGGAACACGTGACGATCGGCAAGGGAACCAGACTGCTTTCTCATGCCACAATCGATGGATGGACAGAGATCGGGGAGCGGAATGAAGTACATCCATTTGCATCGATCGGGGGGCCGCCTCAGCACCTTGGGTATAAGGGAGAGCCGACCAAAGTTCTCATAGGCGATGACAACATTATCCGTGAGTATGTGACGATCAATCGAGGGACGGTTCAGGGGGGAGGAGTGACTTCCCTCGCGTCAAAGAGCATTCTCATGGCGTATGTGCATGTGGCACATGATTGTCGGCTGGGCAACCAAATCATTATGGCCAATGCGGCAAGTCTTGCCGGGCACATCACGATCGGAGATCATTCCGTCATCGGAGGGTTGACCGGTGTGCTTCAGTTCGTGCGTGTCGGAGAGTATGTGATGGTCGGTGGTTGTTGCGCTATTGGTCAGGATATTCCGCCATTTGCGTTCGCTGCCGGTGGGTATCGAGCACATCTGTATGGTCTGAACACCGTAGGCTTACAACGACACGGCTTCTCGGTAGACCGTATTGCCTTGCTCAGGAAGGCGTTTGATCTTCTCTTTCGATCGGGCCATCGCACGGCGGAAGCGATACGACTGGCCAAAAAGGAATTCAAGGGACAGGCCGACGTGGCGAAGATGCTTGCGTTTATGGAGGGCACCAAACGAGGAATCTCGCGGGCGGTCAGCCTCGATTCGCAACGCGAATTTGATCAACAAGTCTGATGTCAGCCACGATGCCCATATCTATGGCGGACGGTCGAATCGGAGTGATCGCAGGAAATGGCCGATTCCCGATCATCTTTGCGGATAATGCACGCAAGATGGGCCTGCAAGTCTCTGCGGTAGCGCACGAGGGTGAAACAGATCCGGAGCTTGAGCAGCATGTCGATCGGATTCATTGGGTCAAGATCGGCCAGCTCAACAAGCTCATCAATGCTTTCAAAGCCGACGGTGTTCGTAACGTGGTGATGCTGGGAGGGATCAAGAAAACCCATGTTTATAGCCATGCTCGTCCCGACTTTCGCGTGTTGGCGCTCGCCACGAAATTGGTGCTTTGGAAGGATGATGATATTCTCCGGGCGCTTGCCGCGGAACTTGAGCGGGATGGAATCACGATCTGTGAGTCGACGTTCGGTCTCGAAGGGATCTTAGTCACGGAAGGAACCTTAACCTCTCGCCAGCCGACCAAGAAGGAGTGGGTCGATATCCGGTATGGCTGGGATGTAGCCAAAGAGACTGGGCGTCTGGACATCGGCCAATGTGTGGTCATTAAAGATCGTGTGATTGTGGCGGTCGAAGCAGTCGAGGGAACCGATGAGGCGATCAAGCGCGGAGGCGCGCTCGCCAAAGATGGAGCAGTCGTCGTGAAGCGGAGCAAGCCACAACAGGATCTCCGATTTGATCTGCCTGCGGTGGGTCCCAGGACGATCGAGGTGATGCGATCGGTGAAGGCGTCGGTCCTCGCGGTCGAGGCTGGTCGCTCCGTGATTCTGGATCGAGAACTATTGATCAGTCAGGCGGAGGAGGCAGGGATCTCCGTGATCGGGCTTACGCGCGAAGAGGAGTCGAACTCCACGAGTTCAGTGAACGAAGAATCCGTCCCTACCTGAGAATCCGTCGATCTATCGATGTCGAGACGTTGAACGATGACTTGGTTTTAAGACTCGTCACACTCTAGCCAAACAGGCATATGGTCAAACTGCGTGCTGGTGTTATCGGAGTCGGGCATCTCGGGCAACACCACGCACGTCTCTACGCTTCGTCTCCTGATTCGATGCTGGTTGGTGTGGTTGACCACAACCACAGTCGAGCATCTGTCATAGCCGAGAAATACGGCGGACGGCTCTTCAATGACCTCTTTGATCTGCTGAAGCAGGTCGATGTTGTGACGATCGCCGTCCCTACATCCGGCCATTATTCCATTGCCAAAACCTGTCTCCAAGCTGGGAAACATGTCTTGGTCGAGAAACCGATTGCCGTATTGTCGATGGAAGCACAGGAACTTGTGGAGTTGGGAAAGCGCAATGGATGCACGTTGCAAGTCGGGCATAGCGAGCGTTTCAACCCTATCATGCAGTTGATGCGGCCTCACATTCGCGAGACGGTGCTGTTCGAGTGTCATCGATTGGGGAGCTATAGTGAGCGTGGTATCGATGTCGATGTCGTCTTGGATTTGATGATTCACGATCTTGACCTGCTGTTGTCGTGCAATCCTGGTCCCGTAGAGGATGTGAGAGCGGTTGGGGTCTCCGTGCTTTCTTCGACGAACGATGTCGCGAACGTCCAAATCCAATTTGAGAGTGGGTGTGTTGCCAGCCTCACCGCAAGTCGACTCTCACCGAAGGCAATGCGACAATGGCGCCTATTCCAACCTGATGGGTGTGTATCAATCGATTTCCAATCGCGTCATGGGGTGATCGGACGTCGATCGGCTGATCATGACCTCAAGCCGATGGTTGCGATAGAAGAGATTCAAGCCGGCGATGGTGAACCGTTGAAATTGCAGCTTGAGTCGTTCCTCCACGCGATTCGTGCAAAATCTCGCCCCGTCGTATCCGGCGAAGATGGGGCAGCAGCTCTGGAACTGGCTCATCGTGTGCTGTCTGCGATGAATGTGTTTGAGCAGCAGAAGATATAAGAACATCGCATACAGAATGACGGTTGTGGCCATCGCAACCCTATGAATCGAAATCGCGGTTATAACATGTACTCCTAATAGATCATCATGGCACGCATCCTGATCATTACCGGTGAAGCGTCAGGCGACCTCCACGGAGCCAATCTCGCCAAGGCACTAAAAGCATGCGACCCCCAGGTTGCATTGGCAGGAATCGGCGGGCGTGCAATGGAGGTAGCCGGTGTGCAACTGGTCCGCAAGATGGGGCAGTTCGACGTGATGGGTATGGTTGGACCATTGGCGTTGGTGGCGATCATTCGACGGTTTTTCTTCATGCGGCGATTGTTTAGGTCCGAACAATGGGATGGGGTCATCTTTGTCGATAACCCCGGGTTGAACCTGCGGTACGCCTATTTTGCCAAAAGCGCTGGGTTACGCGTGTTCTATTATGTTGCACCGCAGATCTGGGCCTGGGGGCCCTGGCGTATGTATTGGATAAGGAAAAGAGTCGATCGGGTTTTGGTGATTTTGCCCTTTGAGAAGCCCTTCTACGACAGCGCGGGGATGCCCTGCACGTTTGTTGGCCATCCCATACTGGATGCAGTCGAAAAATCATACGATCGGACGGCGCTTCGCGCCAAGTTCGGCTTTTCGCATGATGAGCGTGTGATTGCGCTATTACCAGGGAGTCGGGTGCATGAAATACAGGTTCTGCTGCCGATCCTCATCGAGGCTGCTGAGAAATTGGCCCACCGGGAGCCAAAAACCAAGTTTGTCTTGGCGCAGGCCTCCACTATTGAGGATAATCTGCTGCAGCCACTCTTGCGGCAAGGTTCGCTTCCTGTCACCTTGGTCAAAGAACAAGCCAGTGAAGTCATGGCCGTGTCGGACTTGGTGCTGGTAGCGTCGGGTACCGCCACACTGCAAGCGGCCGTCGTGGGCATTCCCATGGTCTTGTTCTATCGAACGACGGCATGGGAATTTTGGATCGCGAGTTTCTTTCTCCGGGTCAAATGGATTGGGCTCGTGAATTTGGTGGCAGGTCGATCGATAGTACCGGAGTTGTTACAGGACGAAGCAACCGGTCAGCGATTGTACGAAGAGGCGATCAGGATCTTGGAAGATCGATCCGCCTATGATGAGATGAAACGAGATTTGGCAAAGGTGCGAGCTGCTTTGGGAGAACCAGGCGCTTCGACTAGGGCAGCGGAGGCAGTGTTAGCAGGATGTCGGGCCTAGAACGATTTACGCGACTCATGCGGTATGTCCGTCCCTACCGGACGAGATTTGTAGCGGCATTCGCCTGTTCCGGGTTTGTCGCCATCCTTACAGGGGTGTACGCCTGGCTTGCACGTCCAGTTCTCGACGGGATCTTCATCGAAAAAAACGAGCGGCTGTTATTGGTCCTGCCGCTTGTGATCCTTGCGGTGGCCACGTTGAAGGCGGTATTCAGCTATGGAGTAGGATATTTGATGGCCTACGTGGGCAATCGGGTTGTGGCAGACATTCGGCAAGAATTGTTTAAACGGCTCATGCAACTCTCAGTCGGATTTCACAATGCGAATACGTCGGGGCGCCTGGTCTCGCGGGTCGTGAATGATGTAGGAATCATGGCGAACGCCGCATCGAGCGTCGTCAAAGATATTTTTCAAAATGGCCTCACGTTTGTGGCGATGATCGGTGTCATCATCTATCAGAATTGGAAGTTGGCCGGGCTTTCTCTCATTGTGATCCCGCTCTCGGCGCTCACCATGGTGCGGGTCGGACAGAGATTGAAACGATTGGCCACAAGTACGCAAGAGCAACTGGGCGATATGTCGTCGACGCTTCAAGAAACGTTTTCCGGCATCAGAATGGTGAAAGCGTTCGGCCGCGAAGAAGCTGAGGCGGAGCGATTTGGGGAGCGGAACCGGAAGGTTCTCTCGACCACCCTCAAGAGCAATCAAGTCTGGTCGCTCGGTCACTCGCAGATGGAAGTCATCGGAGTGATCGGCGTCGCGACCATTATCTGGTATGGTGGCTACTTGGTCATTCAGGAGATGATGACCCCCGGCGCATTTTTCTCGTTCATGGCGGCGATGTTTATGGCCTATACCCCGATTCGTAAGTTATCGGGGTCGAATAACCTCATTCAGCAAGCGCTCGCGGCGGCTGAACGCGTGTTCGACGTCTTGGATCTCAAAACCGAGCAGTCTCAAGATCACGGGACCGCTCCGTTGATGGGGATCAACCAGGCCATCGAATTCCAGGGGGTCTCCTTGAGGTATGAGAATCATACCGTGCCGGCGCTGGCCGAGATTGATCTCCTCATTCGTCCGGGTGAGATGATTGCACTCGTTGGGAGCAGCGGCAGTGGGAAGACCACGTTAGTCAGTCTCCTGCCGCGGTTCTATGAGCCGACTGCGGGACGCATTCTGGTGGACGGCATTCCTTTGGCCTCCTATGAGTTGCGATCGCTGCGGGCACATATCGGAATTGTTTCGCAAGAAATTTTCCTCTTCGATGATAGCATCAGAAACAACATTGCATTCGGAAGGTCCGGTGCCTCCCCTGGCGATGTGGAGCAGGCGGCGAAGCTGGCCTATGCCCATGACTTTATTCTGAGGCTCCCGGAAGGGTACGATACGGTCATCGGAGAGCGTGGAGTCAAACTGTCTGGCGGCGAACGGCAGCGCGTAGCCATTGCACGGGCTATTCTCCGCGATCCGCCGCTCTTGATCCTGGATGAAGCGACGTCGGCGCTGGATACCGAATCCGAACGTATTGTGCAGCTGGCGTTGGCTAATTTGATGAAGAACCGAACGACGTTGGTGATCGCCCATCGGCTCTCCACCATACAGAATGCAGATCGAATCATCGTCTTAGATCGAGGAGCCATTGTCGAAGTGGGATCGCATGAGGAACTGCTGAGGCAAGGAGGCATCTACCACAAGCTGCACGCTATGCAATTTCAGGATGTGACTAGTGTCTGATCTCATCAAGTCCTGCGAACGGTGGGTGAAACATTCGCTCCTTCCTCCGGTGGGAGCCGCAATCATTCGCGGTATTGCACACTCGATGCGCTTTTCAACTCGTGGTCAGGAAGGAGTCGATGCACTGTATCGGGAAGGGCGACATATTATCCTCGCGTTCTGGCATTCTCAGCAGTTAATGATTCCAATCGGGTACCGAGGAACCGGCTCCCATGTGTTGATCAGTAGGCATGGCGATGGTGAGATCATTGCGCGAATTATTGCACGATTCGGGCATGAAGCGGTTCGTGGATCGAGCACACGTGGAGGCGCAGGCGCGCTTCGCGCCTTGATCAAGTTGGGACGATCCGGTCGGGACGTGGTGGTGACGCCCGATGGTCCCAAGGGGCCGCGGCACGTTGCCAAGCTCGGAATCATTCATTTAGCAAGAGCGACGGGCCTCCCAATCGTGCCGCTGGCCTTTGCCTGTTCAAAAAAAAACTCTTTGCGAGCTGGGATCGCTACATGGTCCCGTTTCCGTTTTCGAGAGGCCTGTTTCTCTACGGTAATCCGCGCTGGGTCTCACGCGCAGCCGATGAGGCCTCACTGGAAGAGGCGCGCTTGGATCTCGAGATGACCCTCAATCGATTGACGGATGAGGCCGAGCAAGCCGTCACTCCCCAGCCACCAGCCATCAGGCGTGATTCTGAGACGGGTCGTTCGAGTGATTCAACGGCTGAGATCTAACGATTGGTGGTCGACGAGTTTTTCATGTGGCGACTGCTCTATAATTGCCTCCTCCTTCTCGCTGCCCCAGTCGTTGTGGGTGTTCTGCTAACCAAACCGCGCTGCCGACCGGGATTTTTCCAGCGGATAGGCTGGCGAACACACCCCTCCGACGGTGTGAGATCGTCTCAGCCGCTGATCTGGATTCATGCCGTCTCGCTGGGCGAGGTTGTGGCGGTCTCGCCACTCGTCAAGGCATTACACGCACGCCATCCAGAGTTTCGCTATATCGTGACGACTGTCACGGAAACCGGACGTGAGGCCGTCCAGCAGCGCTTATCTGGCATAGCCGAACATCGGTATGCCCCGCTTGATTTTTTCTGGGCTGTCACCGCGATGATCCGCCGTGTACGGCCTACGCTCTACATCTTCGTCGAAACCGAACTGTGGCCCAATCTTCTGTGGTCGTTGCGAGACGGGGGCGTGCCGTCGATATTGGTGAATGGACGGCTCTCCTCGCGCTCGTTTCGCCGTCAGGACCTTCCCCTGATTCGTTCCTTTTATCGCTCGGTATTGCAAACTCTGACCCTTTGTTTGATGCAATCTGAACGCGACAAACAACGTATTGTTGCGCTGGGAGCCGAGCCGGATCGTGTTCATATCACCGGTAATATCAAGTTCGATCAACCTCCGCCGGTCGTTCGGTCTGATGAGACCCTCCGACGGAGCTTCGGGCTCAATGAGCATGAACAACTCATCCTCGCTGGCAGTACCCATCCAGGAGAAGAGGAAATTTTGGTCTGGGTATATGGCCAGATTGCAAAGACCTATCCTACAACGGTGTTGATGTTGGCGCCTCGCCACATTGAACGAACAGACCGCGTAGAAGCCATGCTTCGAGAGGCCGGGTTCGTGGTACAACGGAAGAGCGAGATGCTGGAGAAACGAGCCGGCCCACGCGTGGTTATTTTAGATACGCGAGGAGAGCTTGCCCTCGCATACCGCGAAGCCGTCGTGGCGTTCGTTGGTGGGACGCTCGTTCCGGTGGGCGGGCATAATTTGCTGGAGCCGGCAGTGTGGGGTACACCGGTGATCTTTGGACCCTACACGGACCATTGTGCTGAGGTTGCCACGCTGTTACAGGAGGCTGGTGGAGGGTGCCGTGTGACGGGAGGTGAAGAGTTGGTCACCATGTTAGGAGGGTGGCTGAGGCAACCGGAAACCCGAGTTCGAGTAGGGCAGGCTGCAAAACGCGTAGTGTTGGACAACCAAGGTGCGCTCATCCGGAGTGTGGAGTTCATTGAATCCTGCCTCCGTGCAGCTCCAACCTACTCCGACCGGTGTGCGGCGGCAGGGCCAGGACCGCTGATGGCCAAACCCTAACATGGCATTCTTGCAACCTGGACAGCCGGTCCGCCATGGACTTCAGTGGGTTGCTGGGTTATACGGACTCGTCGCTCGATTTCGATTGTGGTGCTACCGTCACGGGTGGTTTTCAATCACTCGCTTACCCTGTCGTGTCGTGAGTGTGGGAAATCTTACAGTCGGGGGAACGGGGAAAACTCCCATTGTTATTTTCCTTGCGCAGTGGCTGTTGGCCAAAGGACAGCGAGTGGCGATCTTGAGCCGAGGGTACAAACGGACGAGCGCGGGACCGCATCTTCTTGTGTCCAGTGGGTCGCGACTCCTGGCCGGCCCATTGGAAGCTGGGGATGAGCCGTTTCTTATCGCACAGCGGTGTCCTCAAGCCATTGTCGCGGTGGGTGCTGATCGGGTCGCTCTAGGTCGATGGGTGTTGAAACAGCATCCTGTCGATTGCATCGTTCTTGACGATGGCTTTCAACATCGGGGGCTTCATCGTGATGTTGATCTGGTGTTACTGGATGCGACCGATGGAGCTGGACTGGATGCGCTGCTTCCTGCCGGGAGGTTACGGGAGCCGCTGACTAGCGTGGATCGAGCGAGCGCGATTATCATTACTCGAGCCGAGGTTCGTCAGGATGTTGACGCAATCCGGACCCGATTGCAAGAGGTTGCTTGTTCACCATCGGCTATTATGGAAGTCGTGTTCAGACCTACCTCCCTTGCAGCGGTCGTTTCCGGAGAGCAACACCCGATAGGGTGGGGGATGAGGAAAAAGGCTTGGTTGGTGAGTGGAATCGGCAATAGCCGATCATTTCGTCGATCAGCGGAGTCTATCGGCATCGAAATCATGGGCGAATCCGCCTTCGAAGACCATCATCGCTATACCCACGGTGAGATCGAGCAGATTCGGAGTACCGTGCAGGTCACCGGAAGCGAGTTCGTTCTGACGACGGAAAAAGACGGGGGGAAACTGATTCCATTTCTGACGCCCAGCGATCCCTGGTGGATGCTTCGGCTTGGAACGGAAGTGGTGCACGGAGAAGAACAGCTGCGCAAGCTGATCGATGTGCCGTCATCAGAGGGGAATCAACAATTGGAGGCCCATGCATAGGGCTCTCCCACGAAAAATCCTCGTACGGGCGCCGAATTGGATCGGCGATGCCGTGATGTGTGAGCCGGCACTTCGTGGGCTTCGGTCTCTGTTTCCTACGGCAGAGTTGACGATGCTTGCCAGACCCACCATCGCGGAACTGTTTACCGCTTACTCAGGACTGGATCGGGTGCTTCTCTACGATGACAAGGTCGTTCACGCCGGGATTGCAGGAAAGTGGTCGCTCGCAGGATTGTTGCGACGGCACGGCTTCGATCTGGCCATACTATTTCAGAACGCCTTCGAGGCCGCATTCATCGCGTGGCTTGCCGGCATTCCACAACGATATGGCTATGCCACGGATGGAAGAGTCCTCTTTCTCACTGAGCCAGTCGCTGTTCCTCATCGTGGCATACCGGTGCATCAAGTCGAGTATTATTGGAACATGTTGAAGCCGCTCGGGCTTTCTGGAGCAATTCCGCTGCCGACACTCCACGTTTCGGCCGATGAGGACTGCATGGCGGCTGCAAGGCTCGCATCGGCTGGAATTGACTCGTTGGACCTCATCATCGGCGTCAATCCAGGCTCGACGTACGGCAGGGCCAAGCGGTGGTTGCCCGAGCGATTTGCTGACGTCGCACGACAATTGGCTGAACGTTTGGAGAAGGAGGAGCGCGCCCATGTGGTCGTGGCTCTTTTTGGAGCGAGAGGGGAAGAGTCCCTAGGGAAGGACATTGCGTCTCGAATCGATTGTCGATCAATTATCCTATCCGGAGCGACGAACATTCGTGAACTCATGGCTATGGTTAAGCGTTGTCGGTTGCTCATTACGAACGATACAGGTCCGATGCATATTGCTGCTGCCTTCGGCGTTCCGATTGTTGCAGTCTTTGGCCCAACAGACTCGCGCACGACGGCTCCCTATAGGCAAGAACGATCGGTGGTACGCGAGGATGTCGACTGTGCCCCCTGTCTTCTCCGGGAATGCCCGATCGACCACCGGTGTATGACTCGGGTTTCGGTCGACCGAGTGTATGATACAGCCATGAAGCAGATACATACTGACAAGCTCACAGGAAATAAGCTGACCGGTGACAAGTTGATGAGTCAAGAGACGGCTTCCTCCGCGTCGAAGCTGTCAGCCTGTCAACCTGCAAACTTGTCAGCCGTCCTTGATGGCTACACCATCTTTCTCGATCGCGATGGGACGCTGAATGCAGATCCCGGCTATATCAAATCTCCTGATCAGCTCGAGTTGTTCCCAGGGGTTCCTGAGGCTCTCGCAAGGTTAAAACGAGCTGGTGCCCGATTAATCCTTGTGACGAATCAATCCGGGGTTGCTCGTGGATTGCTGTCGCAAGACGACCTTGCGGCGGTTCACGCGAAACTTAAACGTATCCTTGATGGCGCAGGCGCATCACTGGAGGCTATCTATTTCTGTCCTCATCATCCTGACGATGGTTGTGATTGCCGAAAGCCGAACCCAGGGATGATAGACCAAGCGGTGCGCGAAAGACGAGTGGACCTTGAGCGCGCCTATCTAATCGGCGATCATGTCCGAGATATCGAACTCGCGAAACGGATTGGAGCACGGAGTGTCTTGGTGACGACCGGAGTGGTTCGGCCGCAAGAGAGTAAAAGGCTCAAGGAGACGGCGCTAGCTCCAGATTGGATCGCTTCCTCGATGACCGAGGCTGCGGACTGGCTATTGTGCGATGCACGCAGGTTACCGGACCAGACGAACGACGGGCGAGCGATTCATCGGTGATGCATGTGAGTAGGATTAAGGGGACCGTCACGGCAGCAAGGCTTCTGTGGATCGAGTCGTGAGTGGCGGTTGCGCTGAGGGAGCCGCAGTGAATACGCGAGAGGCTGGTATGTCTCACATACGAGGAAACGGGCGATGAGCCAACAGGTCAGTCTGTGTTCGATCCCATGCAACCTCTGTGCTGGGAAAGAGGTTGCGATTTTGTCGAACAGAAGTCGAAGCGGGAAGCCATTGCAGACCGTCATTTGTCGTGCGTGTGGACTCGTGTGGTCGGATCCTCGGCCACATGAAGCCAGGACGTTTTACGAGGAGGAATATCGTCTTTCCTATAAACACACCTACAGTCCGAGGCTGAAACATGTGTTGCGTGCCGGTCAGGTCGCGTTGTCACGATTCGAGAAAATTTCGCAACTGCTGCTGCGTAGGAAAGCTGTGCTTGATGTCGGGACCGGCGGAGGGGAGTTCGCGTACCTGCTTCAAGCGTTGGGACATTCCGTCAGTGGGGTTGAGCCGAATAGAGGCTATGCCGATCATTCGATACGAGACTATAGTCTCAAGGTTCAGGTTGGATTCGTACAAGACGCGGTATTCCCACCTGAATCATTCGACGTTGTGACGATTTGGCACGTGCTTGAGCACACAGAAGACCCAGGTCGTGTCTTGGCGTTGTTGCGATCATGGCTGAAGGTCGATGGCATGCTCATCGTGGAGGTTCCCAATATTGAATCAACCTGCCAGGCCCCGAAGAGCACATTTCATGAGGCGCATCTTTACAATTTTAACGTCGTGTCATTGCGTAGGTTGGCCAAAAAGCACGGGATGCATGAAGCCTGGCATTTGATCTCGCGTGACGGAGGCAACATCACTATGTTCCTCACGCCGATCCAACCTTCGATCGAAGGATCATACGAGTCGGCGATCCCCGGAAACTATGAGTGGGTGTCTAGGATTGTGCGTGGGCACAGTGACTTGCGCCGCCACCTGACCCCACTGCCTTACCTGAGGCTGTGGCAACGCCTCTACCGGTCGCTGATCGAGCGGCGCGAAACAGCAGGCGCAACGAGCGGTAAGGCGCTACTTGACCAGCTCTATTCCCCTCAGCTGAGGAGTTATTCTGTGAGTCAGACCTGAGCCGACTCAGGTAGTGGAGGGTTGTGCGGGTGGGTGCTTTGGGTGTTGGACTGTTCTTCAATGGATGGGTTTGGTGGAAGGTCCTCCGGTGTCATCTATAAGTCCGATCGATGGTGGCGCAATTACCGTGTCACGTCACAAGCGTATTCTTCTGATTAAACCCAGCTCTCTTGGAGATATTGTTCACACGCTTCCGGTTGTGTCGGCCATAAAAACACAATGGCCGGGATCGCATATTACATGGCTGGTCAAGCATCAGTGGGCCGAGCTTATTGAGCGGGTCGAAGGCATAGATCGTGTGTGGTCGGTTGATCCGACGGTGAGGAGTTGGATCACGCGAGGTCTGGCGCTGCGAGCGGAACGATTCGATCTTGCCATAGACCTACAAGGACTGTTTCGCAGTGGGATTCTCGCTCGTTTGAGCGGGGCGCCGATGCGGATCGGATTTGCCAACGGACGGGAGGGGAGTCCGTGGTTCTACACGCATCGTGTGCCGGTCCTTAATTCCGATATCCATGCCGTGGACCGATATCTTCTGGTTGCGGCTACATTGGGTATATCTCTACCTGGGAAGCCACGATTTGCATTCAGGATGCTAGATGAGGATCTAGTGGTTGTTCGGGAGTTGTTTCAACACCATGGCTGCTCTATCGACAAGCCTTGGGTTGCTATGAATGTCGGGGCGCGGTGGTTGACGAAACGTTGGCCACTCATGTCTTTTGCTGCGGTGGCGGATCAGCTGTATGAGTTACATCGTGATCCAGTCGTCATTATAGGAAGCGCAGATGACCGGCTCTATGCGAATAAGCTTCAATCGCTGATGAAGCGTCCCTGTATTGATTTGAGTGGAGAGGTCCCCTTGAAATGTTTGCCGGCACTTCTTTCACAAGCGACTGTTATGATCACCAATGATTCCGGACCAATGCACATCGCCGCAGCATGTGGGGTTCCGGTGGTCGCGATGTTTGGGCCGACCAGCGCGACTCGGACTGGTCCGTATGGGACAGGACATCATGTCCTAACTGGGCAGGTCTCCTGCAGCCCATGTTTCAGTCGGGTCTGCCGGCATGATCCTGAGATGGAATGCCTTGTGCGTATTACTCCAGCTCATGTGGTGGATGTGGTGCAGCCACTGTTGGCAGCACAGGTACCATGTCGATAAACGTCTTAATCGTTCGCCCCGACGGTATCGGGGATGTCCTCTTGTCTCTCCCTGTAGCGACACAACTTAGAACCTTTCTGCCAGATGTCACAATAGGGTTCCTCACCAGCCCTACGGTAGCGCCTCTGCTTGAGCGCCATCCCGATGTGGACTACGTCCGCACGATTTGTTTCACCGATCCGTTGAGCGAATTACGTCGCGCTTTTTTGCAGGGAGTAGAGGCGGCTATCTTCCTGAAACCCTTTCGTCGTCTGATGTGGGCAGCCTGGTTGGCTCGAGTTCCAATTCGTGTGGCCACAGGGTATCGATGGTATAGCCTATTGGCTAATCGGCGTGTGTATGAACACCGCAGTGAGTTTTCTAAACATGAATCTGAGTACAACACAGAAATGATCCGAGCACTCGGATTGAGTCCTCAAAGAGTCACGCGTCCCATACTAGTTGTAACGGATGAGGAGCGAAGCGCCGCAGAGTTAAGTTGGGCACACTTACCGAAGCCACGGGTCGTTCTACATCCAGGGGGTCTTTCTGCGCGCCGCTGGCGGCCAGAGCACTACCGGGATCTAGCCGTCGAATTGGCACGAACCGGTTACGGTGTGATGTTGACCGGCAGCCAAATGGAAAAAAGCCAGTTCGAGCTGGATGCACTATCCACCGTGCAACTCCCGGCTGGGATCAGGAATCGCATGGGCGAACTTTCAATCCGTGAACTCATGGCCGTCATTGCCAGTGCTCACGTGGTGGTCTCTGGTGCCACAGGGCCGGCGCACATAGCAGCAGCGCTCAATGTCCCCACCGTCAGCCTATTTGACCCGCGACGAAATAATTTACCGGTAAGATGGAAACCGCTTGGAACGGGAATCTTACTGCGGCCCGATGTTCCGACCTGTGAAAAATGCATTGGAGAGGTATGCCCTTATTGGGATTGCCTTGATCGGTTTGCTGTAGCCAAGGTGACAGCAGCTGTTAATCAGGCTATCAAAGCTCCTTCGGCGTTTACCATTCTCCATATCTAGGCAGGTGTGCTAAGGAACTACGATTACAGACGTATCGGTTTAGCGCTTGACTCCCTTACCCATCTGTGTTCATATTCTGAACGTTAAGAGCGAATCCCTAACCCTATGAATCTTCAAGGCCAACGAGACCTTCTGCTGCTGACAGAAGTCGAGCGAGATGGGGCCGTCACCCAACGATCACTCGCTACAAAACTTGGAGTTGCGCTAGGTCTGACCAATCTCTACCTCAAGAGGCTCGCCCGGAAAGGGTATATCAAAATTACCACAATCCCTTCACAACGCGTTCGATATTTGCTGACGCCGCAAGGGTTTGCCGAAAAATCACGGCTCACCTATCTCTACATGCAGCACTCCCTCTCCCACTACCGAGACATGCGGGCGCGGCTTAGGGAAACGCTCTCTCTGGCAACGAAAACCGGGATGAAACGCGTGGTGATTTATGGAACTGGTGAGCTAGCGGAGATGGCGTATCTCTCTCTTCGCGAAATGCAGTTAACGTTAGTCGGGTTCGTCGATGATGGTCAGCAGGAGTCGTTTTTATCCTATCCAGTGTGGCAGCCAGAGGTCTTAGCCAAGTGGGAGTTCGATGCGGTGCTGTTGGCGGATATCGAACAGACCACACGGCATCGGGAAGTGCTGGGGCGCCAGCATGTTCCTGATGCGAAAGTGCTCGTGCTAGGTCAGTCTGTCTAAGTGCTTGAAAGATAGCGGTGTTTTTTGTTTTCTGTAAGTGAGAGGGCGAAGCTGTGTCCGGAGTCAGTGGCTATCAGAAGAGCGAGACGAACCAAACGGCCGGTCTTCACTGGTACGCCCTACGTACGAAGTCCCGTCACGAAAAACTAGTGAGGGATCAGCTCGACAAGCAGGGCATTCAACCATTGCTGCCGACCGTGAAGCGATTGAGCCAATGGAAGGATCGAAAGAAGGAAATCGAGGTCCCGCTGTTTTCTGGCTATTGTTTCGTGCGGTTTTCTCAGCAGGAAAAGATCCCGGTAGAGAAAGTCACAGGTGTCGTGGAAATCGTCGGTAGTGGAAGCCGACCTGAGCCAGTCCCGGAACAAGAGATTGAAGCATTGCGTCGTCTCATGACCAGTGTTCTTCCTTATGATCCCCATCCCTATCTCCACGAGGGCATGCAAGTGGAAGTAGTGCGTGGTCCATTGCAAGGGGTTCAGGGAATTCTCCTGCGGAAAGAGAAAAAGCATCGATTGGTGATCGGTGTTCAAGTCATTCAGCAGGCAGTGGCCGTCGAAATAGATGCGAATGATGTCGTGGCAGTGTGAGGGACTGAAGCGGGAGAAACCCTATTTCGAGCAGCCACAGGCATTGTGGATCTTTCTGGCAAGTTCTCTCCTCCTACTCCTAATTGGTGAGCTGATGCGGGAAAGGCGAGCGAAGTGAATTCTCTGCCAAATCCGTTCTGGCTGCGTTATTTGCCCGTATCGCTTCGCACGAAGATCGAACACCGACCGAATTTGCTCAAGATTCTTAATAATGCAGCATGGCTCTTCAGTGATAAACTTTTGCGCATGGGCGTGGGGCTATTCGTCAGTGTATGGGTAGCCAGATACCTGGGTCCGGAGGACTTCGGGCTGTTCAGTTTTGCGGTCGCCTTTGTTTCGATTTTCGGCGCGCTTTCCACTCTCGGTCTTCCCGGCATTGTTGTTCGGGATATTGTCAGTGACCCAAAAGGAAGTTTTGAGACTCTAGGCAGTACTTTCGTGCTTCAGATCGCAGGTGGAATAACAGCGTTTTCTGTACTCCTAGTTCTCATTTCCGTTTTCCGCCCGCACGATCGATCCGTATTTGGTGTGGTCACCATCATTGGTTTCACATTGCTCTTGAAAGGCAGTGAGAGCATAAAATACTGGTTCGAATCGCAGGTGCAGTCCAAGTACACAGTATGGGCAGAGAATTCCGTGTTTATGACGATTGCTGTGATAAAGATTGGATTGATACTGATCGGTGCTTCGCTTCTTGCGTTTGTGTGGATCACGTTTGTCGAAGGTTTGATCACAGCGATTGTGCTTTTTTCTATGTATGAATGGGCAGGAGGGAGGATACGGGGATGGCGATTCAGCCTCGCTCGTGCCAAAACACTACTGAATCATAGTTGGCCACTCATCCTTTCGGGGCTTGCTGTTGTAGTGTACATGCGTATTGATCAGATTATGCTGGGACAGATGCTCAATGACAAAGCCGTGGGTATTTATACGGCTGCTGTTCGTATCAGCGAAGCGTGGTATTTCATTCCTGTGGCGATTGTGGGTTCGGTGTTTCCGGCATTACTCGATGCGAAGAAGACGAGCGAAACCCTTTACCTTGAAAAATTCCAGAAGCTCTACGATATCCTTGTCATGATTGCGCTTGTGGTTGCGATCCCCGTGACATTTCTTGCCAATCAGATCGTGGAGGAACTTTTTGGTAAAGAATATATTGAAGCGGGGACAATTCTATCCATCCATATATGGACTGCCTTGTTTGTGTTTCTGGGAGTTGCGAGTGGGAAATGGTTTCTTGCCGAGAATCGCCAGTTGCTCGCGTTTCAGCGAGTATTTTTAGGGATGGTGGCCAATATAGCGCTTAATTTAGTATTGATTCCGAAATACGGGGGGGTTGGTGCGGCGGTGGCGACGCTATTGTCACAGGCAGTGGCTGCCCTGCTAATTGATGTAGTCCATAAGGAGACGAGGCTCATGTTCCGGATGAAGCTGAGAGCTTGCCTGCTAACAAGGGTATTCCGTGTACAGTATTCTGCTTAGACTGTACGCTTCTTTTTTTGCGCGCCGACAGTTTCGAAAACTGAACATGCTGTTTTTAGACCTTGGGCTGCGAGGGCTTGGTATTCTCAACCATCAAAACAGAAATCTTACCGGGGAACTCACGTTTCTTCGCCAGTGCCTAAAAGATAAAGATCGCCCAGTTGTCCTCGACGTTGGAGCAAATGTTGGTGGCTATTCGAGGGATGTCGTTGCGGTCAATCCTTCTGCGACTGTTTTCGCTTTTGAACCGCACCCACTTACGTTTGAAAGATTAGTTGCGAATACTGATGCTCATAGAAACATCCATCCTTTTAATTATGCAGTCGGGGATAAGCCAGGCCGTCAAACGCTTTATGACCGGTGTTCCGAGGGTGGGACCATGCACGCTTCAATTTTTCGAAAAGTGATAGAAGATATTCACAAGGTCCAATCATCAGCGGGCGAGGTCAATGTCATTACATTAGACGAGTTCATTGAGGGGAAGGGGCTGACACGTGTGGACTTGCTAAAAATTGACACGGAAGGATATGAGCTTAATGTTTTGAAGGGTGGTGTTAAGGCTATCCGATCAGGGATCTTCAGAGCCATTCAGTTCGAGTTCAATGAAATGAATGTCGTTTCTCGAGTGTTTTTTAAGGATTTCATCGAGATGCTTCCGCAATACCAGTTCCATCGTATGCTCCCAGGGGACTTGCAAAGAATTGACGATTACGTTCCTGTGCGATGTGAACTGTTTGCATTTCAGAACATCGTTGCCACTTTGCGCGCGGGGGATGGCCGTTAGCGGGTCTTGAGCTGGGTGTTTGATCGCAAGCGTGCATGTGGAGGCGTAACCGGTTGTTGGGCATATGTGGTCGAGAGTGCTGACGCGCCGAGCGCAACCATGCTTTCAATCGTCGTAATTATTGCGAATCGAAACAACGCTCGTTATTTGCCGCAGTGTCTGGATAGTGTCCTGGCTCAAGCGCTGCAACCTGCGGAGGTAGTGGTGATAGACGACGCATCCACCGACCAATCTTGTGAAATTATTCGAGAATATGCACAAAGCGGGCGGGTCAAACCGATATTCAATGAGAGATCGCTTGGCGTTGCTGCCAGCCGTCATAAGGCAATCCTGCAAAGCATGAGCGAATACATCACTACATTAGACGCCGATGATTTTTACCGTACTCCGCAGAAGCTTGCCGCGGAGGCAAGAGTGCTTGCGGCCAGTTCAGGGGAAAGACGGATTGCGTTCTCGGATGTAATGTGTGTAGACGCGATCGGAGAACCACTATCTCTGGTGTCCTCCCGCAAGCGAATACGTGAGGGTGATCTCTCCTTCTATATCAGGCACCTGAGCGGTTTCATACCGAGGGATTACCTTGTTGCAAGGGCAGACTATCTTGCGGCTGGGGGATTCGATCCCTCTTTGCGACTTTACGAGGACTGGGAGCTTAAAATCCGCCTGAGTCAGCGATGTACTTGGCACTACTCGGGGGTAGTCGGAACTGCATACAGGAATAATCCGCTTGGACTATCCAAGGCTCCCCCTAAGGAACATATCAAGACACTGCGAAAAATTTTCACCATGCATTGTTCTTCTCGACATCCGATGAGTCAGGTTTTGAACCTAACCCGGTTTTTCATATACCAGAGCATCTATCTGCGGAGATTGGCGATTTAGAGTATGAGATATTTACAGGAACTAGAAGCGTGGGACCGATTCGTCCGGAACAGTCTTGGGGAAAGCGCCGTTCTTGTAAGTGTCAGCAAATTCAGCTCGGATTGCCGAGTATATAGAGTAAACGACACGATAGTGAAGATCCGTCGGTTTACCCCTTCTTCGATAAGAGGAAGAAACAACTCGCTCGAAGATGAATATCTGATCATGCAGCAACTGTCGTCAGTACCAGGCGTTCCGGCAGTTCGAAGTTACAAGCGCGTGGGAGAGTGGGAGCAGCTGGAAATGGATTTGATGCCAGAATTAGATGGCTATGATCCAACATTCGGAAATCCCCATGAAACGTTCAAAGATTTTTTGGACATCGTTCATGTGACGATGCAAATTAACCGACTCGGATGCTCACACGGTGATCTCCATTGGCGCAATGTGGGAAGAAATAGAGAGGGAAGGGTAAGCGTCTTCGACTTTGATCAGGCTTGCTTAGCTTCTCCATGGCGCTGTGCTGTGCGGGACATATTGGGGCTTGGTACGTGCGAGAGGAGATGTGAGTTTTCTCTTTTCAATCGGTTGCGGTATGTGAGAGGTATCGGCTTCTTGCTTCGAGCTCTGGCAAGACTAGCCAGGGAGCTCATCATGTATCTGTCAAGAACCGGCCCATCATCTGCCCAAGGTGTTCACCTGGCAAAGTCCCCTTTTATGCAGCGCGCAATGCTTCAGGCGGATCCTGCTTTGGAAACACTGGCCGAAGCTTGGAGTATTGCGTCACTCTCCAAGGCGTCCGCACCAGATGCGGCCATTGCCTACTACTCTATCGATACTGGTGGAATCAATTTCCCTGGTGAGCGACCCTGGATTCTGAGATGGGAACGTATTCGAAAGAACGTAGATTTCAAGGGCAAGCGACTGTTGGAGCTTGGCTGTAACATGGGACTGCTATCAATACATGCCAAATTATCGGGCGCGGCATTCTGTCTAGGCATAGACATAGATAAAGATGTCCTTCTGGCCGCAAACCTTGCATCGCGTGCGTTTGGGACGGATGTGGAACATCGACCAGTAGATCTAGGAGATTCGTTTCGCTGGGAGGAAGCACTGAATGGGTTTGACATTGTTTCCGCGCTTTCCGTATTGCACTGGATTGAGGACAAGGAACGCATCTGGTCCTTTATCTCGAGGCATAATGAGGTGCTCTATGAGGGACACGAACCCGAGCAAGAGGCCAAAGGCAACTTGCGAAGGGCCGGATTCACGCACATCGTTCCGCTAGGAACCACTGAGCGTAACCGACAAATGTTTTATGCTTCACGCAAGCGGGTGGAGTCCAACTATGCTGATGATCACTCGCGGTTTGCGCATTCAAATCCATCGTGAACGTCAGACTGTGGACAGGATTTGAGAACTTCTAATTGGGAAGATATAAAGATACAAGGCTCGTCATGATAGAGCTACCTCCTCGGACATAACAGATGTGGAATCGCATCGAAACATTGCACCAGAATTGCAGCTGGCTACCACTGGTGTTTCTGCCACCTTTCTAACTTCTATGTCAGGTCAGGTCAATTGAACGACGTGTCTGCACGCGTTGCTTCTCCTCTGATATCGATCATCATTGCAACTTACAACAGTAAGGCCACGTTACAGCAGTGCATCGACAGCGTGGCGCAGCAAATATATCCACACAAAGAGCTGATTATCATCGATGGAGGTTCGACGGACGGTGCGGTTGAGTTATTGAAATCCAACAGTCACAAGATCAGCTATTGGAGTTCCGAACCCGACCGCGGAATCTATCACGCCTGGAATAAGGGCTTGGCGAGGGCCGGAGGCGAGTGGATCTGCTTCCTGGGGGCGGATGATCACTTTTGGAATGAGCATGTGCTAACACGGATGGCCGGGGAATTGGCAAAACTCCCACCCGACATTCATGTAGCTTACGGGCAAATCATGCTTCTCAATGTTTCAGGGGAACGACTCTATGCAGTTGGCGAACCGTGGGAGAGACTCAAACAGCGGTTTCTGAAGAGCATGTGCGTTCCGCATCCGGGCATGATGCATCGCAGAAGCTTATTCGAACAGCATGGCGGGTTTGATGAGTCTTTTCGAATCGCAGGGGATTATGAATTGTTGTTACGGGAGTTAAAAACTGCCGATGCAGTGTTTGTTCCGGAATTGGTGACGGTCGGAATGCAACAAGGAGAAGGGGAAAGCAGCCATCCTGCTTCTACATTGCGGTTGTTGCATGAGACGAGGTGCGCGCAACGGATGCACGGGCAACGGTTCCCTTCTTCGAGCTGGTTCTTTTCAATGATGAAGGTATATCTGCGGTTATTGCTCTGGCGTGTATTCGGAGAGCCGATCGCTCGCAAGACTCTCGATTTTGGGAGGCGCATAATGGGCCAGCCAGCCTATTGGACCCGAACATAGATGGGCGATTGTGCGACTGTCCCGGTGAGTGTAATAATCCCATGTTTTCGATGCGGTGCGACCATAGGCCGAGCAGTAGCATCGATTGCAGGTCAGACTCAAAAACCAGCTGAAGTTCTTCTGGTTGATGATGCGAGCGGAGATGAGACGCCGTTCGCATTGCAGCAACTTGTTTCTGACTATCCAGGTTGGGTAAAAGTGCTGGCGTTGGCTCACAATCAAGGCCCATCTGCTGCGCGCAACGCAGGCTGGGAAGCTGCGACCCAGCCCTACCTGGCTTTCTTAGACGCAGACGATTCCTGGCACCCGGAGAAACTACGGATTCAGTATGGGTTTATGCGTGATAATCCAGACATCGATATTTCAGGCCATCGATGTCTATGGATGCGAGCTAACGAGACCCTGCCTCAAGTCCCTGACAAGGTGATGATCACGAAGATAAGCGTGCTGGATCTGGTTTTTGGGACCAGGCTTTCTACTCCGACAATCATGCTGAAGAGGCATATTCCGTTTCGATTTGAAGTGAATAAGCGGTACGCCGAAGATGTGCATCTTTGGCGGCAGGTAGCTTGCACGAGCAGCAGCCTTGTGCGAATTGAAAGCCCTCTTGCCTATACGCACAAGGCTCCGTACGGAGTCTCCGGTTTAAGTGCGGAGCTGTGGCCCATGGAAAAGGGTGACTTGAGCAGTCTGCTTTCGCTTTACAAAGCAAAGCATATCAGTTGGACCCTGCTCGCCCTTAGCAGCACGTTCTCTCTCGCAAAGTACCTTAAACGAATAGGGCATGTTCAGCTTACGCGTATATTAGGATTTTCTTGCAAATAGTACAGTAGGGAGTCAGGAGCAAAACTCAACATTGTCCAACTCATGGCCATCTTCGCAGCCAGTCCTCTGTAGCAGCATCGAGCTCGTGATGCTCGCCCAGCAAATTTCCGGGAGATCGGTTTCTGCAATCCCGTTGTACAAGCGAGGGTCTCATTGTCACCGACGGTCCTTGCTGTCAATGCTCGATGGGCTTGACGCAAGACTGACACATTTACATTGAGCGCAGGCATTGAGATCCATCTGTTTCGTTGCGACCACCCCCTTTGTTGTTAATGCGTTTCTGCTGACACACTTGAAGGCCTTGGCGGACTTTTACTCGGTCACACTCTGTGTGAATTGTTCGGTATATCCACTGTCTGATCAAATCGACCCACGCATTCGAGTGGTTGATTGCAAAATTGTGAGAGAAGTGTCCCCATTCAGGGACCTGCATGCATTTATTTTTCTGTTATTTTTGTTTCGGACCGAGAAATTTTCCGCGGTGCACAGTATTACCCCCAAGGCCGGACTGCTGGCAATGCTCGCTGCTCGCTTTGCAGGGATTCGGGTTCGACACCATACGTTTACCGGCCAAGTCTGGGCCAATAGAAGCGGGATTGCTCGGCATGTGTTGAAAACATTCGACAGATTGATCGTTCAATTGGCATCGAAGGTATTCACGGATAGTCCGTCACAGTGCCGATTTCTGGAAAAAGAGCGGGTTGTTGGGTCTGGCGGCATTTCGGTATTGGGGCCTGGTTCGGTTTCTGGTGTTGATTTCCACCGCTTTAGGCCGGACACTGAATCTCGGCATCAGGTACGTGCTGAGTTCGATATGGACAAAAACCGGTGTGTATTTCTGTTCGTTGGACGGCTTACCAAGGATAAAGGCATTCACGATTTGATCCAGGCGTTTGCCAAGGTGGCGGCCGCTAACCCTCTGGTTGAACTCTGGCTCGTTGGACCAGATGAAGAGGGGTTGATGGAACAGTTGGGCAGAAGAAAGTTGGATGGCGTTGGCCTTATACGGTGGCTTGGGCCGACGTCTCAACCTGAACGGTATATGGCGAGTGCCGATGTGCTGGTGTTGCCAAGTTATAGGGAAGGTTTCGGTTCTGTGATAATTGAGGCAGCTGCCTGTGCAATTCCAACTGTTGCCTACCGCATCGATGGTGTCATCGATGCGGTGGTCGAGGATCTGACCGGGGTATTGGTAGATGTCGGCGATATTCAATCGCTGGCCGCAGCAATGCTGGATGTTTCACTAGACTGTGATGGACGGCAAAGATTGGGCAAAGAGGCGTGGGATCGTGTATCGCAGGAGTTTTCCAGCGCTATTATCACGGCGGAATGGGTGGCCCTTTATAAACCGCTATTATGAAGCTATTTGCCAGAGTGACACAGGCGCTTGGCTTGAACGGTTTGTCTTTCGAGGTGAGCCATGGGTCTTCTCACTAGCCCCCCTAGTTGCTTTGGTCGCTGACCCTATGGTCATCGTTTAGGATGGTGGGGTCAATGCGAACTTTCTGTTATGATATGCCAAACACTGCACCTCCTCATTACCGTTAGCGCGGGTCTGTATGCCTAAAGTGTTGGTAACCGGCGCAGGCGGGTTTCTAGGGACAACTCTCGTCAGCGAACTCTGTAGGGTAGGTGTTGCGGTGCGAGCGGTCCTGCGTGGGGCGAAGCAATCTACACTGCTCCCTCCTGAGGTTGAGATGGTGTGGAGCGATATTCAAGATGCGCGGAAAGTTAAGGAGGCGGTATCGGGGTGCAACGCAGTTGTGCATCTCGCGGCCAAAGTAGATGCGATTGATAATCCAGCCTCGGATCAGGATTACCACGCCATTAATGTCGAAGGTACAAGGCACATCCTCGATGCAGCCGTAGGATCCGGTGTAAGCCGAATCGTGTTTGCAAGTTCAGTTAAAGTCTTCGGTGAAGTGACAAGTGGATGTGTTGATGAAACACAGACTCCCAACCCACAGACTGCCTACGGTCGATCCAAATGGCGAGCGGAGCAACTTGTCTCGGAGTATGCACGGCGATATGGTCTGACTGCCGTATCGCTCCGTCTTCCCATGGTTTATGGTCACACAAAGAATGGCAACGTGTATCGAATGATCGAGGCTATCGATCATGGGAAGTTTCCGGTCTTGCCTCGTCTCTCGGCGGTCCGAAGCCTTTTACACGTCGAGAATTTCGTACAGGCTGTGTTGGTCTGTCTTCGTGCGCCATATTTTAAGCGGGCGGAGTACATCGTCGCCGATACCGAACCGTATTGCATGACTGACCTCTACGACTGGTTACGAGCTGGATTAGGGAGGGCACCAGCACGATGGCGCGTCCCCCTCTGGATACTCAAAAGAGGTGCACAATGCGGCGATGTGCTCCAGGCTATTACTGGAAACCCGATTCCCTTAACGACACGGCAACTGACCAAGCTCATCGGCTGCGCCTGGTACAGCTCGACGGCCATCACACATGAATTAGGGTATCAAGCCGAGTATTCCTTCGAGCAAGCGGTCCCCGAACTGGTCGCGTTTTATCGTGATGTCGAACTTGCGGGCTGTTGAGACATCTCATCGGCCGAGCTCTTGTATCGCTCATGTCGGTGTAGGTAGTGTGATATCTCCTTGCCATATTGGTTTTGAAGGCTCAGACGTCTTGATTCAATGCAAGAATGAGTCATAGAGCTTGCCCAAAAAACAGCAAGGTGTCCTCTATTCAGGGCCAGGACCTTTATAGAGTGGCAGCCCAATAATAAGGTAGCAGTGTCAGTATGTCGATTATGATGGTCGCCTTTTCAGGAATCTTTGCCTTTGCATTAGCCTGGTGGCTCACAAATCGTTTATGTTCACCGAAATCGTACCTTTCTATTCTCGCTCATCCTAACGAACGAACATTGCATTCCATGCCGACCCCCCAGACCGGAGGGTTGGCCGTCATTGGCAGTGTGGTGATCAGTTTCATTCTGGTTGCCAGTATTTTGGCGATCACACAACCCTCGAAAGCTGTATTGCCGAAAGGTTTGGCGTCAGGGAGTCTCTGGATTGTGGCGTCTATGCTCTTCATTTTTGTCGTGTCCTTCATCGATGACTGTGTCGGTCTCCCCATCGCCATCCGATTGGGCGTCCAAGCCGTCTCCGCTTGTATTATTGTTTGGGGCCTCGGCCTGACCTTGTCTTCTATCCCAATACCCGGCGGACCAAACATCCTGCTCGGGATAGCCGCAATTCCGGTGAGCGTCCTCATCCTCCTGTGGATGGCGAACCTCTACAACTTCATGGACGGTATGGACGGCTTTGCAGGTGGAATGACGTTTTTTGGGTTCGGATTTCTCGCATATTTTGGGTGGCTGGACAACTTCCCTGTCATGCTCATCATCGCTACGTTTGTTGCGATGGGCGCTCTTGGATTTCTCACCCATAATTTCCCGCCCGCACGTATCTTCATGGGCGATGCAGGGAGCATCACGGTCGGATTCTTGGCGGGGACATTGATGATCCTTGGAGTTCGCGACGGAATATTCGAGATATGGGTCCCGATCATGATCTTTTCCCCATTTATTGTGGATGCGACAATGACCTTGACCAGACGGGCATTCCAGCGCAAAAGAATCTGGGAAGCTCACCGAGAGCATTATTATCAGCGGTTGGTCTTGAACGGATGGAGCCATCGTCGGACCGTGCTTGCAGAGTATGGAATCATGATTCTGTGCGGAGGACTGGCCGTTGGGTATCATCACTCAACTGAAAATTGGAAGCTCGCCATTCTTGGGGCATGGCTCGTCATGTTTCTTGCCTTGGGGAGGACCGTGAGTAGGTTGGAACGGCAGGTGAAACACAGGTGTCCAGTTCCGGATCCTCACGCGGCGAGTGAGGAGAATCCTGCACGGCTTACCTCAGCACCAGCCCCTGAGAGAGAGACCGTAAAAGCCTAGCTTGATCTTGCTGAGCATCGTGTCGTACCTCACAAATTGGTGATGTCCACCACAGAGCGGGTTTTGGATAACAAACTGACCGTCGCCTCGTCTCCTGGGTGGGTAAATCGCCTTCAGACGGAGGCCAGACGAACCGCAGGCTGGACTACAACCGCGCTCGGATTCACTATTCCGATGTGGGTGGTGGCGGACGGTATTCTTGTTGTCCTGCTTGTCGTGTGTTGGCTTGCCAGCGGAGAATGGCGAGAGCGAATTCGTCGAGTCACGACGAACCCGGTGGCGCTGAGCGCCCTCTTGCTCTTTGGGTGGTTGCTGCTAGGAACGCTGTGGGGGATGGGTGCTCCGGAAGAACGATTACATGCGTTAAAGAAGTATGCTGATCTCTTGCTCATTCCTCTGTTGATTTCTATGGCGCTTGACGTCCAAGTCCGGAATCGCGCGCTCCTCGCCTTGGCAGCTTCGTTAGGAGCGACCTTGGCGTTGTCGCTCGTGTTGAGTTTGGGAGTCCTCCCGACTGGTGGGGTGATCGGATGTGATCTATCCAATCCCTGCGTGTTCAAAAAACATACAACCCATAATGTACTGATGGCGTTTGGTACGTTGCTATTTGGCGTGTTGGCCTGGAAGTCGCAAAGCAGATGGGTAGGATGGGGGTGGGGACTTGCCGCAACCTTGGCCGCAGGTAATGTTTTATTGATGGTGCAAGGTCGAACTGGATATGTAGTGCTAGCTGGACTTGCCGTCCTGGCTTTTCAGATGTATGCCGGGTGGCGAGGGATACTCGCAGCGATTGTGGCACTCTCCGTAACATTTTCGATAGCATATAAGGTTTCATTTACATTCCATGAACGAATGAATCTTGCCGCTTCTAGTGTCCTACAGTGGAATCCCAGGGTGGCTGTCGTGGAGGATCCGATAGGCTGGCGATTGGAATATTTCTATCACACAGCCGAGATCATTCAGGACCACCCACTGATAGGTGTTGGCACTGGAGGGTTTGTTCAAGCGTATCGCGCGCGTACGGAACAAGAGGGTCCGGGTCTCGATGTTCCTCCCCATCCCCACAATCAATACCTCTATATCATGGTGCAAGTTGGAGTAGTTGGACTCGGTTTATTGCTCTGGTTGTTTGTGCAACAGTGGCGATTGGCGTCTCTTGCCGGCGACGAGGCGTATAGATTGCTGGCCAGAGGCGTGATGGTCACCATAGCGGTCGGATGTTTCTTTAACCCTTTTCTCGTCGACCATACGGAGAAACTATTTTACTGCTTGTTTTCCGGCCTCATGTATTCCGGGACTGATTCACGACTAGGTATGAAGACATGAGTCTTTCCGCTTACATCATTGCCTACAACGAGGAGAAGAAGATCGCTGATACCATTAATAGCTTACTATGGGCTGATGAAATCATTGTAGCGGATTCTGCCAGCACCGATGAAACCGCCCTGATCGCACGAGACTTGGGAGCCCGAGTCGTCCAGATTCCGTTCCAGGGGTTTGGTCATCTGCGCAATCAGGCCATCAACGCCTGTACCCATGAATGGATTTTTAGTCTCGACACAGATGAACAATGTACGCCAGGGGTCCGCGATGAAATCCTCGCCATCCTTGCCGGAACTCCTAGCCATGACGCCTACCTTGTGCCGAGGCGGAACTACTTCATGGGGCGTTGGATTAAACATTCCGGCTGGTATCCCAATTTTCGCCAGCCGCAACTGTTTCGAAAAGGGACTATGCGGTATGTGGAGGCTCCCGTCCACGAAGGATACGAACTGTTGACCGCCATGCCGGTTGGCCGTCTGGAGCATGCGATTTGGCAAATCCCGTTCAGAGACTTTGAAGAGGTCGTCAAGAAAGCGAATCGCTATTCGTCACTTGGAGCATTGAAGCTCGCAGACCAGCAGGTGTCCATGGGCACTGCCCTGTTTCACGGTTTCTGGTCGTTTCTGAAGCACTACGTAGCGAAGCTTGGATTTCTGGACGGCTGGGCAGGGTTTGTCATTGCCCTTGGAAATTTTGAGGGAACGTTTTATCGGTATGCCAAGCGGTTTGAGCAGCAAGAGATGTGGTCGCTTCCCAAACAAGCACCTCTTCAACGCTACGATAGCTCAGCTTCAGAATGAGAACAGCGGTGATCGTGACAACATACAATCGCCCCGATGCGCTGGCGGTTGTACTGGAAGGCTATTGTGGCCAAAGCGATCAAGATTTTTGGCTTGTCGTTGCGGATGATGGATCGAAGGAGGATACGGCAGAGGTGGTGCGTCAATTCGCTCGGCGCGTCCCGTTTTCTGTTACGCACATCTGGCACGAAGACCGAGGATTTCGAGCCGCTGCGATCCGTAACCGAGCGGTTGCGTCGACGAGCGTCGACTACGTGATCTTTACAGACGGGGACTGTGTCCCATCTCGCCATTTTGTGAAGATTCATAAGCAATTGGCCGAACCTGGGTATTTCCTCGGATCAAATCGTGTGTTGCTATCAGCCGGGTTGACGGCTCGTGTGGTGCGTGAGCGAATCCCAATTCATGCATGGGGTGGGATTGAGTGGGCACGATGCTGGTCGCGGCGCGAGGTGAATCGCGTGCTTCCACTGATGAAGCTGCCGGATAGTCCTTTTCGAAAATGGTCACCGGATCGTTGGAGAGGGATTAAAACCTGCAACTTCTCCGCCTGGCGAACTGACTTAGTTCGTGTAAATGGGCTCGATGCGTCCTATGAAGGATGGGGTCTGGAGGATTCTGACTTAGTCATTCGACTGCTCCACGCCGGGGTGAAGCATAAGAACGCACGGTTCGCCGCAACGGTATTCCACCTATGGCATCCCGAGCACGATCGTATGCAGCTGATAGCCAACCAGAAGCGCCTGCAAGCTCTTTTGCGGTCGAGCACGGTCCGAGCCGCTGTCGGACTGGATGAGCTCGGAAACCTCTGATGTTGGCTGGTCATCGTGTCATTAGTCGTTGCCCAGTTGGCTGTGACGGGGAGTTGCGCGAAACCACGGTTTCGTTGCCGGAGGGCCACCTCCTCAGTTGTTCGAGTTGTGGCTAACTTGTGCCAGATAGACGAATCCCGCTACGAAACAGCAGTGTCCCAGTCTAATTCTTTGCGAGGCGCGTTGTCGCGTCAGCCTGTTCAGCGAAGACATAATCGTGCCACTGGGCGAGATTTGTAGCATTCCGGCGAGCCATATGAACAAAGGTCATGACATGCTCGCGTTCTTGAGGAAGGTCTAATCGGGTTCCGATTGTCCGCTGTAAGCTGGTTATTAAGGTGATGCGAGACATCAGCAGCGTATTAGTCGTTTGCACACGTCGAATTGGGGACGTGCTCTTAGCTACGCCGGTGATCCGTTCACTCAAGACCGCGCGGCCTCATCTCATGATCGACATGTTGGTCTTCGAAGGGACTCAAGATATCGTATCAGGCTATGCGGATATCAGACGGGTATTGACCATTCCCGAACGTCCATCGGCAGGGGCTCATCTCGAGTTACTCCGCGCGATCTGGCGTCGCTATGATGTCGCAATATCGGTATTAGCCGGTGATCGGCCGACTTTTCATGCGTGGGTGGCCGGTCGATATCGAGTTGGGACTCTCTTGCCGGATAATAAATCGTGGTGGAAACGACGCCTGCTCCACGAATGGGTGCCGTTCGATAATATGCAGACCCATACCGTGGCCATGAATCTTCGGTTACTAGTGCCGTTAGAGATCACGCCGCTTGGAACTCCCGTTGTCAGTTGGACGCCGGGAGATGAAGCATCTATTCATCGCCTGTTCCCGCTCATGCTCGATGCGCAACGATATGCGGTGCTACACGTGTCCCCAAAATTCGCGTATAAGACGTGGACCGTAGCCGGATGGATAGCGCTTGGAGGGTGGTTGATCGATCATGGAGTCACGGTCGTAGTGACGGGAGTGGGATCAGCTGAGCAGGGGTACTGTGAGCAAGTCGTTCAAGGACTGCCGGATGCGGTAAACCTTGTGGGTCATGTGACGTTACCGGCGCTTGCTTGTCTTCTCAGCCACGCCGCACTGTATGTCGGAACAGATACGGCGGTAAGTCATATGGCGGCCGCCGCCGGTACGCCGACCGTTGTGCTGTTCGGGCCATCGAATCCGGTTAAGTGGGGACCATGGCCTAAGGACTTTGCTCCGACAACACCAAGTCCATGGCGCAAGAACGGGTCGCAGCGGCAGGGAAATGTGTTCCTTCTCCAAGGGGAAGGAGAGTGTGTGCCCTGTCTCGGAGAGGGCTGCGACCGCCACGTTAATAGTCTCAGCGAGTGTTTGCAACTACTCCCTGTACGGCGCGTGATCCAGGCTGCCGAAACCATGCTTGGGGTGCGTGAGGGCATCGTTCCGACCGCGAGTCATGCATGAAACATAAATTCGCCCAGGCCATTCACACCCTTGCAGACCGATATGAGAGCACAGTGCTTGCCTATCGGTCGTCCCTCGTCATTGGCATACAACTGTTCTTAATCTTTACGGCGAACCTCACCGCTTTCGTTCTTCGATTCGATGCAGACATCCCCCCGGAATATCAGAAGATCATGTGGGATCACGTTCCGGCCGTGTTGCTGGTGTTCGGCTTTGGTATGTGGATGTTCGGGACCCAGCGAGGACTTTGGAGATATGTCGGTCTCTACGACATCGGGAAGATCATTTTGGCCTCTCTGACCGGCGTTGCGGTATTGTACGTGGTTTTCCATTTTATTGGTGGGGTCATCCAATATCCTCGGTCCGTCATCGTCCTGACTGGTTTGCTGAATGGGTTGTATTTGATCGGCATACGAGTGGCAGTGCGCTGGTACAAGGAATGGTTGCGAGTTGTCGGGCCGACCTCCCGAAGAGCGGTGATCGTGGGAGCCGGGAATGCGGGTGAGCTGCTCGTGCGAGATATGTTGTCAGGCGGAGACTATGACTGTCGTCCGGTCGGGTTTTTGGACGACGATCCTGTCAAACGCAAGATGAGAATTCATGGAATCCCGGTCGTGGGAACAATCACCGCGATCAAAGAGGCTGCAGAGAAGCTTGAGGCCAATGAGATCATCATCGCTATTCCGTCGGCTTCAACGACAGTGATGCAAAAAATCCTCACGGCGTCAGAAGGCTGTACGATTCCGATCAAAACCTTGCCGAGCGTCAAACGCTTGCTCGATGATCCTGTCTCGCTCAGACAAGTGAAGCCGATGAACCTAGATGATTTATTACAGCGTGAGCCGATCGAAACGGATCGCCAAGGACTCAACCCTTTTATCGGCGGGAAGACTCTGCTCGTCACAGGAGCTGGCGGATCGATCGGATCGGAACTGTGCCGACAAATAGCCCAGCACAAACCTCGCTTGTTAGTCCTGTTCGAACGGTATGAAAATGCCCTCCATTCGCTCATGCTGGAATTGGCAGCGGCTTTCCCGGATGTGAAGATCCTCCCAGTCATGGGAGATGTCACGGTGCCCGACCGTGTGGCGGAAGTGTTTCACCAGATGAATCCCGATATCGTGTTTCATGCTGCAGCCCATAAACATGTTCCACTGATGGAGCTGAACCCTAAGGAAGCCATTCGCAACAATGTTCTGGGAACTCGTGTGATGGCTGAGGCGGCTGTGAAAAATGGTGTGGATCGATTCGTGCTGATTTCGACCGATAAAGCCGTCAATCCGTCGAGCATCATGGGTGCTACGAAACGAGTCGCGGAGTACCTGATGCAGGAATTCAACCACGGAGGCTTGACTAAATTTACCGTGGTGCGGTTTGGTAACGTGTTAGGAAGCAATGGTAGCGTAGTGCCGGTGTTCTATGATCAAATCCGCAAAGGCGGCCCGGTTACCGTCACTCATCCGGAGATCAAGCGCTTTTTTATGACGATTCCAGAAGCGGTGCAATTGGTTCTGCAAGCGAGTGTCATTGGGAAGGGCGGAGAAGTGTTTGTCCTTGATATGGGCGAACAAATCAAAGTCACAGACCTCGCGAGAAACATGATCGTCTTGGCCGGTCTTGTCCCAGGTAAAGATGTCGAGATTGTCTTTACTGGTCTACGGCCTGGAGAGAAACTATATGAGGAGCTGTTCGAGGAACGCGAACAGGTCGAGCTCACGGCGCATCCCAAAATACGTCGAGCGATAGGTGCTCCTGTCCCCGTAGGCGAGTTGGGTGAGTGGCTGGAGTCTTTGCAAGCAAATCTGCCGAAAAGTGGTGAGGTGGAACTTCTTCAGGATCTCAGACGACTCGTTCCGAGCTTTCAACCGGCCCTATCTCAACAGGTGTCTTGACAGGCCGATGGAAAAGTCCGTCAGCATCATTCGCGCATTGTCTAGGTGCAACAATGCGTGGGTTCCATTAGCAACATGAGTATCGTAGTTACGGGCGGCGCCGGATTTATCGGTGCTAACTTTGTTCTCGATTGGCTGGTGCAACGCGATGAGCCCGTCATCAACCTCGACAAGCTCACCTATGCGGGAAATCTCGAGAATCTTGCCAGTTTGCAGGGTGATGCGAGGCATATCTTTGTGCAGGGCGATATCGGTGATACCGCACTCGTCGGCGGATTGTTGGCCGAGCACCGTCCTCGTGCCGTGATCAATTTTGCCGCTGAGAGTCACGTTGACCGCTCCATCCACGTCCCAAGCGAATTCATCCAGACCAACATCGTCGGCACCTTTTACTTGCTTGAATCGGTGCGTGCCTATTGGGAAGCGCTGGAAGGCGAAGCTAAAGAACGCTTTCGCTATCTACACGTGTCCACCGATGAAGTGTATGGCTCATTAACAAAAGATGCTCCGGCCTTCAGTGAAACGAGTCGCTACGAGCCCAATAGCCCCTATTCAGCCAGTAAGGCAGCCGGCGATCATCTTGTGCGCGCTTATCACCATACCTACGATTTGCCGGTCCTCACGACCAATTGTTCTAATAATTACGGTCCGTACCATTTCCCTGAAAAACTTATTCCACTCTGCATTCTCAATGCGTTGGCAGGCAAAGCGCTTCCAATCTACGGTGATGGCCGGCAAATACGAGATTGGCTCTACGTCAGGGATCACTGCAGTGCCATTCGCCTGGTGCTTGAAGGGGGGCGTGTGGGCGAAACGTATAACATCGGTGGTTGGAGCGAAAAAGCCAATCTTGACGTCGTGGAAACCCTCTGTGCCATCCTGGATGGACTAAAGCCTCGGATTGATGGCCGGTCCTACAAGTCACAGATCGCATTCGTCAAGGATCGCCCAGGTCATGATCGCCGTTATGCCATCAATGCCGGCAAGCTCGCACTGGAACTTGGTTGGAAGCCCCAAGAGACTTTTGAAACCGGCATCAATAAGACGGTCGTCTGGTATCTCGAGAACCAGAGTTGGGTTGCCAACGTCACCAGCGGTACCTACCGCAACTGGATTGGCAAGCAGTACGGCACCTGAGCGCGATGAGGATTCTGTTAACCGGCAAGCATGGTCAGGTCGGTTTTGAGCTACAACGTGCACTGGCTCCTTTGGGGAAGGTCTATGCCGTGGATTACAGTGAGTGTGATTTAGTCGATACCTCTGCTATCTGCGCTCTGGTACGGTCATTCAAGCCCGACCTGATTGTCAATCCCGCGGCCTATACCGCAGTGGATAAAGCAGAGTCAGAGCCCGAGCTAGCTCACGCCATTAATGCTGTTGCGCCAGGGGTCCTGGGAGAAGAAGCAGTCAAACTGGGGGCATGGGTGGTGCACTATTCGACTGATTACGTATTCGATGGCAGCAAGTCGGGATTCTATGTGGAAGATGACCTCATGAACCCCCAAAGTGTCTATGGGCGCACCAAAAGGGATGGCGAGATCGCGCTACAAGCAAGCGGGGCGCGACACTTGATTTTGCGCACGAGCTGGGTGGTTGGGGCGCATGGAAGTAATTTTGCCAAAACCATACTGCGCTTGGCCCTCGAACGTGAAAGTCTGAATGTTGTGGCCGATCAATATGGCGTGCCGACGCCTGCGGCCTTGCTGGCGGATGTGACGGCTCAGTTGGTTAGGCAGAGACAGCGTGAGGCTGGCGACCACTTCCCCTTTGGATCGTATCATATAGTGGCAAACGGTGAGACTACCTGGTGTGACTATGCGCGGTTTGTCGTATCGGAAGCCCTCGGGATTGGCCGACCACTCAAGCTCTTACCGGATGCGATTCTTGGGATTCCCTCGTCGGAATATCCCACGGCTGCAAAGCGTCCAGTCAATTCACGGTTGGATACCGGCAAGCTGTGCAAGACTTTTGGTCTGGAGTTGCCTGATTGGCAAAGCGGAGTTCGGCATATCCTGCAGCAAATTTTGGTGGCATCATGAGCAAACGCAAAGGCATCATCCTCGCCGGTGGCTCAGGTAGCCGACTGTATCCGGCCACACTGGCCATCAGCAAACAGCTGCTGCCGGTATTCGACAAGCCAATGATCTATTATCCGCTCAGCACTCTGATGTTGGCTGGAATTCGTGACATCCTCATCATCTCCACACCACAGGATACTCCGCGCTTTGAGCAGCTGTTGGGGAACGGTAACCAGTGGGGGTTGAATATCGAGTATGCAGTACAGCCTTCGCCCGATGGTCTGGCGCAAGCATTCATCATTGGCGAATCCTTCATCCGGAATGACCCCTCTGCCCTTGTATTAGGCGATAACATCTTTTATGGCCATGACTTTCATCGCTTGCTCGGAAATGCGATGAGCCGCATCAACGGCGCAAGTGTGTTCGCCTACCATGTACAGGACCCCGAACGGTATGGCGTCGTTGATTTCGACTCGGATAGCAAAGTGAGGTCGTTGGAAGAAAAGCCAAGGCAGCCCAAGTCGCACTATGCCGTGACCGGCCTTTATTTTTACGACCAGGAAGTGGTCAAGTTTGCCAAGAGCCTCAAACCTTCCCAGCGCGGCGAGTTGGAAATCACCGATCTCAACCGCTTGTATCTGGAGCAAGGTCGGTTGAACGTCGAAGTCATGGGCCGCGGCTATGCCTGGCTGGATACGGGCACCCATGAATCGCTGCTCGATGCCAGCCAGTTCATTGCCACCCTGGAAAACCGACAAGGCTTGAAGGTAGCGTGTCCGGAAGAAATCGCCTACAGACAACAGTGGATCGATGCTGCCCAACTGGAGAAGCTCGCACAGCCCTTGACCAAAAACGGGTACGGCCGATACCTGTTACGGGTGCTCAAAGAAAAACTGCTTTGAAAAAAGACACCCCGATTAGCTACTGTTGACGTGTTCCTGCTCAAGCCTGATGGTCTTTGTCCCCGACCGTCCAGCGTATGCAACTGGCGCACCACTCTTTGAGCGGGTTGGTTTTTCCAAGGACGTGCTCGTTCCCACGCGCGCCTAAGCTGATCGCTACAAATACTTGCGGGCTTCCTTGTTTCACCAAGTGCTCGCCAAAGGTCGCAAACTGTATGGATGAGGCCGCGTGCGAACTCGTTCGCGCCTGCCACTATTTGCAGGCTGCGCGCACGCTGGCGGCGGGGAAAGAACCGCTGCTCCACACGGCAATCTACTACTGCCAGCAGACGGCGGAGAAGGCGATCAAAGGATGGCCGCAGTCCCATGATAAGCCCTTCCCCAAGACGCACGACATTGGATATTGGGTCGCGCAAGCGGCGGTGGTAGAGATCGACACGGCCGACGTGGTGCCGGTTTAGCCGACAATGAATTGGGAAAGACCAAGGCAGTGAAAAAAGCATTGATCACAGGTATTACCGGGCAGGACGGGTCGTATCTGGCGGAGCTGCTGCTCGGCAAAGGGTATGAAGTGTACGGTATCATCCGGCGGTCAAGTTCCTTTAACACCGGCCGGATCGATCCCATCTATCAGGATCCGCACGCGGTACACGTTCATTTGCGGCTGGTGTACGGGGATCTGAACGATGCCAGCTCGCTGAACAAGCTGATCCGGACCATTCAGCCGGACGAAATTTACAATCTGGGTGCCCAGAGCCATGTGCGCGTGAGTTTCGATATCCCGGAATATACCGCGGAGATTACGGGGCTGGGCACCATCCGTCTGCTCGAAGCGATCCGTGAATCGGGTTTGAAGCCGAAATTCTACCAGGCGTCATCGAGTGAAATGTTCGGCAAGGTGCAGGAAGTGCCACAGCGGGAGACCACGCCGTTTTATCCACGGAGCCCGTACGGCGCGGCCAAACTCTACGGGCACTGGATCACGGTCAATTATCGCGAGGCCTACAACATGTTCGCCTGCAGTGGAATTCTCTTCAACCACGAATCCCCGCGGCGCGGCGAAACGTTTGTCACCAGGAAGATCACGAAGGCCGCGGCCCGCATCAAGTTAGGTCTCCAACAGGATCTCTACCTCGGAAACCTCGACGCAAAGCGCGACTGGGGATTCGCGGGTGACTATGTTGAGGCCATGTGGCTGATGCTGCAGCAGCCGGTTCCCGACGACTATGTGATCGCCACGGGAGAAACGCACACGGTCAGGGAGTTCCTGGAAGTGGCGTTCAGCCATCTGGGCCTCGACTGGAAACGGTACGTCAAGATCGATCCTCGCTACTACCGTCCGACCGAAGTCGATCTGCTGATCGGGGACGCTAGTTATGCGAAGAAGAGTCTGGGCTGGAAGCCGAAAGTTCGTTTCAAAAAACTCGCCATCATGATGGTCGGGGCCGACATTCGGATGGAGCAGGAACGGCTCCAAGGGACGCGCGTGTATCCGAAGTCCGATCATGGGTGAAGGATGGAGAAAGATGCTTGTATCTATGGCGCTTCCTGGTTTTGCATGGGTAGCCTAAAGGGGTAGGGATGACAGCCTCCCCGGCAATTGCCGTCCTTCTTCGATACACCCTGCACAGCACGGCACGTATAAGTCGTGGGATGAAGGGTTTTATGTTGTCGGAAGAGAACCCGGTGAATATTCCGATGGGGATAATAGAAGTGCGATTGGAAACGTATCTCGAGGAGAGCGACAGTCCTCGCTTCGAAGATCGTTACGGGCGTGCATAATGGTTGGCATCATCAGGCCATTGTGGGTCTACCGCGGCTTCATTCTCGGTAGCGTCAAGCGCGAATTCCAAGCAAAATACCACAACTCGTTGCTAGGTGCGGCCTGGACGGTGATCCAGCCTCTGGCCATGATCATCGTTTACACGGTCATCTTCTCGCAAGTTATGAAGGCGCGGCTCCCAGGGGTCAACTCCACCTTCGCGTACAGCATTTACCTCTGCTGCGGCGTCCTCACCTGGGGGCTCTTCGCGGAGATTACCGGCCGCGCGCAGAACGTCTTTCTCGAAAACGCCAACCTGCTCAAGAAACTGAGCTTCCCGCGCCTATGCCTGCCGGCTGTGGTCGTGCTCAATGCCGGCCTTAATTTCGCCATCATCTTTGGCTTGTTCACGGTATTCCTGCTGGTCACCGGCAATTTCCCCGGGTGGGTTTATCTGGCCGTCGTACCGCTGCTGCTCGTTCAGATTACCTTTTCCATCGGCCTGGGCATCAGCCTGGGCGTGCTTAATGTTTTCTTTCGCGATGTCGGGCAGCTTTTCAACGTTATCTTGCAGTTCTGGTTTTGGCTGACTCCGATCGTCTATCCCGTCACCATTCTGCCAGAATTCCTTCGCTCCTGGATGGAACTCAACCCCATGGCCTCCCTCATGACTGCCTACCAGGGGGTACTTGTCGCTGGCCAATGGCCCAATTGGCAAAGCCTTTGGTTGATCGTCCTACTCGCGGGCCTGTTCTGTATCCTTGGCTACCGTCTGTTCCGCAGCCGCGCCGGCGAAATGGTGGATGAACTCTGATGGGCAGCATCACCGTCTCCAACCTAGGCAAGGCCTACAAGCAATACCCCACGCGCTGGGCAAGGTTGGCGGAATGGCTGGATCCGTACGGAAAGCCCCGCCATCACCAACATTGGGTGCTGCAGGACATCAACTTTACCGTCAATCCAGGGGAGGCCGTGGGCATCATCGGAATCAACGGCGCCGGCAAGAGCACCTTGCTCAAAATGATTACCGGCACCACCCAACCCACTACCGGTAGCGTGCAGGTCACCGGCCATGTCGCCGCACTGTTGGAGCTGGGCATCGGCTTCCATCCGGAATTCAGTGGGCGACAGAACGCTTACATGGCCGGCCAGTTGCTAGGCATGAGTGTGGAGGAAATTCGAGACCTTATGCCGCAGATCGAAGCCTTTGCCGAGATCGGTGACTATATTGACCAGCCGGTCCGAGTGTATTCCAGCGGCATGCAGATGCGATTGGCATTCAGCATGGCCACAGCCCGTCGTCCTGACGTCCTCATCGTGGACGAAGCGCTCTCAGTAGGTGATGCCTACTTCCAGCACAAAAGTTTCGACCGTATCCGTAAGTTCCGCAAGCTGGGCACGACACTGCTCATCGTCAGCCACGACAAGCAGGCCATCCAGAGCATCTGCGACCGCGCCGCCTTGCTCGATGCCGGCCGGTTGGCGAAGGAAGGCGACCCGGAGGCGGTCATGGATTTCTACAATGTGCTTCTAGCCGACCGGCAGAACCAGAACCTCATTCAACAGGCGCGTGGCGATGGCCGTGTGGAGACAATCTCGGGCACAGGCGAGGCCAGGGTCGCCGACATCGCCTTGCTGAACGACAAGGGCGAGCGCGTGGAGGTCGTAGATGTCGGAGCTCCCGTGATGCTCCAGGTAAAGGTGGCAATCCATGCTCCGATCCCACGGCTGGTGATTGGATACATGATCAAGGATCGGTTGGGGCAGGCCATGTTTGGTACCAACACACACTTGCGGGAATTGTCGCTACAGGATGTTCAACCTGGAGAGCAGATCACGTACCGATTTGCCTTCCCTGTGAACCTTGGGCCGGGCACCTATTCCGTAGCAACGGCTCTCGTGAGTACAGATACGCACCTCGTCAACAACTACGAATGGCGAGACCTGGCGCTTATTTTCAATGTAGTGAATCAGACGCGCACACATTTCGCAGGCTGCACGTGGATTGAGCCGGCGATCGACATTGCCCGCCAATGACATTCATCTCCTACGCTCAGAATTTCGAAGACGTCATGCTTTGGCGTGCGTTGAAGCACATCTCTAGTGGTTTCTATATCGACGTTGGTGCAAACGACCCTTCGATTGATTCGGTCACCAGGGCCTTTTACGAACGTGGTTGGCATGGCATCAATATCGAACCTCTTCCATCACACACCGTTGACTTGCAAGTGCAGCGGGAGCGGGACATCAATCTTCAATGTGCAGCAGGGGAGGAGAGCGGAGAGCTGGTGCTCTGGGAATGTGATGTGCGTGGTTGGGCAACCGCATCCCAAGAGGTTGTCGCGCAACACGCGGCGAATGGGTATGAAGGAATGTTTCAGAAAGTCCCAGTCCGCAGCCTTGCGGGGATTTGCGAAGAATTTGTTTCTGGTGATATCCATTTCCTAAAGATCGATGTAGAGGGTTTTGAGGTGTCCGTCATTAGGGGGATGGATTTTTCTCGGTTTCGCCCTTGGATTCTGATCATTGAAGCAACCAAACCCAATTCGACTATAGAGGCGCACGATGAATGGGAAAGTACTGTATTAGGTGCCGGTTACATGCTGGCCTATTGCGATGGCCTAAATCGATTTTATGTTGCAAACGAGCATCTCGAACTCCTTCCGGCGTTCAAGTATGCTCCAAATGTATTTGACAATTTCTTGCTGGGCCGGCAACAGGAAGCCGAAGCCCGTGCCACCCAGTCCGAAGTCCGTGCCACCCAAGCCGAAGCCCGCGCGACCCAGTCCGAAGCCCGTGCCACCCAAGCCGAAGCCCGCGCGACCCAGGCCGAAGCCCATACTGCAGAGCTGCTGAATAGCACATCTTGGCGCATCACTGCTCCGTTGCGCTGGGCTAGCGCATTCTTGCGTCGGCTGAGTCGAAGTGCAATGAAGCACCAGATCGAGACTCTGCTCCAGCATGCTGCTCTCTATATTAACCGGCGGCCAAGGATGAAACGGCTAACTCTTGCAGTGCTTAACCACTTTCCGGGCATTAGATCACGGCTGTTTTCTGTAGCCTCCGGTACAACAGCAGTTTATTCGATCACGCCCAACGTGCCTACTGAGCTGACCCATCTTGGACCCCGCGCCCGCCAAATCTATACCGATCTCAAAGCAGCCATCGAGCGTCAGGGGAAGGAGAGGGGCTGATGCGTATCATTATCGATATGCAGGGTATGCAAACCGAGAGCCGTTTCCGTGGCATTGGCCGATACACCATGTCCTTCACACATGCGGTGGTGCGTAACCGCGGCAAGCACGAAATCATCCTTGCCCTGAACGGGTTGTTTCCGGATAGCATCGAACCCATCCGCGCGGCTTTCGATGGCCTACTGATTCAAGAAAACATCCGTGTGTGGAGTACAGTTTCCCCGGTGGCTTGTGTCAGTTCCGCTAATGATTGGCGTCGACAATCAGGGGAGCTGGTGAGAGAAGCATTTCTTGCCAGTCTTAAGCCAGACATTGTGCATGTGTGTAGTCTGTTCGAGGGATACATCGACGATGCGATAACCAGCGTCGGGCGGTTTGATCGCACAACACCGGTAAGCGTGACGCTATATGATTTGATCCCTCTGCTCAACCCGGACCATTACCTCAAGCCCCACCCGCGTTACGCTGAGTATTACCAGCGAAAGATTGAATACCTAAAGCAGGCCGCAGCTCTCCTCGCAATCTCAGAATTCGCCCGCCAGGAAGGAGTGGCGCATCTCAGCGTATCGAAGCAGAAGATGGTCAATGTCTCGACCGCAATCGAACCGCATTTTCATCCACGCACCATTGATGAAGAGACCGCCAGTCAAGTCCGTGCGAAATTTGGCATCACCCGCCCCTTTCTACTCTATACAGGCGGCGCCGACGAGCGAAAGAACCTACCGCGTCTGATCGAAGCCTATGCCGCCTTGCTCCTTTCGCTTCGTAACGGACATCAACTAGTATTCGCCGGCAAGATGCTGGAAAGTCACATCACGCAATTCCGGCACCTGGCTAAGTCTGCTGGTCTCAAGGCAGATGAACTCATCTTTTCCGGTTATGTGAGCGACGGAGAACTTGTCCAGCTCTACAACCTCTGCAAGCTTTTCGTCTTCCCTTCCTGGCACGAGGGCTTTGGTCTACCGGCACTGGAGGCTATGGCCTGCGGCACTCCGGTTATCAGCGCAAACACCAGCAGCTTGCCGGAAGTGATTGGGTTGGATGAAGCCCTGTTCGATCCGTTCGATGTCAAAGCCATAACCGCGAAGCTCGCGCAGGCATTGGAGGACGATGATTTCCGCACACGGCTGCGCCGTCACGGCGAGGGGCAAGCGAAGAAATTTTCGTGGGACGAGACAGCCAAGCGGACTATTGCGACGTGGGAGTCATTGCAGATCAACAATCTTGGACACGAACAGCTGTTGCGGGAGGATCGTAAGCCAAGGCTCGCCTTCGTCTCCCCCATGCCGCCCGAGCGCACCGGCATTGCCGACTACAGCGCGGAGCTGCTCCCCGCCTTGTCGGAGTACTACGACATTGACGTGGTGGTGGCGCAGAAGCAGGTGGACGATCCCTGGGGCAAGCGATATGGCAGGGTGCGTGATGTAGCATGGCTATGCGCTAATGCACGGCACATCGATCGAGTGCTCTACCAGATGGGCAATTCGTCTTTCCACCAGCATATGCTGCCATTGATGGCCGAGATTTCTGGCACAGTGGTATTGCATGACTTCTACCTCAGCGGCTTAATGGCATGGCTGGAGTTTCACGGATGGGTAGACCATGCCTGGACGAAGGCACTGTATGACTCCCATGGCTATACTGCCGTTAAGGCTCGCTATCAAAATGTGGACGCTGCGAAGCAACGCTACCCAGTAAATACTCATATCTTGCGGCACGCACGCGGCATCATCGTGCATTCCGAGTACTCCCGGGATCTCGCGCGACTTTGGTACGGCGCAGACTGGGGCGCAGATTGGCGAGTAATCCCTCTTTTACGTACCCAGTGTAACAATCTCGATAAGGTGGAAACACGTAGACAGCTTGGTTTTGGTGAAGCGGACTTTCTAGCCTGCAGTTTTGGCTTTCTAGATGTCACAAAACTTAATAACCGGCTGGTTCAGGCCTGGTTGGTGAGCGAGCTTGCTAAGAACGAGCATTGCCATTTGATTTTTGTTGGCGAGAACCACGGCGGTGACTACGGTGCTGAACTGCTCAAGACCATTCACGCAAGTGATTGCAGGAACCGCATTCGCATCACCGGATTCGCATCGCCCGAAATGTTCAAGCAGTATTTGGCAGCGGCAGACGTCGCGGTACAGCTCCGCACCCAAAGTCGAGGCGAAACTTCTGCGGCAGTTCTGGATTGCATGAATCATGGTCTACCGGTCATCGTCAACGCCCACGGCGCCATGGCGGAGTTGGATCGGGATGCTGTTTTGATGTTGCCTGATGTGTTTGACACCACTGTGTTGGTGGACGCGCTGGAGGGACTTTGGCGCTCGCCCGAAGAGCGCCAGCGCCTCGGCCAGCAAGCACACAAGCGCATTTCGGAAAACCACGCACCACAAGCTTGCGCTAGGCAGTATGCTGAGGCTATTGAATCAGCCCATGCATACGCAGCCAATGGCCTGCCCGTGTTGATCCAGACATTGGCTAACGAAACGAGCCTTCAGCCAGCGGACACCGATCTCTTACAGCTTGCCGCTGTAATCGGCTGTAATCATCCCTTGCCACGACTTGCCAAGCGGTTGTACCTGGATGTCACGGCTACCAGTCGCAGCGATCTCAAAACTGGCATCGAGCGCGTCGCGCGGGCCATGACCATGGCGCTGCTGGAGTCGCCGCCAGGAGGTTACCGCATCGAACTGGTGTACCTGAGTCACGAAAACGAAGCATGGTGTTACCGCCATGCACGGCGATACACCCTTAACTTGATGGGGTGTGGAGCTGATGGATTGGAAGATGAAATCGTCGAGCCAGAGGTTGGCGACGTGCTGCTCGGCCTGGATTTGTCCGGCGACATGCTGATCCATGCGGAACACTTCGGACTGTTCAAGGACTATCGCAATCGGGGTGTTTTGGTATATGCGACCGTGTTTGACTTGCTGCCCCTGCTCTTGCCCGCAGTCTTCCCGCCAGGTGCCGACAAGAGCCACCAGAAATGGCTTGAAACAATTTCAAAGTTTGATGGGGCGGTTTGTATTTCGAAAGCCGTCGCGGACGATCTGCGTGCTTGGCAAGACAGCGAGGGGCTCACATGGGAAAATCGTCGCCCCTATACCATTGGGTGGTTTCCCTTGGGTGCGGATTTCGCCAGTTCAGCACCCACCCGAGGATTGCCGTCTAACACGGAAGAGGTACTGAGAAAGCTTAAGACTAGACCGAGTTTTCTGATGGTTGGCACCATCGAACCGCGCAAAGGCTATATGGAAGCCCTGGATGCCTTCGAGCACCTCTGGCAGAATGGCGTAGACGTCAACTTGGTCATCGTCGGCCACGAGGGCTGGAAAGGCGTGCCTGATGGCATGCGCCGCGATATTCCGCAAACCATAGAGCGGTTGCGGAACCACCCTGAACTGAGTAAGCGCCTGTTTTGGCTGGAAGGCATCAGCGATGAATATTTGAAAAAGGTTTACGCCGCTTCTAGCTGTTTAATAGCGGCCTCTTACGGCGAAGGCTTTGGTCTGCCGCTCATTGAGGCCGCGCAGCACAAGTTGCCAATTATCGCGCGAAATATGCCGGTGTTTCGAGAGGTAGCTGGGGAACATGCGTACTATTTCGATGCGTCCGCTCAAGATGGCCTGAGCAATGCCGTGAAAGAATGGATGGCTAGAAGGACAGGCGGTGACATGCCTCAATCGCGATGGATAATGGAAATCATGAGCTGGAAGACGAGTGCCAAGAGATTGATAGATCTGGCAATACATGGCCGATGGCCATATCGTCAAGTCTCTAGAAGTCATTTCAAAACCTTCTGAAGGGTGATGAGGGCACAGGCCAGATGAAAGAACCCACCATAGGTGTCCATCAGTCGATCATACCGGACGGTCAGCCGGCGGAAATTGCCCAGCCAGCCAATCGTGCGTTCCACGATCCAGCGGCGGCGGTACCGGCGCAACCGGCGTCCATCCTGGTGGGTGGCCCGCTGGTTGTTGTTATAGGCCCGGTCGGCAATCAGCCGGTCCGGCCGCTTCCGAGGACGTCCCGGTCGGTGTGGCCGTGTCACCGCAACCGTGTCGAGCGTCGCCCCGAGGAGCCGGCCCTCCGCCGGGGATGCCGCGTCCAAGTATGCTCCCAGCGGAGTACCCGCGCCATCGACCAATACCATCCACTTTGTGCCCTTTCCCCGCTTGGTCGGCCCGACTTTCGTGCCCCCTTTTTCGCGGGGGCGAAACTCCCATCAACGAAGCACTCGTTCCAGCGCAGTTTCTGGGCGTCATTCAATTGGGCCAAGAAGGCTCGCCACAGCGCGAGCAGCGCGCCACAGGTTTCCCACTGCCGGAGCCGTCGCCAGCACGTACTTGAGCTGCCATACCGCCGAGGCAGTTCACTGCACGGCGCGCCGGTCCAGAGAATCCACAGAATCCCTTCGAAGCAGCGCCGAGCGTCGGCGGGATTGGACGCGGCTCACGGTCTTCTTTGACTGTCCCCCCGCCATTCGCAAAAAAACCCTCTACACCACGAATGCCATTGAATCCTTGAATTACTCGTTACGGAAAACCTTAAAAAAGCGTGGAGCGTTTCCCACGGATGACGCGATCCTCAAAGTTCTCTATCTGGGCCTGCAGCGCATCGCCAAGCGCTGGACCGCCCCGATTCCGGAGTGGAAACGGGCGCTCAATCAATTTGCCATGATCTTAGGAGACCGCGTGCCGACCGGTGATTAACCACAATCAGTTACACAGAAAACTTGACACGCCCATTCCTGGGCATCACGTCGAGTCCAGCGTTTGTCCGCGCCCCGGAAGGCAATGGCGTCGCGGAACGGTTTATTCGCACGCTCAAGGAGCAGCTGCTGTGGGTGCGCAAGTTCCAGACGGTGGAGGAGCACCGCCAGGCTCTTCTCGACTGGCTGCGTCTTTATAATGAACAGTGGCTGATCGAGCGGCATGGGTTCCGCTCACCAAGCCAGGTGCGTCGAGACTTGCTGGCCACGCTGGAGGCCGCATGACAAGGTCGATCGTCGAGGATTGGCAGTCTCTTGGAGCGTGGACCCCAGGAGCGACGATCGCCGAACACGGCGACTCACCGGTCAGGCCAAATACGGGAACAACCGTGTCCAAGAAATCGTGAGCGGTACAGTGGGTCAAAAATGAAGTTGATTATACAAATACCGTGCTTCAACGAAGCAGCAACCCTACCAATAGCCCTAGAGGCCTTGCCACGAAAAGTTCCTGGTTTTGCCACGGTAGAGTGGTTGATCATCGACGATGGCAGCAGCGACAACACGGCAGAGGTGGCAAAGTCGCACGGTGTTGATCATGTCGTCAGACATGCAGGTAACAAGGGGCTGGCCAAGGCATTCATGACCGGGCTGGAGGCAAGTTTGCGCTTGGGGGCAGACGTTATCGTCAATACCGATGCCGACAATCAATACAATGCTGGCAATATACCGGCACTGACTGCGCCTATCCTTCAGCATCAGGCTGACATTGTAGTTGGTGCGCGGCCTATTGCGACCATCGAGCACTTCTCGCCGGTCAAGAAAGTGCTGCAGAAACTAGGTAGCTGGGTGGTTCGGATGGCAAGCAAAACGGACATTCCCGACGCCCCCAGCGGTTTTCGAGCGATGAGCCGTGCTGCCGCTCAGCGGCTTATGGTTTTCAATGACTATACGTACACGCTGGAAACCATTATTCAGGCGGGTCAGAAGAATATGGCCATTACTTCGGTGCCTGTCCAGGTGAATGGCGATCTTCGCCCATCGCGGTTGGTAAAAAGCATTCCTTCTTACATCAAGCAGAGCATATTCACAATTGTCCGAATCTTTGTCATCTACCGGCCATTCAGCTTTTTCGGCGCAATAGGATCCAGCCTGTTTGGCATAGGCGTATTAATTGGCCTTCGATTCTTGTGGCATTATCTGCACGGCAATGGCGATGGCCATGTCCAATCACTTATCTTGGCTGCTATTTTGTTGGGAATGGGTTTTCAAACTTTGCTGGTAGCGTTTGTGGCTGATTTGTTGTCGGCAAACCGCAAGCTGCTAGAGGAGATACGGTTCAAAACAGGAAATATCGCAACAAATGAACGTTTGGATTCGGCTGTAAATCAGAAGAGTGCAGCCAGCGACATTCCATAGCGCAACGCGAGAGTACGTTTATGAGCATCAAGATAGCCGGTGGGGCAGAAGAAGATGGGGTTGTCATTGGCAATGCTTATGACAAATACGGTTCTCGCAACCCCATCGTTAAGTGGATGATGACCGGCTTTGAGTCGGCTTTGTCTGAATTCGTAGCCAAGGCGTCCCCTCAGTCAATACACGAAATTGGCTGTGGCGAAGGTTATTGGGTGTTGCGCTGGAATGAGCAGGGAATTCCCGCTAGGGGGTGTGATTTTTCAAAGGCAGTGATAGATATTGCCCGGGAAAACTCAGCAAGCCGAGGGTTGCCGGCTGCGCTCTTCCGGTCGCGCAGTATATATACTCTCGAAGCAACAGAAGATGGCGCGGACCTTGTGGTGTGTTGCGAAATGCTCGAGCATCTAGAAAACCCTGAGGCCGGTTTGCGGGCTTTGCAACGAGTCACGAAACAGCATCTGATTGTCAGCGTGCCAAATGAACCCCTTTGGTGCGCATTGAACCTGGCAAGAGGGAAGTACATCACACGGTGGGGCAACACGCCGGGCCACATTCAACATTGGTCCAAGAGTGGTTTTGTCAGGTTGGTTTCCCAATACTTCGAGGTTGTTGAGACCAGGAGCCCACTGCCTTGGACGATGTTGTTATGCCGTCCACGAAACTGAACATGTCTCCGTCGTTACGGCGTCGGCTACATTGGGCAGGCAGCGGATTAACGGTCGCAGGCATTGTATTCGTTGGGTTTCGCCTGCACGCGTATTGGCTTGATCTCGAGTTTTCAAAAATTACGTTGCTGGGCTGGGGGCTGATTGCCTTGCTTGCTGGCATTTATGGCGCAGCCAATTGGTTTCTCGCGTTGGCTTGGTGGCATCTGTTGCAGCATTGTTGTGCCTCTGAAAGCCGCCTGAGCTCGATAAAAGTCTACGGCATGTCTCAGCTCGCCAAGTATGTACCCGGTAATATCTTTCATCTTGCAGGGCGCCAGGCGCTTGGCATGTCTGCCGGAATATCAGCTGGAGTGCTGGCTCGATCAATGCTTTGGGAGCTAGGTTTACTGGTTGTTGCTGGTGCGTTATTCAGCTGGTTGGTCTTGTCGCGACTAATGCCGGGGTTCTCTGTGCTGGGTGGCGTCTGGCTCATGCTGGCCTTTTCCGTTTTGGTGGCAAGCCTGCTGAGCAGGTTGGCCGGCTACCACACAGCTGTGGCATTTCTGTGGCAAATGTTCTTTTTACTTATTTCAGGAGCGGTTTTTATAGTGGTTCTTGAGCTGATTGCCGGACATGACGGATCCCGTGTGCAGCACTGGCTGGTTATAGGGGGCGCCTATATTGTGGCCTGGTTGGGCGGGCTGGTTACGCCTGGTGCACCAGCGGGGGTAGGTGTCCGTGAAATGATTTTGCTGCTGATATTGGACGGAACGGTGGTGGAAGAAGGCTTGCTAATGGCGGTTCTTCTTGGGCGGTTGGTAACGGTTATGGGTGATCTCTTGTTCTTTGTGGCGGCGTTTGTTATTCCGTCCAAATTGTGTGCAGTTGAAATCGAGCATGGCTAATAATCACACGTGGTCCCTTCGGGAGCTAATTCTTGCCCCGATGGCAGTTTTGGTTGTCCTTTTTGTTAATGGTGCAGTGCCGTTCTTGATGCTGCCCACCCTTGGGATTTCTGTCTGGTCAATGGGTTTCTCTCAGTCCTTTGCGAATGGACCATTGTTGGACTTCTATGCTCATGACTTTGGTATCCCCAAGCCAGCAGCCATGGCATTTGGATTGGCGGGGGCTTGGCCCGCAAGTCTGCTGATTCGCCTGGGATTGAGCCCTGCAGATGCCTATACTGGGGTGGCTGCGTTATGGCTGGGATTGGCGATGTGTTCTGCGTATCAGATCGTCCGCCGTTTCGGAGCAACGCGATCAATCGCGCTGCTGGGCGCGGTTGCGTGGATGATCATGCCGATCATTTGGGCGCATGCTGGGTACGCCATGTTATCGTTAGGCATCGCGCTGTTGTCGTTCTACTTCCTGGCGGCGTTCAGAGTATTTCTGATCGAATCAGAATCAATGCGGGTACCCCCAGCGGCAATTGCTACCTATTTTTCGGCTGCCATCGTGTCCGTATTCATGGATGGCTATTCCTTCATGATGTTTGCGAGTGGCTCGAGCATCGTATTGCTCTATTCGTACGTTACGCGGCCAGAAATCCGATCAGCGCTGGTGAAGATCGCAATTCCAGCTCACGTGGCTAGCTTTGGTCTGGCTTACGGACTTTTTAGTGCTTATATCGGCAAGTCAAATTTTGAAGCGCATTCGATTGATCACTTCAGAGGGTGGGGGCTCGATTTGTCATTTATTGTAGTTCCGACAAAGAAGGTGCTCTGGCTGCCAGATTTATTGGGCCTCAGTCTGAAACGCACCGACGAGCGGTATTTCGGTGACGCGTCCGTTTGGGCAACCACATTTTCGTTGCCTGTGCTGCTCCTCGGTTTGTTGGCTTGGTGGCGGGCAAGGCAGCATCTGAAGCTCGCAACGGGTGTTGTGTTCATTGCGCTCTTCGGGTTTTATATGGCACTCGGGCCATCATTGAAAATCAATTCAACCAAGCCGGAATCTCTGCAACGTAGCCACCCTCGCCAGGAAAGTGCGCTGATGCCGCCTGAATATGCTGTAGCCCCAACAGGCAACGCGTGGATTTCTGAAAATCTGCCTGGCTTCAATGTTATGCGCGCCTCTTATCGGTGGGCTGCGCTCGGCATCTTCGGGTTGTGGCTTCTGGTCATGATTTGGGTGGCGCGCACAGATGGGGAAAATAGACGCATGTGGATCGTCGGACTGGCTGCACTAATCTTACTTAGCCTGCCGGATTTTCAGGGAAAGTGGAAGGGAGGACGTGAGGCCCGGGATATGTTTGGGCAGATTGAGCTAGACCTTGTCGCAGAACTTCGCCAGCATATGCAACCGGGTGAAACAGTTGCATTTGTTCCCTGGGGGAATGACTTTCTGGCCAACTATTTGGCCCCAAGAATCGGCTTTCGAACGTTCAATATTGGTGGCGATAAGAACCTGTTCACCGCGCAGTCAAACTGGCCATCGGGAATGCTTCAAGCGGGGTGGGATCTTGACACTGATAAAGCTCTCGCTACTGTTCTGATGTTGATTGATCGGTCTGCGGACGTGCTCATCCTCCCATATTTTCATATGCTCTGGTCACCTCATAGATGGCCCTGTGTCGATCAAACTACCGCTCGCTTGAGTAATCAGCGAGGGAATTCGGAGCTTGGCATGCCGAATTTTCTTTGCCCAGCTGAGCGGAGAGCAGCACTTCAGCCTGTGGTTGATGCGCTGCGAGAGTCGCCGTACGTGGAGGTTTTTGATTCCCCGCTGTTTGCTACGGTTAGGATGCGCCATGAGTATTCAGGAGCAGAGAGCAAGGCTGCTTTGCTTGGCACCATCCTCCAAGATATCAAATATCCGATAGAGGTGGGTCCCCAGTTCAAGAAAAGCCAATATCTCTACCTCTTGCGAAATGGGTGGCATGCTTTAGAAGCGCATCACGTCTGGTCACAAGACACAGCCAGACTCCTCCTGCCGGTTCCGAAAGGCTGTGAATCAAAGGATTGCGACGTCGTTCTTCATTTCACTGTTTTCGGTGCTAGCCAGCAGCGTCCCGTTACAGTTTCATTCGAAAGCATGGACCAGGAATGGAAATGGAGCGAGAAAATTGTGGCATTTTCTGGTGATGCGAATGTAGTGAGAGTCCCACTGGCTAGAACGAAGACTCCAAAAGCACTTCAAATCTCTATTCCTGATGCGATATCACCACAGGCGTTGATTGGCTCTCCCGATCCGCGCGTGCTTGGAATCGCTCTTCAACGAATTGATCTGTTGAATTAGCTTGTTTTTAGGGTGTAGTTTGCCGTTTTTGTGAATAGTGTGCCGCTCCTGGTTTCTTGGGCATGGGTGTAGCCATATTGAACCTGGCCTGTGGGTCACGCCGCTGGGCGATCGTTGTTTTTGAGTCAACTGTGTCCATCAGGTTTTTCCGGCCGGCCAAAGGCGGAGATCTATTCGCACAGGTTTAGAGAGAACATGTCCAATCCAGTGAGGGGAAGTTCATTATGAGCACGCGGCGTGTGTTGATCTGCGGTATCTCCGGGCAGGACGGTTCCTACCTCGCCCAGTTTCTTCTTGAAAAGGGATATGAAGTCTGGGGCACTTCCCGTGATGCACAGGCCTCAACGTTCGGCAATCTATCACGTTTGGGCATCTTGCACCAGGTTAAGACTGTTTCCATGGCCACAAATGATTTCAGGAGTGTGCTGCAGGTGCTGAGCCAGAGCGAGCCCCAGGAAATTTATAATTTGTCTGGCCAGACTTCGGTCGGACTTTCATTCGAGCAGCCGGTTGAAACGCTGGAAAGCATCGCAATTGATACACTGAACCTTCTTGAGGTCATCCGCTTTTTGAAGAAGCCGGTTCGCTTCTACAATGCCGGTTCGAGCGAATGTTTTGGTGATATCCGGAGTGGTGCAGCGGATGAAAGTACGCCCTTCCAACCGCGAAGTCCCTATGCAGTGGCAAAGGTGACGGCGCACAATTTGGTGGCGAACTATCGTGACGCCTACGGCCTCTTTGCATGCACTGGCATACTGTTCAACCATGAGTCGCCATTACGCCCACCCCGGTTTGTCACCCGGAAAATCATTCAGGCGGCAGTAAGGATTGCGGGTGGGAGTAGCGAGAAACTGACATTGGGCGACATCAGCATTCAACGCGATTGGGGCTGGAGCCTGGAGTTCGTTGATGCGATGTGGAGAATGCTTCAGGGCGAGGTCCAAGACGATTTTGTTATTGCCACCGGAGAATCGAACTCACTTGAGCAATTTGTCGCAACCGCATTCTCGGAAGTGGGTTTGGATTGGCGACAACATGTTGTGCAGGACCAGTCGTTATATCGCCCGACGGAGATCCGTTACAGTTGTGGGCAGGCGGAGAAAGCCAGGAAGAAGTTGAACTGGGAAGCCCATATGCGGATGAAAGATGTTGTGCGAGAGATGATCCGCTATGAACGACAGTTGTGAAAGAGCTGGTCGGCGAAGTGTTGGGGGTATTTCCATCAAGGATGGCCTGGAGTGGACGTATCGAGCATCAGCTTAGTGATGCACAAAGAGCGCCGATACTGGCAGTGATGTAAGTCGAGCCGCCCTCTCCCATGTATCGACTCCTTCGCTGGTTGCCTGGGCCGTTACGCCGCTGGCTCATGTTCTGGCCGGCGTTGGTCGCTGCGCGCTTCTTGCTTTTGGGGCGCCGGCCACGACCTGGTCCTCCCGTGATCGCGGGCCTACTGACCTCCTCGGCGGGGCTGGGACAGGGCGCGCGGCTGTCTCTGCAGGCTGCGCAGGACGCTGGCATCGAGGTTCGCGGCCTGGATCTTTGTGACTACTTCCCCTGGCACCGCAAACTCGCGGCCCAACCCATGGTTCCTGCCCGTGCCGACGAAGGCGGGACCCTGATCCTTCACATCAATCCACCAGAGTTGCCTGTCACCATCTTGGCCATCGGCCGTTCGTTCCTTAAGTCAAAGCGAATTGTGGGGTACTGGCACTGGGAGCTCGCGCGCATGCCGTTATTTTGGCGATTCGCGTGCAGCCTAGTTGATGAGGTGCTCGTCCCATCACGATTCGTCGCAGACGCTTTTGGCCCTAAACCGCCGTGTCCAGTCCGCGTTGTGACCCACCCGGTCCGACCACCCATTCCGGCGCCCATCAATCGAAATGACTTTGGGATTTCGGAAAGCGCCTTCGTTTGCCTCGTCGTATTTGATTTGCGATCCTCAATGGCGCGAAAGAACCCGTTAGGGGCCCTAAAGGCTTTCAAAACGGCATTTGGGGACGACCCAACGGCAATGCTCGTGGTGAAGGGATCGGGGATGGAAACCGCCTCCCAGCAGATGGAGGAACTGGTTGCTGCGCTGTCTCCACACAAGAATGTGATGCTACTTAAGGAAGTCTATGCGACCGATGTTGTCGCGGCGCTGATTCGAGTCAGTGACGTGGTGATCTCTTTGCACCGGAGCGAGGGTCTTGGGCTCGTGCCTGCCGAGGCCATGTACCTTCGCGTGCCGGTTGTGGCAACGGCCTATTCTGGCAATGTGGACTTTATGTATTCGGCCAATTCCGCTTTAGTGGACTATACGTTGGTACCTGTCTGTGACCCGCAAGGGACCTATGGTGGAGTAGGGCAGGTTTGGGCGGACCCCGACATTGCACAGGCTGCGAACTGGTTGCGACGTCTGCGTTCCGATCCTTCGTTGCGCGCGGCTATGACGGATCGGGCCTACGCCGATGTTATCGAATATTTCTCGCCCACACATCATGTCCAATTCTTAAGAGAAGCCGCGACATACTTGAGCCATGACTGCGCCAGATAAGACGGTCTTTCCCGTAGCGGGACTCGGCAGGCGCTTCCTTCTCGCGACGAAGGCGATAGGCCTTACGACGACTCGACCTCGGTGTGTACTCAGGCGGGTCGCGTCATTATGTTGATTGGTAGGTAGGTGAGAAGGGACAAAGTGACTGTCGTCATCGTCAATTGGAACGGAGCACGTTTCCTACATCGGTGTCTGTCGGCGGTGCTGACACAGACGGTCATGCCGCACGAGACCATTCTAGTTGATAATGCTAGTTCCGATGCGTCGCTCGAGATTGTTCGGCTGTATCCATCAGTGCGCATACTGGAGCTAAACGAGAATCTTGGCTTCGCACGAGGCAACAATGTGGCAATTGAGGCGGCTGCTTCTGAGTCAGAATGGATTGCCTTACTCAATCCGGATGCATTTCCTGATCCGCACTGGCTCAATGCGTTACTGTCGGTAGCACGCGACTATCCAGCCTTTGATGTATTTGGCTGCAAGCTAGTGAATGCTGTTGATCCCACCATTTTGGATGGAGTGGGCGATGCCTATCACATGAGTGGGCGAGTTTGGCGCATGGGGCATGGTGAACCGGTTTCAGCTTTTTCACAGCAGGTGTGCGAGGTTTTCTCGCCTTGTGCCGCAGCGGCGCTGTACCGGCGAAGCGCTTTGCTTGAGGTCGGTGGTTTCGACGCAGATTTCTTTTGCTATGTGGAAGACGTGGATCTTGGGTTTCGCCTGCGTTTGGCTGGATATAAAGCGATGTATGTGCCGGATGCGGTGGTTCATCATGTGGGTTCGGGTACCACGGGCGGACAGCATAGCGATTTTGCTGTGTATCACGGACATCGTAACTTAGTCTGGACTTTTGTGAAGGACATGCCAGGGATCTTATTCTGGTTACTATTGCCGCTGCATGTAGTGATGAATCTGGTAACCATCCTCTGGTTTGCACTGCAAGGACGTGGGGGAGTGATCTTGCGAGCCAAACGCGATGCGCTGCTCGGACTCCCGAGGATGTGGCGCAAACGGCAGACGATTCAATCGACCCGCATTGCGACAGTGCGTGAGATTTGGCGGTACCTGGACAAGCAGATCGTTCCAGCAAGGTAAGGCTATTCTATACCATAACCTGTCGCGCTCAATCCTGCTTAGCCGGAGACTAGGACATCTACTAGTTGACTTGTGCGGTAGACGTGGCCTAGGTTCAAACCGGGTCAAAGCTTAACGGAATTTCGCTAAGGAATGAAATGTTGACGACGACTCCCGCACAACAGTTCACCTCATCAATATCAAATCGATCGAGCAATCCTGAGATCAATTTGATATCCAATACAGTATCGCTCATCATCGTAAATTATAATTCAGACAACTTCCTTCTAGCCTGTGTCTCGTCTGCCTTAAGTCAGGTGGACGAAGTGATTGTGGTTGATAACGCCTCGAGGGACTACAGTCTGTTGCAACTTGAAGACACGTTTCCATCTGAGTCGAAGTTGCTGGTTATTCGCAATCGAAGGAATTTTGGATTTGCGGCTGGTTGTAATATCGGAAGTAAGCAAGGGATCGGTAAGTATCTGCTGTTCCTTAATCCTGATTGCGTACTTGAACCGGGCTCTGTAAAGAAATTGATCGAGACGCTCGAGCGGTACCCTGACGTAGGCATGGTGGGTGGTTTACTTGTCAATCCAGATGGTACAGAACAAGCGGGGGGACGTCGGGCGATTCCAACACCATGGCGTTCGTTTGTGCGAGCATTTGGCTTGTCGCGTTTTGCGGATCGATGGCCGAGGATGTTTTTTGATTTTCACTTACACAAGCAACCACTTCCGACTCACCCCATTGAAGTCGAGGCAATCTCCGGAGCGTGCATGTTAGTCCGTCGTGCTGCGATTCATGATGTCGGGCATTGGGATGAAGGCTATTTTCTGCATTGTGAAGACCTGGATCTGTCCATGGCCTTGCGAGGCAAAGGCTGGAGGATCATGTTTGTGCCTGACGCCAGAATCGTTCATGACAAAGGGGGCTGCAGCCGCTCTCGCCCACTATTTGTCGAATGGCATAAACACCGTGGGATGATGCGGTTTTATCGGAAGTTTTTCCAGCATCAATACCCAGGCCCGTTGATGTGGTTGGTGGCACTCGGGATCTGGCTGCGATTTGGCTTGGTAGCCTCGTATCTTTCAGCCGGGCTTATTCTTCGTCATCTTCAGGCTCAGCGTGGATGAATGGCTGAATATCGGCTTGCTGGGGGCGAACAGTCTGGTCGGCGAATGCATGGTCCCGCAACTGAGTAAAGCGGGCCGTCACACCGTTGCGTTTTCCAGACACCCACCTGATGGCAACACCGAGGCGGGAGTGACGTGGCTGCGGCTCGCTGACTCTCTGTCCGCTCCTCTCGAAGTTCCTCCCATTAAAGATTGGTTGTGTATGGCTCCGATCTGGGTGTTGCCTCAGTATTTTGAAATGATTGAGGCCCACGGTGCCCGCCGAGTGGTGGCGCTTTCTTCCACCAGCCTATTCGTCAAGGCTAATTCTTCGGATCACGGTGAGCAGCATATTGCACACCGTCTGGCGGGGGGAGAGCGTGCTTTGCGTGTCTGGGCGGAGGCGCATGGGATTGACTGGGTAATTTTGCGCCCAACGTTGATTTATGGACGTGGGCGAGACAAGAATCTGACGGAGATTGTCCGCTTTGTACGTCGATGGGGCTTTTTCCCTCTGTTGGGAGAGGCCGAAGGCCTGCGTCAACCTGTGCATGCCGAGGATGTTGCAGCGGCATGTGTGTCGGCACTGAGTCTGCCTCTTGTGGCCAACCGGACGTACAATCTCTCAGGTGGGGAGACGCTGCCTTACCGGGAGTTGGTACGCCGCGTCTTTGCCACCGTCGGCAAAGTGCCGCATCTGGTGACGATCCCACGGTGGATCTTTCAGGTTGCAGTCGCCGCAGTACATCTGGTGCCACGGTACAAGCATTGGACAGTGGAGATGGCGGAACGTATGAACCGTGACCTGGTATTTGACCACGCCGATGCCGCACGAGACCTCGGCTTTTCACCACGGCCCTTTGTGCTGTCGTTCGAAGACCTGCCGGTATAACCGGTATAAACTATAAACGAAAATCTTTTCCTTTTGGCTTGTCTTCTGTTTAGGCTGCGTACGGGTTAAGAGGTTGCGGTTTATTTTAATTTGAAAAAAATCACCTGCCAGGTATGATAGCGCTAACCCAAGTGTTCTCGGTTAATTTCTCCCTGTGACAACGCGCAAAACCGTCAAACGATTACCGGCAAAGGGGTATCCCTCTCGCGAGATTCTTCGGCATATCCGCCTGTTCGCGACAGATGTGGACGGAGTCCTCACCGATGCCGGCATGTACTATTCCGAGTCCGGTGATGAATGGAAAAAATTTAACACTAGAGATGGAATGGGCATCAAGCTGCTGCAGAAAGCTGGACTCATCACGGCTATTGTGACACAGGAGAGAACCCGGTTAGTGGCGAGGCGTGCGGAAAAACTCGCTATCTCCGAGCTTCACCAGGGGGTGATGGACAAGTTGTCGGTGATCCGAGAGATGGCAACGAGACATGGTATTTCGCTCCGGCAAGTCGCCTATGTTGGTGATGATGTCAACGACATGGAGGCCTTGAAGGCGGTAGGATTGTCGGCTGCTCCTGCGGATGGCCTCCCTCAAGTATTGGAAGTCGTCGACTACGTCTGTCGTCTGAAGGGTGGCGAAGGAGCAGTTAGGGAGCTCGCGGAAATGATTCTGCAGTCGCGCAGCGAGACAAAAAACACAGCCCAGAGGCGTTGAGGGAAAACATGGCGAAAACCCACGCACTTTATCCAGTAATCATGGCCGGGGGGAGTGGGACCAGATTTTGGCCATTGAGTCGTCATCTGTTTCCCAAGCAGCTCTTGCGAATCGGCGGGGAGCATACGTTGATTCAGCAGACTATGCGGCGAGTCTTAGGATGCGCACCGGCCTCGAACGTTCTCATCTCGACGAATGCAGCGCAGGCGGATCTCATCCGTGTGCAGTTAGTCGACTGGAAGGAGGAGCTCACAAAGGGGTTCCTACTTGAGCCCGAAGGACGAAATACTGCACCCGCCATTGCCCTGGCCGCCATAGAAATATTGGCACGGGATCCCGATGGTCTGATGTTGGTGGTCCCAGCTGATCATGTGGTGACAGGACAACGGGATTTTCAAACCGCGGTTGAGTTGGCTTCCGAATTGGCAGCCGATGGCCACTTGGTCACGTTTGGGATCAAGCCGATCCGGCCGGAAACGGGCTACGGCTATATCAAACCCAAGAGTACCGTGCTGCTCGGCAAGCGCGGAAAGTTGCGAGGGTACCCTGTGCAAAAATTCGTGGAGAAGCCTAATGTTGCGAAGGCTACCCAATATCTTCAAGCGGGTCACTATTTTTGGAACAGCGGCATGTTTGTCTGGCGTGCGGCAACAATTTTGGAAGAGATTGGTACTCACCAGCCAGCCATGCTGGCTTTGATGGAGCGAATACGGGATCTCAAGAAGCAGGGTGCGACTCAACAGGCGATGGATGACGTGTATCGCCAAATCAAACCGGTTTCTATCGATACCGGAGTAATGGAACGGTCATCGAAGGCCGCTGTTGTACCGGTAACTTTTAAGTGGTCGGATGTCGGAAGTTGGGGCAGCTTGGATGAAGTGGTAGAGAAAAATCAGGCTGGGAATGTCATGACTGGGCGAGTCATTGACCTTGAAAGCAAACAGTCGATTGTCTATGCAGATCGGCGTGTTGTTGCGACGATCGGGCTACAAGATATGGTGGTGGTAGACACTCCCGATGCCACGTTGGTGTGTCCAAAATCACGCGCGCAGGATGTGAAAACTATCGTTGATATTCTCAAAAAGCAGCAGGCTCCCGAACACTTGGAACACCTGACGGTTCAACGGCCCTGGGGTTCCTATACTGTGCTGGAGGAAGGGCCGGGATTCAAAGTGAAGCGTGTCACGGTCAATCCTGGCGGGAGGCTGTCGCTTCAAATGCATCATGAGCGCAGCGAACACTGGGTTGTGATAGCTGGGACGGCACGTGTGACCAGAGATCAGGAAGTTTTTGATCTGAAGGTCGGAGAGAGTACGGGCATTCCGGTCAAAACCAAACATCGTTTGGAGAATCCGGGGCAGGAGACCGTCCATATTATAGAAGTGCAGAACGGGCCATATCTCGGCGAGGACGATATCGTGAGATTTATGGATGATTACGGTCGAACAGCGAATATCTGACCAGGGGTGCGAGGTTGAATTTGTCTTGTGGTCGATCTGTTGAAGGAGGGGGTTGTGGGGTTGTTTCGCGAATATGATCTCCGGGGAATCGTCGGCAGCGAATTGACGGAAGATTTGGCTGAGCGGTTGGGCCGAGCGTATGCCACGTATGTCAAAACGCATGGAGTGACGACGATCAGCATTGGGCGGGATGGTCGGTTGAGCTCTCCGGCTCTCCACAAGGCGCTGCTCAAGGGATTGCTGGCCGGTGGGCTCCATATCATCGACATTGGAATCTGCACCTCTCCGCTGCTTTACTTCTCCCTATTTACCCTGCCGGTTGGTGGCGGCATCATGATTACAGGAAGTCACAACGCGGCAGAGTACAACGGGTTCAAGATCTGCATCGGCAAGACAGCCATCCATGGAGAGGAAATTCAGAAACTGCGGCGCGTGATGGAGGAAGGCAGATTTGTTTCAGGAGAAGGACATCTCTCGGAACACCCGATCATTCCTGATTATCTCGCCTACATCGGAAAGAGTTTTTCCCATGTCAAAGCGGAGCGATTGCATGTGGTGATCGATAGTGGGAACGGGGCAGCTTCCATCGTCGCCCAACAGGCTCTCGAGTTGTTAGGCTGCAAGGTGACGGGGCTCTATTGCGATCTCGATGGGCGTTTTCCAAACCATCATCCGGATCCCACCGTGCTGGAGAACCTGTCCGACCTGATACAGGCAGTCAAGCACCATAAAGCAGATGTGGGAATTGGATACGACGGCGATGCCGATCGAATCGGGGCCATCGACGAGCAGGGCGATGTTCTGTGGGGTGATCGTCTTTTGGTCCTGTACTCACGGGATATTCTGACCGTCAAACCGGGCAGTACCATCATCTCGGAAGTGAAGGCATCACAAAGTCTCTACGACGATATTGCTAAGCGCGGTGGGCGTGGTCTGATGTGGAAGACCGGTCATTCACTGATTAAAGCGAAGATGAAGGAGGAGTCCGCAGTGTTGGCCGGTGAAATGTCCGGGCACATGTTTTTTGCGGATCGGTATTTCGGATATGACGATGCCGTGTATGCGTCATGCCGACTGGTTGAAATTCTGGCGAATGCCCAGCAGCCGCTTTCCGCCTTACTCTCGGATCTTCCCCCATCGGCAGTCACTCCTGAGATACGGGTGGATCTTCCTGATGCCGTCAAGTTCGACGTAGTTGAGCGAATTCGAAAGAAGTTCGTAGAGTGCTTGAAGACTCAACAAGGTCTAGGACCGAAGAAGCTGCTTCTCCGAGACCTGATCACGATCGACGGCGTTCGGGCGATTTTTGAGGAAGGATGGGGGCTGATTAGGGCTTCCAATACCCAGCCAGCCTTAGTCTTAAGGTTTGAAGCGTTGTCCTCCGCACATCTCGATGTCATTCAAACGCTCATAGAAGATGAGCTCAAGGAGGCGAGACGAACACTCGGGTGCTAGCACGTGGCTCTTCCTGGCCTACCTCATTTCGCGGCACGGGGCACCTGTGTCGGTATGCTGTAACTGTAGCGGTTGTCGTTGTTCTGCCGTTTTCTGCCAACCCCATTGAATCAAAACCTTGGGGTGAACTAAAACGCCCGTTTCAGGTCGGTGAGCGACTTACCTACAATGTTACCTGGCTCAATCTGACGGCGGTTACTGCCGTGATGGAAATTGCACCGATCCCAGGCGTCTCCAATCACGGGGTTGCCAAGCTGGTGGGGACTGCGCAATCGACTCCGATCCTCACCAAATTTTTCCCGGTCGATAGTCGTGTGGAGTCGGAACTTGATCTCGATACCCTTGCCCCGGAACATATGACATTCCGTCGGCGCGAAGGAAAGAAGAAAGAGGATATTGAGTATACCTTTCATCAAAAGGAAGGGATGGTGACGGCGGTCCGAGGAGGCACGACCGAGTCGCTCCCTATGCCGACTGGGACTCAGGACATAATTTCGTGTCTGTATTACACGCGCACGGTATTGGAGCTAACGCCAGGCGCCTCTCTCAAAATGAACGTGTATCACGACAAAAAGAATCGTCCAGTTGAAGTGCGTGTCGAGGGGGTAGAGACGATTGAAGGGATATGGGGCAAGGCGGAGACGGTGCGGGTACTCGTGGTCATGCCCTTTCACGGTCTCTTTATGAATCAAGGCAATATCCGTGTGTGGGTCACAACGGATGAGCGGAGAACACCTTTACGAATGAAGGCGAAGGTCGTGCTCGGGTCAATTGTTGCGGACCTGGTGGATGGCCTGGTAGAAACCGGAACCGTAAAGCAAGAAGAGTGAATAGAGATTGTTGTTCGCCCGGACTAAACTCGCTATACTGACAATAGCATGAGAGAATTTCCTCTTACTTTAAGCCGATTTATCGTTCAGAGTCAGACCTCGCACCAGGGTGCCACAGGCGAATTTTCAAGTCTGTTGACCCAAATCGGCCTCGTCGGCAAACTCATCGCACAAGATCTTCGACGCGCCGGACTGATCAACATTCTTGGAACAACCGGCGACACGAATGTGCAGGGTGAAACCGTCAAGAAGCTGGACGCCATTGCCAACGACGACTTTGTCAAAGTCTTTCAATCCAGCGGATACGTCTGTGCCTTAGCCTCGGAAGAAATGGAGAAGCCCGTCTTCTTGCCGGGGAATTGGCCGCATGGCAAGTACATGCTGCTCTTCGATCCGCTCGACGGCTCCTCTAATACGGACAACAATATGCCGCTCGGTGCCATTTTTTCCATACTCAAGTATGACCGGACCGATCGATTGCCCACGGAAGCGGAATTAATCCGTCGAGGGACCGAACAAGTTGCGGCCGGATACTTGCTGTACGGACCGAGCACAATGCTGGTGTACACTGTCGGGCAGGGCGTGGATGGGTTTACGCTCGAGCCTGGTATCGGTGAGTATCTTCTGTCGCACGAGCAGATCAGGATTCCGGAAAAGGGCAAAGTATACGCCACCAATGAGGGGAACTATAACCGGTGGTCAGAGGGAGCGAAGAAGTATCTCGACTCGCTGAAAGTGAGTGACAAGGCGATCAGCCGTCCATACAGTGGACGGTATTCGGGCTGTTTGGTGGCCGATGTACACCGTCTGTTGCTCGGAGGCGGAATCTATCTCTATCCTGGGGAGGTGGATAAACCGGAAGGCAAGCTCCGATTGCTCTACGAGGCGAATCCGCTGGCCTTTATCGTTGAGCAGGCCGGGGGAAAAGCTTCGACGGGGACCTCGAGAATTTTGGAGGTCGAGGCCAAGAAACTTCATCAACGCGTGCCCTTATTCATTGGAAGCCCCTATGAAGTTGAGCAGGCGGAGATGTACATTCAAGGCAGAGCCTAAGTGCTCATTTATGTGGTACTGTAATGTCGTCGGGAGGAAATTATGGGAGACCGGGTACAGGAAATTCTAAGCTGGTACGGCAGTGATAATGCCGGGACGAAGACCAACATCGCGCGCTTGTTGCGCTCTGGTAAATTGGCAGGGACAGGCAGATTGGTCATCCTGCCTGTCGATCAAGGTTTTGAGCATGGGCCGGCAAGGAGTTTTGCACCAAACACACCTGGCTATAATCCGCACTACCATTTTCAGCTTGCCATCGATGCGGGGTGTAATGCCTATGCGGCTCCCTTGGGATTTTTGGAGGCCGGCGCAAGCCACTTCGCCGGGCAGATTCCTCTTATCCTAAAATTGAACAATCACGATGTACTGCATGATGAGAAGGATCCGCTCCCGTCGGTGACTGGCAGTGTCAAAGATGCGCTTCGTTTGGGCTGTTCCGCCGTTGGGTTCACGATCTATCCTGGTTCTTCCCACTGCAACGCGATGTATGAGCAGTTGCGTGCAATTAGTGAAGAAGCGAAGGAGAGCGGCCTTGCCGTGGTGGTCTGGTCCTATCCACGCGGGTCGGTCTTGAGCAAAGAAGGTGAAACGGCGATCGATGTGGTGGCCTATGCAGCCCAAATCGCCGCCCAACTCGGAGCTCATGTGATCAAGGTCAAGCTTCCAAGTGCCCATCTCGAACAGGCTGCGGCCAAGAAGGTCTACGAAGCTGAGAAGATACCGATCAAAACGTTGTCTGAACGTGTTACGCACGTGGTCCAGAGCGCATTCGATGGCCGCCGGATTGTGATCTTTTCAGGCGGCGCAAAAAGCGAGGATAAGAACGTGTTCGACGAAGCACGAGCCATCAGGGATGGAGGAGGATTCGGGAGCATCATTGGACGAAATTCGTTCCAACGCCCGAAGTCGGAGGCGGTCAAGTTCCTCCAAGCAATCATGGGAATTTATGCCGGCGAGATTCAGTGAGCATCGTCGTGTCTTTCACAACAGCGAATTGAGGCTATGAATCAGGTGGATTTCGATAAAAAACCGGTACAGGGGATCAGAAAATGGATGGTTGCTGCCACCTTGTTGACAGTGGGGATTATTATTGGCCTGGTGGTTGCTTCGGATCTTGGTTGGCTTCCTACGGGACATGCAGTACCCGATTCAGCTTCTGTTACTCCATCTTCCCCGGTTGCCAGGCCTGTTTCAACCGCTCCACAGCCTGCGCTAGCGGGTGGTAGTCAAACATTCGTTGAAATTGCGAAGTCCGTTAAGCCGGCGGTGGTGAATATCTATGCGACCAAGAGTGGACGAAGCGGAGGGTCGGGCACCACACCGTTCGACGATCCGTTGTTTCGGAAGTTTTTTGGTGACGAGTTTTTCAGGAAGTTCGACCACCCGAAAGAACGAAAAGAGCGCGGTCTTGGATCCGGCGTGATCGTCGAATCGAATGGTTTGATTATCACTAATAATCATGTTGTCGGTAAGGCGGATGAAATCCGGGTCACGTTGTCGGATAAGCGTGAATTCAAGGCGAAACTCATCGGCACAGATCCAAAAACCGATGTGGCTGTTGTAAAGATTGAAGCGACGGGACTTGCCACCGTCTCCTGGGCGGATTCCGACAAGCTGGAGGTCGGGGAGTTTGTTCTTGCCGTCGGCAACCCATTCGGGTTGACACAGACCGTCACCTTGGGGATCGTCAGTGCGTTGGGGCGCGCGGCCGGTATCGCTGAGTACGAAGATTTCATTCAGACGGATGCGGCCATCAATCCCGGCAACTCCGGCGGCGCGCTCGTCAATGTGCGAGGCGAGTTGGTGGGGATCAATACGGCGATATTCAGTCAGAGCGGCGGCAACATGGGGATCGGGTTTGCCGTACCGAGCAACATGGCTCAGTCGATCATGGGACAGCTCGTGCAGACAGGAAAAGTTGTCCGTGGTTGGCTCGGCGTCTCGATTCAAGAGCTGACACCAGAATTAGCGTCGCAATTCGGTGTCGGGGATACAAAAGGCGTACTGGTCAGCGATGTGATGGACGACAGCCCTGCGAAGAAAGCGGGGTTCGAACGGGCCGATGTCATCCTCGAGTATGACGGTAAACCGATGGACTCACCGACCCATCTCCGTAACGCTGTCGCCCAGACGCCGGTGGGGAAGAAGGTGACGATCAAGTTTATTCGTGAAAAAAAGCCGAGGACCGTCGATCTTGCCATTGTTGAGCAACCCAAGTCGATGTTCCAAAACGGTGAGGACGATGGAGGTGAATCCGCCACTGCGACGGGTGTGCTCGCCAGCCTGGATGTTCGAGATCTGAACGAAGAGCTGGCGAATCGGTATGGGCTCAAGTCGAATGAACGAGGTGTGGTGATTGTCCGAGTCAAGCCTGGAAGTACGGCGGAAGAATTGGGTGTCCGTGAGGGCGATATCGTGCTCGAGGTGAACCGACAGGCCGTGACATCGGTGAAGGTCTTTGAGCGGATTGCCGGGAAGTTGCCGAACGATCGAGCGGTGTTGCTCTTATTGAAACGACAAGGTCGGACGATCTATCTCACGCTCCGCCCATGATGCGTGTGTAGGGCAGTAGGGGCAAGACACGGGGGAAAGCCTGAGACTGACGAAATTCAGCTTCTCCCTGCGCGTTCTTCACCAGTCATGACGCCTAGATTTAATCCGTGAGTAATCGCACCGTGGCCCTCGTGCCTGCCGCTGGACGAGGGCTTCGTATGGGCGGCCAAGTGCCCAAACAGTTCCTCTCGCTTGGAGGCCAGCCCCTTATTCTTCAATCTCTCCGTGTGCTGCAAGCGTCTCCCGCCATTCAGGAGATCATTCTAGCCGTTCCTCAGAGCGAGATGGACTATTGCCTCAATGAAATCGTCGCCAAACATCACTTTACCAAGGTAACTAAAGTGGTGCCTGGAGGAGCGGAACGGCAAGATTCAGTCCGGCATGCGCTTGAGGCAGTGCATGACGATGTCGATGTAGTGCTTGTGCATGATGCGGTCCGGCCGTTCCTTACCGAGCGGATGGTTGAAGACGTCGTGTCTAAGGCTCGTGCGAAGGGAGCGGCGATTATCGCCCTGCCGATGAAGGATACCGTGAAGCAGGTTAGCGCAGACCTTGTCATTGAGCGGACGGTCGATCGCACAGGGTTGTGGCTGGCTCAGACCCCGCAAGCCTTTCGTCGAGATTGGTTGTTGTCGGCTCATCGAAAAGCGCATGGAGAGGGAGTTCGTGCAACGGATGACGCCTATTTGATGGAGTGGTGTGGATATCCAGTCTCGGTGGTCGAGGGGAGCGGAGAAAATATCAAAGTCACCAGGCCGGAAGATATGGCGATTGGTGAAGCGATCTTGACGGCGAGAATTAAGAAGAACATAAGCTGACAAGGGACCAGATGCCAGGCGGGCAGGAGGCCAAGCTCATAGGTTCTCAGAGTGTCAGCTTTCCCTCGTGTCAGCTGGTCAGCATGCTGGTTTGTTAGCTGTATGAGGAGGGGAACGATGCGAATTGGTTATGGCTACGACGTCCACCCGCTTGGACTAGATCGCAAGCTGATACTGGGTGGCATTGAAATCCCGCACACCAAAGGATTGTTGGGCCATTCCGATTCCGACGTCCTTGTCCACGCGATCTGCGACGCGCTCTTGGGTGCCATGGGAGAGGGCGATCTCGGTCGGCACTATCCCAGTTCAGATCCCAGGTACAAAGGGATCTCCAGTTTGAAACTGTTGGAAGACGTCATGGCGAAGCTGAAGGCCAAGGGATATCAGGTGGGAAACATCGACACGGTGATTGTGGCTCAAGCGCCTCGCCTCGGCCCGCATCTTTCGGCGATGCAGAAGAAAATAGCTGAAACGGCCAATATCGCCCCAAACTTGGTTAATGTGAAGGTGAAGAGCGGGGAAGGATTGGATGCGGTCGGGCATGAAGAGGGAATGATCGCGCATGCCGTGTGTTTGATTGAGTCGATCTGACGTCGTAAGATAGCCGGTAAATGTTTGCTCAGATCAAACAAGATCTACAAGCCGTCTTTGATCGGGATCCAGCCGCGACCAGTAAGTTGGAAGTGATCCTTACGTATGCTGGTTTCCATGCGTTGTTGGCGTACCGTATTTCTCACTGGTTGAAGGCGCACGGTGTTCCCATCCTGCCACGTGTGCTCTCACAGCTCGCCCGCTGGTTAACCGGCGTAGAGATCCATCCCTCAGCGAAGATCGGGACAGGATTCTTCATCGACCACGGCATGGGTGTCGTGATCGGGGAAACAGCTGAAATCGGTGACTATGTGACGCTCTTCCAGGGCGTGACGTTGGGAGGAACAGGAAAGGAACGTGGAAAGCGACATCCGACACTTGGCAATCATGTAGTGGTAGGTGCCGGGGCAAAGATCCTTGGGGGAATTACGGTCGGCGACAACGTGAAGATCGGGTCCAATTCCGTCGTTCTGAAGAATGTCCCCCCCAATTCAACGGTCATTGGTGTGCCGGGTCGCGTGATCAAATCGTTGGGCGAACGCTTGCCGGATGCGACCATGGATCAAGTCGATTTGCCGGACCCCATCAGCGACCGTTTCCTGGCGCTCGAACAGGAATTGATCGAACTCCGCAAAAAGCTCGAAAACCAGAACGAGCGTTCTGCTTTGTAGCGGTTATCGATACAGGCTGACCTACTGACAGGATGATTTCAACGCGGCCCGTGCCGCGCCGGATAGACAACTACGCAGATAGACAGTCACGCATGAGCTTCTTCCGATCATCGCCCTTCAGCTTCTTCTCGCCCGCCTCTTTATTGCACGTCTTCATCTTACCCTGCTGAGCGCCCTTCCCGCCTTTGCCTTTCTCCGACTTGGCGGAGAGACATTCCTTCATAAACGCCTTCCGATCGTCTCCCTTTCCTTCTCCAAAGCCCTTCTCGTCTGCTTGCGCGTTGCAGGCCTTCATCTTGTTCTGCTGACCGGGAGCGGCCACAGCGAACGGGGTCGCTCCAAGGCTAAGCACAAACAACGCAACTGTGAGAGCACGGATTACGGTCCGCATGCGGAATCTCCTTGGATTATGAGTGAGTTGCAAGCCCAACCTCATCATAGCGAAACAACGGGGGCTTGTCTCTAGAATTGAAATTAGGAAAGCCGCCCAAGGGTTGCTTTTGTTGGCGCAGAGAACAGACCAGCCATCTAATCCCTTAATCCCTCCAGGCATCTTCTATAAGCCTCGTCTTCCCATCTTTACATTTCACCTTTCGTGGCTTACATTCACCCCCTCCTTACGGCAAAACGGTTTCTCAGGGAGAATAGCGGTATTCTTTCCTGCAAACCAGTACGCACAGCGGCATCCCTCTCGAATTGTGTCAGCGAGAACCAGGAGAAGATTCCATGAGTTCTACACCACCCATCACACCATCGAGCCAATTTAGGAAGCTCCTCTTGTCGGAGCAGTTGGAATTCATCTGCGAAGCCCATAACGGCCTGAGCGCGAAAATCGTTCAGGAAGCGGGTTTCAAAGGCATTTGGGCCAGCGGCCTATCCATCTCAGCCCAATTCGGAGTCCGCGACAACAATGAAGCCAGCTGGACGCAAGTTCTGGAGGATCTGGAATTCATGTCCGACGCGGCCACGATTCCGATTCTTCTCGACGGTGATACTGGATACGGCAACTTTAATAATATGCAACGACTTGTCCGCAAACTGGAGCAGCGCCATATTGCCGCGGTCTGCATTGAGGACAAGCTCTTCCCCAAAACCAACAGTTTCATTAAAGGGGATGCCCAGCCGATGGCAGACATGCATGAGTTCTGTGGCAAGATCAAGGCAGGGAAAGATGCACAGACTGATCCGGACTTTTGCATTATCGCCAGGGTGGAAGCCTTCATTTGTGGGTGGGGGTTGGCTGAGGCGCTGCGTCGGGCGGAGGCGTATCGTCAGGCTGGCGCGGATGGCATTCTCATCCATAGTGCCCTTTCGGTACCGGATGAGATTCTGGCGTTCAAACAGGAATGGGGAAATAGATGTCCCGTTGTGATTGTCCCCACTAAATATTACGCGACGCCCACCGAAGTCTTTCGGCAACATGGGATTTCAATGGTCATTTGGGCGAATCACATGTTGCGTGCTGCTGTAGCTGCCATGCAGAAGACAGCGCAGACACTAAAGGAGCAAGAGCATCTTCTCTCCATAGAGGACAAAGTCGCGCCGGTGTCAGAAATCTTCCGTCTGCAAAACGCTGCAGAGCTGCAAGACGCCGAAGAGCGCTATCTTCCCCGCGGTGCTGAGAATACCAGCGCCATTGTACTGGCTGCCTCCCGGGGTGAGGAGCTTCGGGAATTGACGGAGTATCAACCCAAAACGATGATTAAAATTCAAGGCACGCCGATCCTTTCCCACATTGTCGATGCGTACAATGCCGTGGGGATCAAGGACATCACGGTCGTTCGTGGCTATAAGAAAGAGGCCGTCACCCTGCCCAACCTCACCTACCTCGATAATGATGAGTTTGCAGAAACCGGTGAGTTGGATTCGCTCAGCAAGGCGCTGAGTGCACGAAAAGGCCAGGCCAAGGATTTGATCATTTCGTACGGCGACGTGTTGTTTAACAAGTACATCCCTCAGGCGCTCTGTCAGGAAAAAGAAGACTTTGTGATCTTCGTCGATAGCGATTGGCAGAACCAGAGCAGTTATGCTCGGCTGGGCGGCTTTGCCGAATGCTCATTGCCGAATTCAAAAAAAGCCTTTAATGCGAGGATCTATCTCAAACAGCTCGGGAATATGGTTCCCAAAGAACAGACTCATGGAGTTTGGATGGGATTTCTTAAAGTATCTCCCGCTGGAAGTGCTCTGCTCCACACGATCCTTGCGACGATAATGGCCGACCCAGCTAATTGCAAAGCCGGTATCCCCCATCTGCTGCAAGCACTGCTGAACCGTCAGCAACCCATTCGGGTGCTGTATACGGTTGGTCACTGGCTTGATATCAACAGCTTGGACGATGTCGTCCAGGCAGGAGAGTTTTGAGTTTCCCATCCTAGATCTTGCTTACTCATAATCGACCTGGATCAGAAAGAGACCCTCTGGTGGAGCCGTTTTTCCGGCTGCCGATCGGTTGCGTGCATTGAGGATCGGCGTCAGACTATCGGGCCGTCGTTTGTTCATGCCGACTTCCACAAGCGTTCCTACGATCGAACGTACCATCTGTTTCAGGAACCGGTTGGCATAGGCTTCGAGCCGCAACCGGTCTCCCTCTCGGGAGACAACAAGTCGCTGTAGATGACAGATGGGATCGTCATTCTCAGTGGGTTGAGTTTGGAACGAAGAAAAATCGTGTGAGCCGATGAGGTTATTCGCTGCCTCATTCATCGCAGCATCGTCGAGTGTCTGATGGATATGCCAGCAGTAGTCACGCTCGACCGCAGGGCGCTCGGGGCGGTTCATGATTCGGTATTCATACAGTTTGCCTCGTGCCGAGTGTCTTGCGTGGAATGTGTCCGGCATGAGGGCAGCTTTGCGTACCACGATGTTGCCAGGGAGATGAGCATTCAGAGCTCTGGTCCACTCACGGGGCGTCATGCCACGGTCGATACGGAAGCTCGCCACTTGCCCCAGCGCGTGAACCCCTGCATCGGTGCGTCCAGCTCCGATGACCGGGGCGTGAGTTTGCGTGACACCGACGATGGCCGCCTCGACGGCTTCTTGAATCGTCGGCTGGTCGGGCTGACGTTGCCATCCGGCATAGGCCGTGCCGTCATATTCAAGGATGAGTTTGATGGTAGACATGAAGCGATGGAATTTTGACGATCAAGGGAATTATCGGGGGTCTTACTTGTTATTGGCAAGGAACGAGAGGATCCCTTGGTAGAGCGATTGAGCGACGTCTTTGATGAACGTCGGCTTTCGGAGCAGCACCTCTTCGTCAGGGTTGGAGATAAATGCAACCTCCGCCAGGACGCTGGGCATGCTCGTAAATCTCAACACATAAAAGGGAGCCGTCTTGACACCGTGGTCGGTGACATCGTACGGCCCATTCATCTGGGTGACCATCGCCTCTTTCGCGTTCCAGGCGAGCTCCAGTGAAGCCTCGATCTTTTTCGTTGTCAGGAGATCCGCGACGAGATATTCCCATCCGACTCCGGTACTGCTGATGGGGGTGCCGTTCTCTCGCGCTGCCACCTCAAGAGCTCGCTGATCCTTCGCCTCTCCAAAGTGATAGACTTCAAGGCCTTTCACTAAGCGTGAGGGATGTGAATTGACATGGATGGATACGAACAAGTCCGCCCCATGCCTGTTGGCAAACCTGGCACGTTCCTCGAGCTCAACATACACGTCACGATCTCGAGTCATCAACACGCGCACGTCCGGTCGTTTGCGGAGAAGTTCCCTGAGCCGGAGTGCGACTTTCAGTGTGATGTCTTTTTCTTCAGTCCGTCGAAGACCGAGTGCTCCGGGGTCCTTTCCCCCGTGGCCGGGGTCGATGACAATCGTGGTATAGCTCTTTGCGCGAGGTTGAGTCGGCTGGGTACCCACGGGGCCTGCCTTTGGCGGCGTCGTCTGGGCCTCATCGATCGGGGAGGGACTCTCTTCCAGAGTGGGCATCACATCGATCACCAACCGAGGCGGATCGGACAGTGTGAACTGCTTCAAATTCTGGAAAGACGAGGTCAGAAGGGACACGGCAACGGCATGAGGAGTGATCTGAGTAACAACAAAGGGAGAAGGGACCGTGCCATCCGTCGCCTTCGCGTGTGCGGTTTGACTCAACGAGGCATTTGGAAGTGCGATGATCACACGACGTGGATTGTCCGCTTGCTGCTCGGTGACCTCGGGCTGCCGATCTAAGTCCAGCACCAGCCTGGTTTTCCTTGAACTGCTCATGGTACGGAGATTTATGACGGTGATAGGAGCGAGGGAAGCCGTCTTGCCCTTCACGCGGGACTTTTGTGATGAGGGGGAGAGCTTAGGATGACGATGATCCTTGGTTCCGGACCAGGCGGCTTGAATCAGCAACGTATTGACCGAGAAGACAAGGATGACACAAGACAAGAAGATCGAAAGGGGTCGGGCTGACATCAGTCGTGAAACGCAATTCCTCATGGGTTTCATCGTGAAAGAGAGATTTTAAACTATTCTCAGATGTCCGGCAGCTTGTCAAGAATTACGCCGGTTGCGCAGTCAGGCACCCGTGTTGACTGTCCTGGTAACGTCGCGGTAGCGTCGGGGATGCCGACGCATCTGATCATCGATGGATATAACCTATTGGGAGGTAGCGGAATCCGATCGGGACACTCGGAAGCCGCCCGCGAAATGTTGCTGCATGATTTGGCAGCCTATCGACATCGCAAGCATCACTCCATCACAGTTGTGTTTGACGGTTGGCAACAGGGCCGATCCACCGAACAGCGGGAGCATCGAGCCGGTGTGCAGGTGATCTACTCCAAGCGAGGCGAGCGTGCCGATCAGGTGATTCAACGGTTGGCACGGGAGTATGGGACCGATTGTGCCGTCGTCAGTTCCGACCATGAAATCATCAATGCTGCCAAAGCCCATGGAGCCTTTGTCATGGGAGCTCATGAGTTTGCAGGGAAACTCCGCGGATCATCGTCTTCATCCGGTGCGCTGCCATACAAGGAATTGGATCCAGGGGATGATGTTCGCTCAGGCCGTGGACCGGAGAAAAAGGGGAACCCTAGAAAGCTGCCGAAGTCCCAACGGCAACGCAACCGCCAGTTTAAACGATTTTGAACAATCTCTTTGCATTGTCGCTGGTCTGTCCGCTGATCTGCTCCAAAGACAGAGCCGGACCATGAATAGACGCTAATTGCTGTGCGACTTGGAACACGTAGGCCGGTTCATTGCGTTTTCCGCGATAGGGGACCGGGGTGAGATATGGGCAATCGGTCTCGATGAGCACGCGATCCAGCGGAGTCTGCTTGGCGATCTCGCGTAGAGCCGCCGCATTTTGAAACGTCAGAATTCCAGAAAACGACAGATAAAACCCAAGATCCAACGCTTCTTTCGCCAACCAGGTATCTCCGGAAAAGCAGTGCAATACCCCGCCGATCTCTGAGGCTCGCTCCTCCTTAAGAATAGTGATCGTGTCCTCTTGGGATTCCCTTGTGTGAATGATCACCGGCAGCTTGAGCTCGCGTGCAAGCTGAATCTGTTCACGGAATCGTTCGCGCTGATCCTTGGGAGATGAGTGGTTGTAATGATAATCGAGTCCGATTTCTCCAAAGGCCACTACATTGTTGTGCTTCGCTAAGTGGCGTAACTCGTCGTACCAACCGTCCTGGATATGTTTGACCTCGTGTGGATGAACCCCGACCGAGGCATACACAAAAGGATATTGGTCAGCAAGTGCGACGGCTGCTTGACTGGTTCCCAGATCACAACCGATTGTGAGAAAGGCTTCGACTCCGGCTTCCCGCGCACGGGCAATCATGGCCTCACGGTCGTCGTTGTAGCGTGCGTCGTCGAGATGAGTGTGCGTATCAAACAGCATCGCCCTACATCCTATCATGGTGCGATAGGCAGGTCGCTATCTCTTGGGGACGAGCATCGAATATTTTGGGATCAACCCACAATGTGTATGGACTTGTGCATGATGGGGAAACCATCACACTGGAGGCGGCAAGTCAGCTGAAAGACGAGCGATCAGGAGACCGGCTTGGGAGTGATGACTGCGGCGAGTTCGGATAGCAGTCGTTCGGTCTCGTCCCAGCCCAGGCAGGCATCGGTAATGGAGACACCATGAAGAAGCGCGACACCTTCTTTCCAGGCTTGTTTGCCGGGATTCAGGTTGCTTTCGAGCATGAAGCCCATGATGGACTGACGGCCTTCCCGAAATTGCTGTAAGACTTCGCGAGCTACAAATCCTTGGCGGGTATGATCCTTTTGGGAGTTGTCATGCGAACAGTCGACCATGATCGGGCGGGCGATCCCTTCTCCGGCGACGGCGGCCTCAGCTTTAGCCACATCTTGTGCTTCGTAGTTCGTTCGTCCGCCTCCACCGCGAAGGACGATATGGCGATCGGGATTACCCATCGTCTTGATGATGGCAGTCTGGCCGTCGGCGTTGATGCCGACGAAATGGTGCGGGGTGCGGGCGGAAGTCATGGCATTGACGGCGACCTGCAAGCTCCCTTCGGTTCCATTTTTGAACCCGACCGGCATGGAGACACCGCTTGCCATTTCTCGATGAGTTTGACTTTCAGTGGTACGGGCTCCGATCGCCGCCCAACTGATGAGATCAGCCACATACTGAGGGCTAATCGGATCAAGCAGCTCTGTTCCGCAGGGAAGGCCTAATTGATTGATCCTGAGGAGAATCTCTCTCGCCAGTTCCATCCCTGCTGCGATGTCGCAGGTGCCGTCGAGACGCGGGTCGTTGATGAGCCCTTTCCACCCAACGGTGGTTCTCGGCTTTTCGAAGTAGGTTCGCATGACAATGAGGAAACGATCACGCAAGGCATCGGCGATAGGCTTCAGCTTGCCGGCATATTCATAGGCAGCATCGGGGTCATGGATGGAGCACGGGCCTAGGATGACCAGGAGCCGGTCGCGGTCCTCGCCATGGAGAATTTTGCGGATCGCCTCGCGGGTTTCGACAACGAGTGCCGCCGACTGATCTGTAATCGGGAGCTTGGTCTTGATGGCGCGAGGAGACGGGAGCGCCTTGATTTCAATGACGTGTTGATTGTCGATCGGCCTATTCATCAATAGTCGTGTCCTTGAGCGGTCTCAACTGCCTTGGTTTTAAAAGGATTTACTCTAACAAATCACGCCAGAAAAGTCCATACCGATTGCTGATGGGGCTGGATTGAGTCATCTGGCGACTGATTTCACCGGTTCTTGCAATTCCGATCATGGATGCCTATACTCTATGGCCATGTTTTTGAGAAGATTGAGAGACCTCTCCTCGTTACTTCGCTCAGGAGTAGCGTTGGGGATGATCTGCATCATCCTGGGGCTGGCCCCATTCGCCGTCGCTCAGGATGTCCACCACGAATTAGCCGCAGCCGATTCTGATGGTCATGAGCATTCAGACACCGACATCTGTCAGTGGGTCCAGCACCACAGTGCGGGCTCGGTCGATCTCGATATTCCACGATGTGCCGCTTGCGATGTGGTCCGACAGCAGGAACTTCGTTCTGAATCTGTATTGCTATCGGCTGCGCTCGCTCTCCTCGGCCCTTCCCGTGCTCCTCCTCAAGTATAGCTGAGCCACCAAGCCAAGCAGTCAGGATGGTCGACAGGCGTGTGATCTAGGTACGCCTAGTCCATCCGTTCTCATTGATTCTTTGTGGGTTTGTGGGTGAGGAGGGGCGTGATGTACTCGTTCGTGAAACATGTCTTGAATGCGACGTTCGTGACGATCGTCGTGGTGGTCGTTGGGGGAGTATTTTCGGTCCTTCAGGCAGCCGACAGCGAGCCAACCCTGATGATCAAGGGAGTTGTTCAACAACAGGACCTTCGGCGTGTGCCGCAGGCCGTCATCGAAGTGAAGAATCAAGAAGGCGACATGGTGTCGTCCGGAGTCTCGAACGATGCCGGCGAATTCAAGTTTGCCGTTCCCGAGGGTGGTACCTACTCCGTCAGTGCTGTGCAGGAGACCTATCGGAGCGAATATGTCGTGCTCACGCTTGGCCAAGAGCCGGTGAATCCCGTCGCCCTGACACTCTCCAAGACCAAAGAGGTGTCGCTGGAGGTGGTGTCCCCCTTGCCACCTATCCAGACCAAAGCGTCGAGTGAAACCTATTCGCTCAACCGAAAGGAAATCGACACTCTTCCGCGAGGGAACAACAATGAATTGCACGAGGTTCTGCTCACAATTCCGGCTGCAGTGTATGGGTCTTTAAAACAGGTCCATATCCGTCAGGACCATGCGAATCTTCAGTTGCGCATTGATGGAGTGCCTATTCCGGACACAGTGTCGTCCACATTCTCGGATGTGATTGCCCCGCGGGCCTGGGAGCGGGCTGATATTGTGCTGGGCGGGATGGAAGCCAATGTGGGAAACAAAACGGCCGCGCTCATCGATATTACGACGAAGAGCGGCACGAAGCCGGGATTTGGGTCGGTCCAGATGTTCGGCGGTTCAAATAAAACGATCAACCCGTCGTTCGAGTATGGAGGCACGATCGGCGAGAAGTTCCGCTATTACTTTTTGAACAGCCATACGGCGACGAATCGAGGGATCGAGCCGCCGACCGTTGGACACTCCATTTTTCACGGCCAGAGCGAGCGCAACCAGACCATGTTTCGCGGCGACTATCAGTACGACAATAACAATAACATTACCCTGTTGTTCTTGAACTCCATTGCGAAATATCAGATCCCGACGTTCCCTGGACAGACGGCAAATCCGACCATTCTCAGCTTGTTGCCCGGAGGATTTACGCCGGTACCGTCGGAAATGGTGGATGAAAATCAGAAGGAGAATAACCAATACGGCCATATCGTGTGGCGGCACGACATCAACACCCGAAACTTTTTCAGCTTGGCTGGGTATTTCCGTCACACGAGAGCCACGTTTAGGACCGATCCGTTTAATGTTCTGGCCTATGTGCCGGATGAAGCGGAACCCTTTTCAGCCGGTAGCCAAGACCGCACCGGCTATTCGAGTGGAGTGCGCCTCGACTACACATTCGTCCATAGCAAAGAACATTTGATCAAGGCCGGGTTCCAGGTCGATCGAACCCAAGCGATCAACAAGACGAGACTGTTTACGTTTCTCGATGACGGAGGGGGCAATCCGATAGGGGGTGTGATCAATGCCAATGCCGACAATCGATTGATCGGCTGGCGGCAGGAGTTTTGGATTCAAGACCAGTGGTCTCCGAACGAACATTGGACATTCAATATCGGCGTCCGTGCCGATATCGTCCAGTACCTTCGTGACGAGGGGCAAATCAGCCCCAGGGTCGGTGTCACGTATCGATATAATCCGGCCAACGCGTTTCATGCATTCTATGGCCGCATGTTTACCCCGCCGAATCTGGAGGCAATTTCCTTTGCCAAGTTGAACACCGCTGGCACAAAGGCTGCTCCAGAAGATACCACCAACAATCAGCCTCGCGCTGAACGGGCCCATTATTTTCAGATCGGCAGCACACATGCCCTGACGGATTGGGCGACGTTACAACTGACCGGGTACTACAAATTGGCCAACTTTCTTTCCGATGCAGGCCAGTTTGGGACGACACCCTTGCTGAACTATTTTGCCTTTGAACGAGGCTGGACCAGAGGCGCCGATGCAGCCCTCAAAGTGTGGTTTATGGAAAATCTGACCGCTCGTGGAAATATCGCCTGGGGACAGTGTAAAGGGTATGGGCTCCAATCCGGCCACTTCCTATTGGAGGCGGCGGAAATCGGGGACATCAATTCACGCAGCGGCGTCCATTGCGATCACCAGCAGACGCTGTCCGCGTCGGGAATCCTAAGCTATCGATTGTTTGATCGGACCACTCTCACCGGTCAAGTTCTGTTTGCATCAGGGCTACGGACAGCAGAAGAAGGTGCCAAGACCAACTCGACCCATAGCCCGTCCTATACGATCTACAACTTTTCCATTAGTCATGTCATTCCGTTACCCTGGCATGGACAAAAGTTGTTGTTGGGGTTTGATATCGTGAACGCGTTGGACCAAAAGTACTTCGTTAACCAAGGGGAAGGCAGTATCGGACTCGGTGTGTCCCATGCCGGGATGCCGCGCTCCTTCTTTTTCCGCGGACAATGGTTCTTCTAGTCGAATGCTGAACCAGGCCATCACCTGCGTTCTCGGCTCGTGCGAATCATCAACGTACTGCAAGAGGAGGGTACGCCTCTGGTTCGCACGACGTCCGTGCCCTTGCTGAGTGGTCTGTTTGAGCATCCGGTCGTTGATAGCGTAGAATGTGAGCATGCGACACTTTCTCACAATACTTTGTGCTGTTGTCGTGGCGTGGCCGGCTGTGCTCTATGCAGTGTTCGGTGACGAGGCCACCCATGAGAGCGATCACCATGAAGACGTGCTTGAGTTGCCGGAGGTGCACGTTCACGGATTGCCGCTCAACAAAGACCAGCAATTGGGTCCCGTGGCCAAGTCCACGCCCTGGCCCGGTATTCCTGCCTCTCTCAACGGGCAAGAGATCGATGATTGGATGAAAGCCCGTCTGCTCGTCTCCAAACATGCGAAGGTGACGGTCGTGGTCTTGGAGCCGTGCAAGCATCGTGAGTTGACCACCGCTGGGGTTTATGCGCTCGGCAAATGGACCTTCGACCCCCAGATGAACGGCGATGACCCGGTGGACGGCGAGCTGACCGTCCGAATCCATTTCCGCACGCGGTGAAAACGCCGTGACCATGACAATAAGGAGTGAGTCGGACCCACACATCTAGTCGTTCTTGCTTCGCAATCAAAACACGTCATCCTGCTATCCTCCGTCACCCATGTGATTTTTACTCCTGGTCGATGATGGGTTATTTTGAGCCCTCATCATCGCTCCAACGGCTCACGCTCGCTTTTGTAATCTGCTCGCACAATTAGTATCATTTGGGCTCCTGGCTTCAGTCCTGAACTGGCCAGAACCTGGGAAAATGGGATGATCGCTTCCGCATTTGAATCGTTGGCGCTTTGGACGGGAATAGTGGCCGTGGGGATCACTGCGACGGGTGCATTGTTAGGCGGCTTATCCTGGTGGTTGTCTTCCAAGGTCAATTCTTTGAAAGAGGAGATGAGCTTTCAACAGGAGACAAAAACTAACGCACCCACTGAAGCTATCTCTCATCTGCAACGATCTGCAGACCGGACAGGAAAGACAGCCGTCACTTTTGCTGCGGCGGGTGCCCTGTTCGGCTGCTTGTCTTGGTGGTTCTCTTTCACTGTCAGCGATACAAAAGAAGAAGCTCGCATGCGTTTCGAATCCGAATATGCAGCGAAGCTGAAAGTGGCGGAGAGTGACGTGGTAAAAGCACGCCAGGAGACGGCCAAAGCACTCGCTGAGGTGGCGGCAGCGAACGAGCGTGCCGGCGGACTCGAAGTCGAGGCGGCCGGCCTTCGAGAGCGAGCAGCTCGAGCAGAAGACTTGATGAAAGCCGCAGAGGCGCAGTCGGAGGATGCAAAGAAAGAGGCTGCACGGGCGCGTAAAAGTACCGCCAAAGCACTCGCTGAGGTGGCGGCAGCGAACGAGCGTGCCGGCGGACTCGAAGTCGAGGCGGCCGGCCTTCGGGAGCGGGCAGCTCGAGGAGAGATTGACCTTATGAAAGTCAAAGAGCGAATAGAGAGAAGAGCCATTTCGGACGCACAGCGCACTCGCTTACTGCAAGATTTGAAACCAATTCCAAAAGGGCCAATAAAAATCATCGCCGTTCTGGGGGATGAAGAAGCAGGCAAGTTCGCAAGAGAAATGGCGGATGTTCTCAAAGAAGCTGGATGGATCGATGTCCACGTTAATCGTGGCGTGTTCAGCGGAGGCATCGATGGTTTCGAAATCCGACTTCGAGACCGCGAGAAGGTCCCAGTTTTTGCTTTGCAAATTGCCAGAGTTTTCGATTCCATCGGATTTGAGCCTACACTCGTGCTCGATCCATCGGTAGCGGAAGGGGCAATGGAAATCATAATTGGCATGAAAGCAGACTCCGGATAGACCTTTAGCGTGCTTCTGTTCATTCCCGCTCCACGCCGGCGCCCCTGCCGCTATAATGCCCGTCAGTCGCCACCTGCACATCGTCCTTCGTGAAGCGCGCTCGCTCGATGTGTGACGAGATCGGAAAGCCCAGCTCGATAGAGATGCAATCTGCTCCGCGGGACGCGCACGGTTAATAGGAACCGCTTTACGGGCGGCACCTCAGAGGTCTCTTTCACAGTCGTCATTTCGTCTTGTGGGGATTGAACAAGAGATCAGTTGACGCTTGACGCTTGCAGAGTAAGGCCTTATCGTCGCATGCATGAGCGTGGACGAGACCCTCTTCATGGCTATCAACGGATTGGCAGGCCAGTCAGCGGTTGCCGATTACTTTTTCCTTCAACTGGGAAACCGTAGTACGCTCTATCTTCCGGGGGCCTGTGCCATCGCCTATTGGCTTTGGAGCAACAGGCGAGAGGCGCTGTTGGGAGGTCCGGTTCTGGGAGCAGCAGTCGGACTCACCGATTTCTGTGGTGGGCAGCTTAAATGGGTCTTTGAACGAGTTCGACCCTGTCGGGCGCTCACTGAGGCGGTTAAGATTGAGCCGAGCGGCTGCGGTGGGTTGTTCAGCTTCCCGTCGAACCATGCCGCCAATACCGCGGCGCTGGCAGCATTCCTCCAAGTTTTGTACCCTAAGTCAGGCTGGATCACCTGGCCGATTGTGGCACTCGTCGGATTCTCTCGTGTGTTTATCGGTGCTCATTATGTGACGGACGTACTTGGTGGATGGATGCTTGGAGGGGTTATCGGCGGAGGAGCGGCATGGGCACTGCTTCAATGGCCTAGGTTCAGGAAGAAGGTGGAATCGGTCGTTACACCGATTGAAAAGGCCGAGGTCAGATCATGAGGATTACGCAGACGGTGATGGTTTCTCAACTGTGGCTAACAGGTCAGCTTGCAGCCGATCGACATCGTATCCCCGACCAATCAGCACCAGCGCAGACGTTGGCTCATCCAATAGGGTCACCGGTGTGATCGTGGACTGTCCCGGCAGGGCGTATTGGAATTCCTGCAGCTCCGGTTCCTTGCCAAACCGGAAATATCCTTTCGCACGCTCCAGTTGTTTCGGGATTGTCTTCATCCATGCTAAGAAACGCTGGCGATTCAGCGGACCAGGCAATGGGACGGTTGTCGCGATGGGATGGTAGCCAGCCCGTTGACCGGAAGCCGGTCGTGACGTCCCGAACACCACGTTCGTCGGTGCCGTCGGTTTTATCGAGGTATGTGGAGCCAATAACTTAGCGGCATCGAGTCGCGCGTGGGACGTTTCCCACAGCCGTGCATAGGGGTTTTGCTCGACGATCGATGAGCGGAATCCTTCCCAGTGGCCAGGGACGTAGAGATCTCGTTTATTCAGAATAAGTTCATCGGCGCACCGGATTGCCTGTGTCGTCACATAGGCGCTGGAGTGACTTTCTTCTGCCGAGACCGGATGCAAGAGCGCGATGACCCGTTCGAGAACAGCCAGTCGCGCCGTGTACGCATCAGTCACCGCATCGACCACTTCAGCGGGATCGGCCAGCCCAGAACATTCCAGAATCAGGACATCTGATCCATGATCACGCACCAGCTGGGCAATACCCCACGAGAGATCTTCCTTTGTATCGCAACAGACGCAGCCACCGGCTAGGTTCATCACCTGCTCAGCAAGTGTGCCAGCGCGAGGACCATCAATACTGACCGATCCGGCCTCGTTCATCAGCACGCCGGCTCGTCGGCCGTGGGTTTTCCAATGTTCCAGCAACCGCATCAACAATGTGGTCTTGCCGGCACCGAGCGAGCCGCAGAGAATATAGAAGGGGACAGGCGCTGGAATCATACATCTCCTCAATCACGTACGAGGCCATTGTACAGGGATTGTACGGGAACATGAAGAGTGAGAGGGCACATCACGCGCCGCCTGGGAACTCGTGAAACTTATCCGCCAGCGAAGACCGGGCGAAACCCCGCGTCAGTGAGAATGCGAGCGACCGCCTCACGCTGGTCGCCTTGGACCTCGATCCGTCCATCCTTGACCGTTCCACCTGCTCCACAGGCTTTCTGCATCCGTTGGGCGAGAGCTTCTTTCTCTGCCTGGCCGATTCCAACGAACCCTGTGACCACCGTGACTGTCTTGCCTCCGCGGTGCGCCGTCTGGCGAAGGATATCCACGCGCCCACGATTCTTCTTAGACGCGGAAGACACTGGTGCATTCGGGGTGGAAGCAAGTTGCGTAGGCGAAGCCGTTGGGAGGGGTGTGTGCTTGAGTGAGGAAAATGGGCTGGCCCACTTGATTGGTCCACCATCGGTGGGAAGGCGTTTCTTCTCTTTCATATGCAATTCATTCCAGTATGAGGCTACACCTGGGCGGACCGTAGGACAAGTGCCCTATAAGGCGAGTTTGAGGGAACTGGCCTAGTCGTACCCATACAGCCAATGCGCCGTAGAGGAGGCAATATTCTTGACCGAATGGAGTATTCCCTGTGGGATAAACACTTCGTGGCCTGGTTCTGCAACAAGTGTGGCACAAATACTTTCGATAAGCAGCAAGCTCCTGACGACCCGATTGCCGATCACATCCTCGTCTACGCCTGCGTACGTCCCGAAGGAATCCGACAAGCCCGGTCGTCCATTCGATAGGGACAGGGAGGTGCTGTTTGGATTTCTCAAACCATACATTAGATCCATACACATGGGTCCGACACCCTTCCTTGCGTAGCGCTCAGCAGAGGTTTAGGCTCAAAGGCATCGAAGAGGTGCGTGATGAGACATATGGTCGCCAGTATTTTACTCCCCTTCACCTTGTACGCAAGGTATCGCGGTAGGTTCAGCGCCGACCAATGTGATCTCAATTCCCATGGGACTCCATTCGGGACCGGCAGGTTCTTCTTATTGAAAAGCCTTGGGAACGAGCAGGGTCGTTGCAGAAGCTCGGCCTGTAATCAGTCTGCCGCTATCGCTTCCTGTGCCGCAAATGATCCAGTAGTTTGTGATCGGCATGGTCACTCCAAGAGCACCCTAGGAACACCTCAGCGTGATCCCATGGCGGTGAACAATCCAAAAAGGAGGAAATCTTATGTACGGAAGACATTTCGTATACTGCGCCCTCGCCTGCGTAATGTTTCTGCTGCTAGGGTCACCCGCTGTTGCCCACGAGGCGGATCTCGGCGGGCCACACAGCCACCAGGATCTACCAGGCACGATCTCGAAGATTGAATCGGGGCTGATGTACATCCAAATACAAGGGTCTTCAGGAGAGAAATTTCGGCCGCGACCGGTCAGTCTAAAGAAGGCAGAGCGCATGGGACTGCACAAAGCCAAGGTGGGGGACAAAGTGATCGTGACGTTGGATGAATCGAATGTGCTCCTGGATATTCACGATCCAAGCCGTCCTGTCCAGGGTCATCGCATTTTGGTCGGGAACCTCGCCTATGCGGATCCGGTCTGGGAGGTAGTCGAGATTTTTACTAGCAAAGGGTTGGAGTCATTTTCAGTTGACCCCTCAACCAGTAGTAAACTTGGTGTGCTTCAAGAAGGAGCCTTGGTAAGAGCAGAGTTAGACGAGGCGAATGTGTTGATTGATATCCATCCGTACCACCGGTAATGCAAGCATGCAGGTGTTTCACTCCTCATGCACGACAGGCAACCGGGCACGCACGGATTCCAATAATCGCGTCACCATCGCGAGATCAACAGTTGGTACAATATGGTATCCCGTGCGCGCGTTTCTTTTTCCTCATCTACTTGAGATAACGTGTGGTGAGGGGTCGGCGTCGATTCTTAAGTCCCCTTCGAACGTAAGGGGTCATAAAGATCCTCGGGTTCGTTATCGTAGCAAGGGCTAACAAGGGAGCGCCGATCATGACAAAAGGTGTCTGGGTGGTGCTCGCGATAACAATGCTTGTCGTGATAGGAAATGTTGCACTGCTGTGGCACGTCCTGCAATCAGGTTTTAGTGCGAGGGAACAACCATCGGAGCTCGAGGTCATGTTCGCGCGTCAGCTCCGGAGCCTGGCAATGCCAGAAGCCCAGAAGCAGATGAAAAACCCCGTTCCCGCCTCGGAGGAGGTTCTTGCAGAAGCGCGGATTCACTTTGCGGACCACTGTGCGAATTGCCACGGGAATGATGGAAGTGGCTCTACCTTGATTGGACAGAACTTCCATCCTAGAACACCCGATCTGAAGAAAATAGAGACGCAGTCCTTCTCCGATGGAGAATTGTTCTATATGATCAGTAATGGCATTCGATTTACCGGAATGCCCGCATGGGGGAAAGGCCGTCCCGAACCAGATCTCGATAGCTGGAAGCTTGTGCATTTCATCCGTCATCTCCCAAGCCTTACGAGCGAGGAACTGGCAGAAATGGAGAAGTATAATCCCGTGAGTCAAGTGGCCCGGGAAGAGCAGGAACGAATCGACCGGTTTCTGCAAGGCGAAGTGCTTGATCCAGAGTCTCCTGCACACCATCATTAATTGAGGCAGAAGGTTGACCAACATGATGAAACGAATAGGAAGACTGCTCCTGCTGACGACCGCATTCTTACCCGGAATAGCCGCCGCGCATGGGGAAGCGATGCACGTCTTTGGCACGGTTGCCGCCCTCGACAACGCTGAGATCCGGGTTCTGACGATTGAAGGGAAAACAGTCTCAATACACACCGTCGCCGAGACGAAATATCGGAATAGAGGAAAGAGCGGAGGAGGGAACGTTCCTAAGGTAGGCGACCGAGTTGCCGTAGATGTCACGGAGAAAGATGGCAAATTGATGGCTACCGAAATTCAATTCTCCTCCTTTGCGAAGCAACAAAAGCAGTGAACGGATGATGTCCGCCGACAGGTGAGTCGAGGTGACCTGCATTCGACAGGCACCTTTGCGGGAAGACAGGATCCTCGGAAAAGGTGTCCGACTCAGGTGCATTTCTATTCTTCCTGGCGGTGAGATCAGTCAGATGCTGAGCTGAACAACCGCATGCTTTGTTGATGCACAGGACACGATTTTCACTATCTTTTCACACACGCGGAAAAGAGGACGATGTGCCGGGAGTTGATTTCGGCGAAAATGCGCGCACTCTATTCGAGGATCTGAATCATTGTCGCTTGGGCGTTGATTTGAAGTGGAGGCTCACTCTTGAGGACATGTACGATGGCGGTGATCCGCACGTGGTCCCCGTCCTGTGGCAGGATGTCGGCGGACTTGGGATTGCAGCTACCCTCCAGCGCGATCAGTAATAATCCGGTGGCATCATTTAGCAGGAAGGCTGCCCGACCATACTGGAAGGGACACGTTGAACTAGACAAATGGAACAGAGCCAGCTCAGGGCGCTCCCCGTTTCATCTCCCGCGTAGGTTAGGCCAGTTTCATGAGCGTGCCCCACACGCCGTTGCCAAGATGGTTGGCTGCGCAGTAACTGCTCTTTGCGAGCCGCACAGCCAGCGGCCAGGTGCTGGGTCGTGAGAGGACGCGTTTGGCGATACTCGGAATGTGGATCAGGTCGAATCCTCCGAGCACCGACGACAAATCGTCATCCAGTTCGTCTGACACGCCCTTCAGCGCGAGACAGGGGATGCCGTGGTTTTTGCATAGCGCCTGGATTGTCTGGCTTTCCATGTCCACGGCGATGGCTCCGCTGTTTGCCCCCAGGGCCCGCCGTGCCGCGCCAGTCAAAGCGGGCTTCGCCACGGTGACGAGAGGGCCGGTGTGGAATGGAATGTCGCGCTCCTTTAAAGCCGACTCGGCCTTGTACACCAGCGACTGATCCGGCGACTGCACGATAATATCACCGATCTTGATGTGGGGTTTCAGGGCTCCCGCCAGTCCGCTGCAGAGCATGAGATCCAACTTCTGTGAATCCAAAAATCGACGCACGCGATCCTTCGCGACCGCAGGGACCATCCCGGAGAGGCACAGGCGTAGCACATGCCCATTCAGATCGGCTCCCCAAATTTCATCTCGCGCGTCGAGTAGCTTGAGTTTCAACTGCCGGCACACCTCGCGTACTTCCCACTTCACCTCGGCAATGAGTCCGATCCTCATACGTGCCTCCCTGTGGTGACATGCCCATGTGTGCGAAACCACTCCACGGCTTCTGCGGCGCCCGTGCGGAGTGGGGTTTGCGGAAAGCCCAATTCCTTGATGGCTTTGCTGCTGTCATACCGCATGGGGATGCTCGCCATCCGCACCCCATCGAGCGTGGCCCGGGGCTCGCGTCCCGAAAGTCGGCCCGACAGCTCGCCGACGGCACCGGCCATCCACGCCACCGCATAGGGAATCTTCATGCGCGGCGCCGGTCGCCCGCTGATCTGCGACAAGATCTGCAAGAAGTCTCCCAGCAACAGATTCTCATGCCCCAGGATGTATCGCTCACCGACGCGGCCTTTCTCGGCGGCCAACCAATGTCCCATGCCCACATCGCCGACATGCACCCAGTTGAACACCGCATCCAGATAGGCCGGCAACCGGCCGTTTAGAAAATCGACGATCAGCCGCCCCGTCGGCGTGGGCCGGCGGTCCATCGCCCCGATCGGCGTCGACGGATTGACAATCGTGATCGGCGCACCAGAGCGAATCAGTCCCCAGACCACTTGCTCCGCCAAGACCTTCGTGCGCTGGTAGATGCTCTGACAGGCCTCAGGGGCGAGAAAGTCAGTTTCTGTGCCGGCTCGTTCACTCGTGCAGGCGACGGTGACGGCGCTTGAGGTATAGACGATGCGTCGGACCCCCGACGTGATCGCAGTTTCCAACAATCGGATAGTTCCGCCCACGTTCACGTCGTGCATCACCTTCGGATCGGGGACCCAGAACCGGTAGTCCGCCGCGACGTGAAAGAGCAGATCGATGTCTTGTACCGAACTTTTCAGCGACGAGCGGTCGGTCAGGCTCCCGACAACGGTCTTGACCGGCAAGCCCGCAAGCGCCTCACGTGGGCTCTGGGGTCTGATCAGGCACGAGACGTCGACACCGCGCTCGATGAGCCGACGCACAACGTGGGATCCAACGAAACCTGTGGCACCGGTCACTAGTGCACGCACGAGCTACCCCTATCTTGGCATCGTGATTGTAGCCAAGAACGTCTTGGGAATAACCGCATAAGTCCTACCTAGGTTGGATCATCGGGAGTTCACGTGAACTTTCTGCGGCTTGCTGAATCCGTAGGCGTTCGAGGCGCGAGGCTTCAAACACATTGTGGAGCATCTCATTCTGCCACCTACGCTGCCGCATCTTTCAAACCGGCGTGGATCGCGAACGTGGATCAGGTAGACGAGCATGCCTGCCTCCAACGGCGCAATGGTTCATATACAGTACGCTGCGAACGGTGCCTCTATAGCTGGGACTATGCCGAATCGCGCCCTACGCATCCCACTTCCAGGATCCTTCAGAGAAACCGAGTGGAATTTGAGCGAAATTATGCCTAGGCAGCATGTGTCAGTCTGGTCAATACTGCTCACTTCATCGTGGCGCCTGACGCCGCGGTGATCTTCAGGTGGATGTGAGAGAAAAAAGAAGACAAATCCGGCTGCCGACTCTCTGGCGATACGAAGTCGGCAACGTCCTCGGAATAAAGAAGCCAAGGATGGCGGCGGACTGTCGGAATACTTCTGCAATACCTTGCAGCCCATATAATAGGAATCGAGGGGCGTCGTGTGGGGTCGCTGGACCGCCTTCTGCCTTGACACCTGGTTCTTCCTGCCGCATGATTCGCATCAACCTGAGCTGATCCGAGCTTATCGATGCATGGAGAGACATTTTGTATGGTCTTGCAGAAGCCCAAAGGCCCCCGGCGTCTACGCCAGATATTGGACAGGCTCTAGCCAGGTTCTTTGAGGCGGGAATCGCTTGCGAAAATAGAAGGAACTTTTTTAATGGCAAAGAAGCTATCGCCACCAGAAATTATGCGGAATCTCGCCATAGGGTATTGGGTGTCACGCCTGGTTCATGTTGCGGCAAAGCTCCGATTGGCAGACCTATTAAAAGGCGGTTCCCGGAGCATCGAAGATTTGGCATCAGCCGCCGACGTGCAGCCGGTAGCCCTCTATCGGCTTCTTCGCTCCCTTGCGAGCGTCGGCATCTTTGCGGAAACCAAAGGCCGACGGTTCAAGCTCACGCCGCTTGCCGCCACGCTTCAAACCGGTGTCCCCAATTCCATGCATGCCTGGGTATTGATGGTCAATGAAAACTGGATGTGGGACAGCTGGAAGGAGTTGCTCTCAGGAGTAAAGACCGGAGAGATGCCGTTCTCCAAGGCTCACGGGGTGCCGATTTTCCAGTATCTGGAGCGCCATCACGAGGACCTCGCGGTGTTCGGTGAATCGATGTCCAGCATTTCCCAGACCGAAAACCCGGCGATCGCATACGCGTATAAATTTCCCAAGGGTCGGACCTTAGTGGACGTAGGCGGCGGGCACGGCAGCCTCCTGGCCGCGATCTTAAAGAAGAACCCTACTCTTAAGGGAGTGTTGTTTGATCAGGGTGCCGTCATCGCGCGTGCCGAGAACGACAAGCACGTCACAGCAAGAGGTGTTGCGCAACGATGCCGGCTTGAAGCAGGAAACTTCTTTGAGATGGTGCCAAAGGGCGGAGACGCCTACATCATGAAATACATCCTGCATGACTGGAATGATGACGAGTGCGTCAAGATTCTCACCAATTGTCGGGCCGCGATGAACGAGAAGGGGAAAGTGCTGGTCGTCGACAACGTTGTGTCTGCTGGGAACGACCCAAGCTGGGGCAAGTTGCTCGATATCCAAATGCTGATCATCGGAGGACGTGAACGCACGAAGGACGAGTTTGCCGCATTGTTTGCGGCGGCTGGGATGAAACTGACCAGAATTGTGCCGACTAAGTGCCCGCTCAGCATTGTGGAAGGCGTCAGAGTATGATAGCCAACTATCGTTTAGAGCCAAAGTATTCCACTCATAGATCTTGTCCACTGAATACCGTCCTGGCCCTGTCGTTCAAAGTGAATTTTCAGTGCGAAGATAGAAGATTTTGATCTCGACTTGGTGTACTGTAAGGCCTCGCGTTTGTCGACCACGCTCGATGCGAGAGGTGCAGTGAGCCTGAAGACCTGGGAGGATGCATGATTGGGTGGTGGCTGCTCGGTGGGCTGGTGACGATGATGGCTGGCGGCTTCTTGTACAAGGCACGGAGGCCGCGCCGTCGACTCTCGTCAGGATCCCATACGGTGATGACCAAAACGACGGATGGGGAACTCCTCCAATTTCTGGTCAGGCCAACACGCAAGACCGGAAAAGATCTGTGATAGGTGCAGGAGCAAAATCACGATGCAGGCGCATCAGGAATTTCAAGGGTGACACAGGCCCGGGAGTCTGAAGGGTCTAGGACATACCAGAATCTGGCTCAGCGGTACACTTCGTTGCGGTCACCAATCTTCACGTCGAGCACGGTTAGTTTCTTATCTTGAATCGTGTAAATAACTCTGTAAGTACCTTCTCGGATACGGTAAAGGTTATCCTCTCCGAACAATTTCTTGACACTGTGAGGACGAGGGTTTTGTTCTAGCGCTCTCAGGTGCTTGGCGATTCGTTTCTGTGTTGAGTCGGCGAGTGCTTTGAGGTGACGTTCCGCAGATGGGGCGAGAAGGATCGAATAGACCATGGAAGCCTAGCAGTCTGCTGAAAAACCCCTCGCTAAGCGGTGCGTAATATGATTCTCTGTTTTAGGAAGAACGGAGGGGCAATCATGCGCGGAACATTGGACGATCAAGGGCGGTTATTTTCGTATATCTCGCCGGAGCAACGG
>JBGTNJ010000039.1:0-52344 GCA_041743145.1 Nitrospira sp. | reverse complement strand
CGCTCGCTTTGAGGACAGTGCGGCCACGGGGATCAATGGGAACCAAGCCGATAACAGCGCCCCGGATAGTGGCGCAGCCTATGTGTTCACCCGCACGGGCGGGATCTGGAGCCAGCAAGCGTATCTGAAGGCCTCCAACACCGGAGCCGATGACCGGTTCGGGCACCACGTCGCCCTGGCGGGGGACACGGTGCTCGTGACGGCTTATTTAGAGGACGGTTCGGCCACGGGGATCAATGGGAACCAAGCGGATAACAGCGCGCCGGATAGTGGCGCAGCCTATGTGTTCACCCGCACGGACGGGGTCTGGAGTCAGCAGGCGTATCTGAAGGCTTCCAACACCGGAGCTGGTGACTGGTTCGCCATCCCCGCCGTGGACGGCGACACGCTGGTCGTAGGAGCTATACAAGAGAACAGCACGGCCACGGGGATCAATGGGAACCAAGCGGATAACAGCGTGCCAGATAGTGGCGCAGTCTATGTGTTCCAGCTACTCTAACGCAGAGTGAACCGTTGCTGGTTGCCGATGCGCTCGTGGGTGGCTTCTCTAACAGGCTGGGGAAAACTCATTTTGACTCCTGAAGCTATCGTAAATTTCGATGTTTGACGCGACTTCAAACAGCCACGCAGGATGCTCAAAACGGCCGTACATCAAGGTCGCAGTGAGCGAAGAGGAGAATCGTAGACGTGATTTCCCACCTCTCGCCTGTCGGGACAGACGTGTTCCAAGGCCGTACCTTGATCTTTTGAGTGATGCGAGAACGCCGCTTGCGGACGCTTTCAGCATACTGATAAATGGGGGAGGAATCTCACGACATCACCATTCCCCCACCAAAGAGCGCCCGCGCGACCCGCCGGCGTGGGAGAACCAGAAACCTTCTGTGTTGGCTCACTCCCGGGAGGCAATCGCGCCAGGAACAATCAACCTGGCACGACTGCAGCCCGTCGCTCGCGTTTCGGCATACCGCTGTTTTTGAGAGACTCGTTCCTTGAGCCTTTCCACCGGTAATCATCCTCAGCGTGTGTAACCAAAAGTGTACCTACGCACCGTTTTTACCTCATCACCGAACCAGACAGCACAACTCGCCGCAGTTAGCTACCCTGGCCATTCCTCGTATGATTCTGTTACTTTGGATGAGGGAGAAGGAGGGTGAGAAACTGCGTCAGAGCTAGTTTGTAAACCGCAGGTTGGAGGTTCGATTCCTCTCGCCAGCTCTACAACTTCCGCTGACGTTTCAACTTTGGGTGTTTTCCAGAACCACGTTCCTTCCCGCTCAATCGAATCAGTGCATCCGCCAAGATGTCCGTTTGCGCTTTTTGAAAGGCGCGATGCCTCATTTGATGGATTCCTGGATATTGAAGCGAACCGTGAGAATGTTGGAGAAGTTGTCGTAGCCATGCTGCTTAAAGATAGGTGCCCGTCTACCACGACATGGTTTAGGAGGATGGATTGATAAGGAAGCGGTATGCAAGGGGGCTGGCGACCTGCATTGTTATCCTCATGACGACTCTGCCGAGTGCACGGGCGACATCCACCGACACACCCAGCACTGAGGGGCCGTCGCAGGAAGAGACGTTGGCGTTCATCAAGGGCAGATGGGAAGTCTGTGCAACAATGCATAGTGGGTGGCAACGTATGATCGCGAAGGACGGATCTCTCTGGCATGTGGATAGAATAGCGAAGGTGGACGTGGTTATGATGCCACCGTCCACTCTCAGAATTGTCACACGTCTTAACGAACGCCGGAAGTTGAGCGGGATATTTGAGATCCAAACACCGAAAGAAAGAGTTCAGGAATTTGACGTGAGCGCACTCTCTCCCCACGTGAGCCGGCAGCGGGAGGGTGAGGACACTAATCTCTATGAGATTGGGTTGCGTTGTGCGCGTGCGGCATGTGTGACTGAATGGGTTGCGTCTCTTGCGATACCGGACAAACCCATACACGACCTAAGAACCGGCAAATTGGTCGTCACGAGCCTCGATGAACTTGTCTATGAGGATCAGCCCCCAAAGAACAACCCGGGGGAAAAGAAGGGAGAGGCTTCTATTCCAGTCTGCGACAAGATGGCTTTAGAAAGTCTCGCAAATGCGTTTAACCACGCCATCATCAACGCTGGGGGAAAGAAACCATTGTTCTAGAGCACGGCCGGATTTCGGAGAGCGGATGGCTAGCATCGACAACCGTCGATCAGCATCTACCAACCACAAGCTAGCGTGGCGGGTAACTATCGATAGGTACCATTATATGCGCGAAAGGAGTTCCATGCCACATAACCCAAGGACCACCATTTTTCGAATCAGTAGACAGTTTGCTAAGGGCTTTGGTATCCGGCAAGATAATCATGACGTGCGCGCCGAGGCCTTCCACCCAGTCATCTCCTGGCCGAGGCTCAGTGGCATAGGGATCGGTATTGCTCACAGGCCTGTCACCTTGCAGCATATAGGCGATCCCGACTTGAGTAATGGTGGGTTTGCTCTTGTTTTTGAGCGCCTCTAAAAAATTATTCCACGGTTCGTCCATGCATATGGAGTCCGTACCTTCGGTATCAGGGTCGTCGGGTAAGCAAATCCATCCATTGCTGCCTTTGCGAACTATCTGTCCACCTCGACTCATAATGGTTGCGTCTTGCGACAGTGACAACGGCGCCGCTCGTTCAGCCCCTGACGCTTCAGCCGCCTGGCGCACGACATCTCGACGAGCCCCTCCCTCACCAAAGGCGGGCAACACCGGCAGTGCGTTCCAGACAATGCCGATCAGCGCTCCCAGTAACAGAACCTTTACCGATCGATCAAGTTGCGTCATCGGTTTCCTCCCTGTCAGATCAATGCTGGACCGCCACCGACGATACCCTACACATCCAAATGGAGACAGTCTGTCATATAAAAAAAGCTGCGTCCAACAAGGACGCAGCTTTCAGATTCTGCCATTCAGGCAGTGGAAGAACCGTGGAGTTCTGGCTACCGCTCCGCCTCAGTGAGATCCGTTTCATTCTCCAGCTCCTCCACATCCGAGCCAAATCGTCCCTTTGTCGTGGACGGATGCAGGCCGTACTTCCTCAGCATCTTATAGAAGTCGGCCCGGTATCGACCCGCAAACTGTGCAGCACGTGAAATATTTCCGCCGGTCAACTGCAGGACATTTTTCAGATAGGTCCGCTCGAATTCCTCCTTGGCCTCCGTGAGCGGTTTAAGCGGGGATTCGGCAGCCACGCTGACTGCGGGCAACAGATCCGGCGTCAGTATCTCCTGCCGAGACATTACCACGGCTTTCTCGACCACATTTTCTAACTCCCGCACGTTGCCCGGCCAAGGATTGATCATCAGACGATGGAGCGCAGCCGGGGTGAAACCCTTCACCTCTTTGTTCGCCCGCTTCATACTAAGCTTGAGGAAATGTTGCGCTAGAAGCGGGATGTCATCGCGGCGATCCCGCAGGGGCGGAATAAAGAGAGGAACCACGGAAATACGATAATACAGGTCATTGCGGAAAGTCCCGTTTTTAACCGCCTCACCGAGATCCTTATTGGTCGCTGCAATGATGCGTACATCCACTTTGACGGAATTCTCAGATCCGACCTCGCGAACCTCTCGTTCCTGCACAGCGCGCAAGAGCTTCACCTGCATCGACAATGGTATTTCGCCGATCTCATCGAGAAACAGCGTGCCACCGTTGGCCATCTGGAATAATCCTCGTTTCGCACCATGCGCGCTTGTAAAGGCACCCTTCACATGCCCAAACAGTTCACTCTCAAAGAGCGTTTCGGGGATGGCAGCGCAATTGAGCGCCACAAAAGGGCCTTTACTGCGTCGGCTGTTGGTATGGGTGATACGAGCCATCACCTCTTTACCAGTCCCAGTTTCTCCGAAGAGCAGGATCGTGGCGTCCGAATCGGCGACTTGCGCGACTTGTTGGAAAAGCCGCTGCATCGCCGGGCTGCGCGCGACGACATTGTCGAGTCCGTACAGTTCCTTGACCAATGACTTGAGTCGCTGAATCTCTTGGCTCATCCGCTGCTGGGACAGTGCCTTCTCAATCGTCTCCTTCAGCTCTTTGTCGTCGAATGGCTTCGTCAGGTACCCGAATGCCCCGCGCTGCATCGCTTCCACAGCATTGGGAATGCTTCCATGCGCAGTGAGAATAATCACCGGTAGCCCGGGATGACTTCTTAGCAGCTCTTCGGTCACATCCAGCCCATCTTCCCCGCGAAGGCGGAGATCTGTGATGGCCAGGTTAAACATCGTTTTCTTGGCCTCTCCCACAGCATCCTGCCCGGTCGTACATGACACGACCGAATATCCCATTGCGGATAACCGCATTTTCAGCAAGTGGAGCAAGCCTTCATCGTCATCGACTACGAGAATGTTTTCTTTGTCCATAAATTCGACATTCCTTCTTGGGTGTTCGTGGTGTTCGTTATGGCGTCGTGTCAGGGCCAGGAACGGGAATCGTCGTCAACGGTGGGCGGATCGGACGCACCTTTTCACGCATCTCCTGGTCGATTCGTTTCAACGCATCAAGCTGTGTGGAGAGCTCTTCGATCTTTCTGTCACGTTCGGCCAGTTGCTTTTGGAGACTTTGAATCGTGGCTGGGCCAGCCGACGTCTTACCTGGGTCCTTTTTCGTCTGGAGCGACTCAATCTTTTGATCTCGATCCACGAGTTCTCGCTGCAACGACTCAACCGTCTCAGTTTCGTCGCCCTGGGAAGACCGAAGCTGTTGGATGGACATCTCTCGATCAAGCAAATCCCGAACCAGGATGTCGGCCGTTGCGGCCAACGATGTATGAGCGCCCGCGATGGCAGGGGCAGTCGAGACTGCTTCGGGCCATGACTTCGCTCCTGGTGCCACAGGTTGTTGTAATAATTGAATCCACGCCTTGCTCGAAGCTGCAAACTTCCCCGTTGGAGCCACTGCTATCACCATTTTAAAATTTTTTTCAGCGATTTCGCGACTTTCGTAGAGACCAAGCAAGGCACGAGTAAAATAGATATGGTCACAAGGGCTTGATCGGATACATCTCGAGATTAAATCCTCCTGTTTCCTTGCAAGCGCTTGAAACTTTTCAAGTTCTTTTGACTCCGTCATGAAGTATGGGTGAGAAACCGGAGCGGGCGTCGTCCAGGCTGCACACCCTACCAGCAAGATGGGAAACAGGACGAGACATTTTGGCATAGAAACTATGGTTCTTCTCACCGTTGCTGAACCTTTTCCGGCCTGGTCAACCGTAGGATAAACCGTACAGTTGCACCTTTGCCTTTCTCACTCTCGATCCAAATCCTTCCGCCATGAGCTTCGACGACCTTCTTGACTAAAGCCAACCCTAGCCCGCTTCCCGCCGTGTGTTTGACTTTTGTACGACCTTGATAGAACCGCTGAAAAATATGGGGTAGGTCATCCGGGGCCACCCCAGGTCCCGTATCGGAAACAGACACCTCAAGGACTCCTGCCTGTGGATCGGGTTTCATCTGAACTTTGACCACGCCCCCCTCCGGGCTGAATTTCAAGGCATTCGACAGCAGATTGTCCAATACCTGCTCCAGACGGGACGCATCTGCCTTGACCCACACCCGATCACCAATATTTTCAAGTACAAGCTGGACGTGTTTGGAATCCGCGAGGAGCCGGACTTTGTCGATAGAGACTTCGCCGATACGATGGAGATCCACCGGGACAATGCGATACTCCATCATCCCTGCCTCCATTTTCGACAACTCCAAAATCGTGGAGATCAGATGAATCAATCGCCGGCTGCTATCGGCCATGATTCGGAGGATCGTACGTTGCTCCTGCACCAGCGGCCCCGGAATTTCATCAAGGAGTAAGTGTGTGCCTTCTTGAATCGAGGCCATCGGCGTGCGTAATTCATGAGAGACGTGCGCCAAGAACTCTGCTTTCATATCATCGAGTTCTTGCAACTTTCCGCCCATCCAATTCACCGTATCAACCAGCTCTCGCAACTCAGCGGGAGCCTTGATTTGAAGTGACCCACCGAAACTCCCCTGACCGATCTTTCTGATGTGGCCTTGCAACTGTCGGAGCGGAAGCAAAATTGTGTAGCTCGCCACCCCAGCCAGCCCCAGCCCAAAGACGAGAGCCACTAAGACGAGTTGTTCTGTGACGGCCTCGGCTTGCGCTGCGCTGGCTCGTGACTCACTCACCTCGACACTCATTCGTGCCTCATGCAGGTCGATATAGGCCTGAATGGAGGCTGACATCTGATCCATAATGGCATCGCGTTGGCCCTCGTATTGGGGGTCTTCACGAAGGGCATCCCCATCCACTCCCTGAAATTCTTCGCGGTAGAGCACCAAACGCTTTGCGAGTAACTCATCTGCATCCTGAAGAAGTTTCAGCCCTTGGGGGGAGCTCTCTTGGCTCCGCAGAAGTTGGAGATTTCGTTGGAACTCGTCCACCTCTTCTTCTAAGTTCGTCAGAAAGGTGTGATCCTTTGTGGCGACGAATTTTTTCTCACTGTTCAGTTGCGCAAAGAGCGAACCCAATAATCGCTTCGCAGATTCGACGGCCGGATAATGATACGAAGCCATCTGCGTGCTCATGGATGCTAATTGGCGAAGCTGAAAGAGTGCGTATAAGTTGACTCCCCCCATCACGGTGATGATAACCAGAGCCGTCAGGACCAACCGCCAAAAGATCGAAAGTGGCATGAGTCCGCCCCTCACCCGGACGGGATCATAACTGGGCTGAACTCAGGTGTAGGATAACCCATACACTATTTCAGCCCTGGTTCACAAGTGACTACCAAATCGTGAGTACGGCGAAGCGTTTAGAATGCTTCCACGTGTACTAAAGTAATCCAATGATACGCAACACGTATATCCTGAATCGAGTCCTTACTGCTTGGCATCAAACTGGCGGGAGAACAGCCGTTGCCGTCTGGAAGATCCATGAAGCGCTGCAAAAAGGTGTCCACGGAACAGTAAAATTGCCATAGCCACCGGTGGAGTCAGGAGGAGCAGGATAATCCCTTGTCCTCCGGAATCAATACCCACATAGGACAACCATCCCTCGATCGCAGTCACCGGCAGCATGAGAATTTGAAAGAAGTTGAGACCGGCTCCCCGACCAACAAGGCCGGAAAGCGAAAAAAACTCTTGCAGGCCGCTTGGAGAGAGGACTACAGGCAAGATAAGAATAACGAACGGTAGGAACCACTCAATCCAATGTTCCACCACGAATTCATAGGAGGTTTTGAAGACGTCGAGGGGTGAATTGTGTCGGACTTGGTAAATCACCTCCGGGGCCGGGTTCAGAAGAATAAAAACGAGAAGAAGAAACGCTGAAGAGAGAAACTGGCCGTACGGATTGGCTTGCATACCCATCTCGAGCAGCATCGTCGGCAGCCAAAGGACAAATCCAACACCGATCACGTCCCAGAAGTAATACCCGAAACTTTCAGTCACATCCGTGAATCGAAGGGGCCTCGCCCCGCTTAGAGATTGCTCGATCAACCGGAGAGTGGCGCCGACCAATAGGGCGTTGATGATGCCAAGCAAGAACCCTCCTGCCATTCCCAACGGTCCGACAATTCTCGCGGCTCCGAGGAACAGGACAGCAAAGACAATGAGCGCCAACATCGCCACCCAACTCTTGGCAAGCGAACGCCCCGTCGAGTAGAGAACCTGTCGATACAGGTGAACCGTCGCTGAAACAAGATTGCTCATGCGTGCTGTACCCTAGTCGGGATGGCTGCGGAGGTCAAGAACTAGTCGCAGCGCCGGCAGAAAATGCACTTGTGGTTGACTTGCCAAGCCTGATGATTATCACATAACTCATCAGCAGCAAATCTCTTTAGTAGGTGAATAGCCATGGACATGAATCGAATGACGGTCAAGCTGCAAGAGGCGTTACAATCCGCCTCCGCCCATGCGCAGCGGAGAAGCCATCAAGGCATCGATGTGGAGCATGTGCTGTTGGCGCTCCTCGATCAAGAGGGCGGGACAACCCCGGCCCTACTTGAGGGCGCTGGCCTTGCCCTGTCTGGGGTTCGGCAAGCAGTGGAACATGCCTTGGCGAAGCTGCCGCAAGTACAAGGCTCCGGGGCCGCCCCTGGTCAAGTTCATATTGCCAACCGGCTCACCCACGTCCTGAACCATGCGGAAGAAGAGCAGAAGTCGCTGAAGGACGACTTCCTCAGCGTCGAACATCTGCTGCTGGCCATGGTCCATGAAGGCGGTGTGCTCAAGCAGCTTGGACTTACCAGAGACCGCCTGTTATCGAGCCTCCAGCAAGTGCGCGGAAACCAGCGCGTCACCAGTCAAGACCCGGAAGGCACCTACCAGTCGCTGGTGAAATACGGGCGTGAACTGACCCAGTTAGCTGGGCAAGGGAAATTGGATCCGGTCATCGGGCGGGACGAAGAAATCAGACGTGTTATTCAGATCCTATCCCGCCGGACCAAGAATAATCCTGTGCTCATCGGTGAACCAGGAGTCGGAAAAACCGCCATCGTGGAAGGACTGGCGATCCGTATCGTGAAAGGTGATGTCCCCGAGAGCCTGAAACAGAAAAAACTTTTCGCATTGGACATGGGATCACTTGTCGCAGGAGCCAAATTCCGTGGCGAGTTCGAAGAGCGGCTCAAGGCCGTCTTGAAAGAGATTCAATCCTCTCACGGTCAGATTCTGCTGTTCATCGATGAATTGCATACGGTCGTGGGTGCCGGCGCGGCCGAAGGAGCGATGGATGCGGCCAATCTGTTGAAGCCGATGTTGGCACGAGGCGAGTTGCATCTCATCGGGGCGACGACGCTCGACGAATACCGGAAACATATCGAAAAAGATGCTGCATTGGAACGGCGCTTTCAGACGGTACTTGTCGACCAGCCGTCCGTGGAGAACACCATTTCGATCTTGCGCGGCCTCAAAGAGCGCTATGAGGTACATCACGGCGTGCGGATCAAAGACAGTGCATTGGTCGCCGCAGCAAAATTGTCGCATCGGTACATCTCAGATCGGTTTCTTCCGGATAAAGCCATCGACCTGGTCGACGAAGCGGCAGCACGCCTCAGAACCGAGATCGACAGCCTTCCAGCTGAGCTGGACGAGGTCTCGCGCAAGGTGCTTCAACTAGAGATCGAGCGAGAGGCCTTAAAAAAAGAGAAAGACCCTGGAAGCGTTGCCAGGTTGACCGCCCTCGAAACCGAGCTGAACGAAAAGCAGCGTGACTTACAGGCCTTGAAGGCCAGATGGGAATCGGAAAAAGCCTCCGTCTCCCGTCTTCGCAAGATGCGCGAAGCTATTGAGGAGGTCAAACTCAAAATCGATCAAGCTGAGCGCGCCTACGACCTCAACCGCGTAGCGGAACTGCGGTACGGAGAACTCCCTCGGCTAGAACGAGAACTGGAATTGGAACAGCAGCATTTGGGGAAGAAACAGGGTGACATTAGGCTGCTGAAAGAGGAGGTTGATGAAGACGAGATTGCCGCTGTAGTCAGCCGCTGGACCGGCATTCCTGTTTCCCGCTTACTCGAAGGCGAAACCGACAAACTTTTGAAACTCGAGGACTTGCTCCATCAGCGCGTGGTGGGACAGGATGAAGGAGTCCGCGCAGTTGCCGATGCGGTGCTTCGTGCGCGATCCGGCATCAAAGACCCCAATCGGCCGATCGGCTCGTTTCTCTTTCTTGGCCCCACTGGAGTCGGCAAAACCGAACTCGCGCGAGCCCTAGCCACCATTCTGTTCGATGACGAAGGCAATCTGGTCAGAATCGACATGTCCGAGTACATGGAAAAGCACACCGTTGCGCGATTGATCGGCGCACCTCCCGGCTACATCGGGTACGAGGAGGGCGGGCAACTCACAGAAGCCGTTCGGCGGCGTCCGTTCTCCGTGATCCTGTTCGATGAAATTGAAAAAGCGCATCACGACGTCTTCAACGTCCTGTTGCAGGTTCTTGATGACGGCCGGCTGACCGACTCACAGGGCCGTACCGTGGACTTTAAGAATACCGTGTTGATCATGACCTCCAACATCGGCAGTCCGCAGATCCTTGAAGCTCAGCAACACGGTGCCACCTATGAACAAGTCCGGACAGTCGTCATGGGCGAGTTGCGGCAACATTTTCGTCCAGAATTCCTGAATCGAGTGGATGAAGTCGTTGTGTTCCATCCGCTAGGAACCGAACATCTGATCAAGATCGTGGAGATTCAACTGGAACGTCTGCGGAGTCGATTAGCCGAGCGGCGAATCCCATTGGTGATCACCCCAGCAGCCCTTCAGCACTTGGGAGGACGTGGCTATGATCCGGTCTATGGGGCACGGCCGCTCAAACGCCTGATTCAGCAGGAACTGGAAACTCCGATTGCACGGTTGCTGGTGAAGGGAGAGCTACGGGATGGGGATACCGCGTCGCTCGATCTAAAAAATGACCAACTGGTCTTGGTCCCGACCGTGACGCGGGAAGGGGCGTCTAGCCAATAGACGCGGCGCCACCTTGTGCGTCCTTCGTGAAGCCGCTTTTCTGCTGCTTGTCGATCTTCCATTCCGTCGATGACACTTGCAGCAAGTGGCCTTTGATCGTGTAGAATTCTCCTCGCGAGAGGGATACCACATCAGGTGCCTTGGCTTCGAGCTTCAACAGGATCTTCCCAGAACCGACTTCTCTCATGGCGAGACTCGTGTCCGTCTTCGCTACCTCATAGGCTCGCCGTTCGTTGAACATCAGGGTACTGTCCACCACTTTGGCCAGCATCCGGCCGGTGGAATCAAACAGCGCAAAATTCACCAATAGAGCACCGGTCACGGAATGGCGGGCCAGTTGAATCTGCGGCACACCCTCGACTTCGATAGTTCCGTTGGTGTTTCGGTAAAGATTGGAGCCGATTTCAATGTCCATAATAAAAGCTAAAATGGAAGGGATTGTTCCTTCAATCACCAAACATTTACCACAAGATAAACCGTGGATGAGTACAACTAGGACTTTTTGATGCGATCCAGAATCAGCGCAATACAACCACCCAGCAACCCTCCACCCATGATCGTCGTCAGCAACTCGACGAGCTTCAACTCCCACACAGACCCTTGAGCCTGCATCACTTCCCTGATGCCGCCCTGTACCAGGATGACAGCCAGGGCCATCGTTGCTCCCACGACAAACCACCAGAGAAACACTTTCGCCGAAGTCACCGAATCCTCACACGTCGGGGTTACGGTCAAATGAACGGTATTGAATGGCCTCCGCGATGTGGACGGCCTCAATGTTATCAGAGTCAGCCAAGTCGGCAATGGTGCGCGCGACGCGCAAGATGCGACCATGAGCCCGTGCCGACAGTCGCAGTTTCACCATGGCATGCTCAAGCAACTCTTGAGCCGACTGATCGAGCCCACAATACCGCTTTATCATCCGCGGCTTCAACTGTGCGTTCGCATAGACACCGTCCTGTCGATACCGCTCGCGCTGGCGCGCCCGAGCCGCGACCACACGCGCTCGAATCGCGGCTGATCCCTCAGGCGCAGGTAGTTCAGTGCGAAGCTCTCGCACCGGAACAGGAGGAACATCCAGATGAATATCTAGCCGATCCAAGAGAGGTCCGGAGAGTTTGGCTCGATACCGACGAATCTGCGTGCCGGTACACATGCACGGGCGTGTCCGATCTCCATAATAGCCACAAGGACACGGATTCATCGCCGCGATCAACATGAATCGTGCTGGATACCGTAACGTTCCACTCGCTCGTGTCAGCACGACATGTCCATCTTCAAGCGGCTGCCGCAATCCTTCTAGCACTCCCCGTTTAAACTCGGGGGACTCGTCCAGAAACAACACGCCATTATGAGCGAGCGAGACTTCGCCGGGTTTGGGGACGGTCCCGCCGACGACGAGTCCGGCGTCCGAGACGGAGTGATGCGGAGCCCGAAACGGTCGCACCGTCAGTAACGGGCGTTCGGGGGCGAGTTGCCCGGCTACGCTGTGGACTCTGGTTGTTTCAATCGCCTCCTCCAACTCTAGCAGTGGCAGAATCGAGGGCAGTCGTCGCGCCAGCATCGTCTTGCCGGAACCAGGAGCACCAACCATCAGCACATTATGACCACCGGAGGCGGCAACCTCCAGCGCCCTCTTGGCATGGTCTTGCCCGCGGACGTCACTATAATCCTCGTCTTCCGCCATCCTGGCACAGGCCATCAAGTCAGGATTGGAGCGGCTCGGAGCAATGGCTTGGGTTCCCTTGAGAAATTCGGCCGCTTCCGGAAGGGTGTGGAGGGGGTAGATATTCACTCCTTGCACCAATGCCGCTTCAGCACTATTGTCTGCCGGCAGCAACAGGTCGTATCCAGCCCGGCAAATAAGAGCAAACGAGAGAGCTCCCGTAATGGGCTTCACGCGACCGTCCAGCGATAGCTCACCAACCAGCACGCATTTCTCCAACGTGGACTGAGGAATGACCTCTTCGGCAGCGAGAATCGCGACGGCAATCGCGAGATCGAGCCCTGAGCCTTCTTTTTTCAGGCCGGCAGGGGCCAAATTGACGGTGATTCGTTTGGCGGGAAAGTGAAAACCGGTGTTCTTGAGTGCGGAGCGGACTCGGTCACGACTTTCCTTGACGGTGGCATCCGGCAACCCAACGACCGAAAACTGCGGCAGCCCTCCTGAGATATCGACTTCGACGTCGACAAGATGCGCATCTAACCCGACAAGGGCCGCGCTCCTCACCTTGGCAAGCATGGAACCACTGCCTTTCTGTTCTGGACCGCGGCCAATGCGCAGCCATTATAGGAAGTCTCCATCAGAGTTTCAATCAAACCCCGGGCCGCGACCTCCTCACTAGCACCCCTCATCCCCACTCTGTATAATCCGCCCATGTGCCTTCAGCCTCCGCCTGGGCGTAGGGTTTTCGAACGGATTTGGAAGGCTAGCCCGATCTTGATCTTCGGTGTTGCGCTCTGGCTCCTCCTCTCCCCAGTAAACAGTGCTGCTCCGTTCGCGATGAGCGACGGCGCTTCGATCCTGATGCAGCAAGCAAAGAGCGCATCTCCATATGTCGGATCAGCCATGGCAGTGCTCGCGACGCTTGAACAGGCTCAGGTCCTTCCGCCCGAAGGGAGCCGAGAAGCCGATCGTGTGATTCAATCCGTCATCCAACTCCAATCGGTCTTCGCCAAGGGCACAGATCGATCCGTACGGGAGTTCGCGCAACGTGCCATCGCGAATACCCCTGGTGGGAATGTGCAGATGGTGCTAGAACGATTTAGCTCCCATGGGTGGACGGCCGACATGTTGATGGCGCTCGCGGATGCAGATATGCGAGCCTCTGCTGAAGAGCGACAGGAGATGGCGGCTGGTCTTGGCCAGTTCAACCTCTCCGTGGATGATTTTCGGCGGTTTATGCAACTCGTGAGAGATGGCCGAGCAGCGCTTAAGGGACGAGGGCAGAACTTTGACGAAGTGTATGCCCGTCATCGAAACGCGATGCCGGGAGCGACTGCTCGCGAAGGACAGTGACCAGAGATTATCAATCTCATACGACATCTGTAGCTCAACTTTTGACGCAAGGAGGAACACGTGGCAACTCGAGCGTATATTCTGATCAAGGTGAAAGCGGGAAAGACCAAGGACGTCGTCGCATCACTCAAACGCATCCCCGGCGTCGAACAAGCCCACTCCTGCTTCGGCCGTCCGGATATTTTTGTCTTCATCAATGTGCATGACGAACGGGCGCTCTCCGACGTCGTGATCACAAAGATCCATGCAATCGACGGGATCGAAGAAACTGACACGCACATCGTCGCAGAGTCCTAAGATGAGATGCGAAGGGTGACCGGAGCCCCACCGAGTTGTGCAGACTGGTAGCAGGCCTCGGCAAGTTCCACGGCACGCCATCCATCCTCTCCCGTAATAGGCATGGGCGTGCCCTCTCGCACGGCCTGCAGAAAAGCCGTGATTGTGGCAAGGACCGTTTGAGAGGGAGGCGGATCGAATTCATGGGTTCCGGTGCCGTCGCAGCAGCGAACGTGGCACGCTGCCCAGTCGACTTCCAGTCGTCCCTTGGCCCCCCACCAGTCTGCTCGACCAACCCGGCCTGTCGACACTCGAGCAATTTCAATATGGCAAGTTGTTCCCCCGGACGTCACGAGACGAATCGACGCAGCGGTTTCCGGTGACAGAGCTGGCCGCACGTCCATCGTGCAACGCACCTCGTCCACCTCTTCGTCCGTCATGAACCGAACGAGGTCGAGCACGTGGACACCGATTTCCAGCAGCGCCCCTCGCTTGCCATAGCCATCGGCATGGTCTGGGGCTGTCTTCCTTTTCTCGATTCGACTGATGAGATGGAGTCGTTCCGACCGTCCGATACGAGGCTTGAGCGTCTTCATTTGTTGTATTGTGTGATCGAACCGAAGAGTTTGCGCTGTCATCAACGGAACCATAGCTTCGCGAGACATAGTGACCATTGCGTTGGCGTCGGCAACCGTCGTGGCCAGCGGCTTTTCCATCAACAAGGGCTTGCGAGATTCGACCGCCAACCGACAGATATCCGGTGCAAATATTGGAGGAGTCACCACAACGACTACATCCACGGCAGGATCAGCAATCAACGACTCTACCTTTCCGTAGACTTTGATCGGCTGGGCACCAGGAAGATCGAATCCCTGCTCAGGATGTTGCCGACAGACGGCCCGAAGGGAAGCGGTTGGCAGATCGTGTACGATATGCCTGGCGTACCGAAGCCCATGCCGGCCTACTCCGATCAACCCTACTCCGATGCGATCAGAAGCCATGCCCCTCCTCAATGGCTGAGATTAGGGTGTTCGCGAGTAGACATCATCGGCACGTATTTGACATTCCCACAATCGGCTTCATATAGTAAATGCGACACTGAGTGCAAGGCCGCTTCTCTAAAGACATTCCAACCATGCTCATAACACACCCGGCCCCATTCACGTTGGACCAGATCGGAACAGGAACCGCGCGTTTCCCAAGCGGCGTGCCGATCCCTACGCATAGCGATCAGATGGTCGACCCTTACTTCAAGTCCAAGATGCCCAAGGAGCATCAAGTCGATTGCCTGTTGTTCTGGCCGCAACAGGCTGGAACCTATCCAGGCCTGGTTCTACTGCACGATTGGTGGGGCTTAACCGGGCAGATGAAAGACCTGGGGGCCAGACTCGCGTGTGAGGGTTACATGGTGATCCTCCCGAATCTCTACGGTCGGCAGGGTGGGATGGTCACCGCCAGTGACGACGTCGCGGCTGCCCTGCTGGAACGACAGAATGATGCACAGGTCCTCACCGATATCAATTCCTGCTGCGAATATCTCAACACTCACCCCATCACGAAGAAAAACATCCACGGAGTCGTCGGGTACGGAATGGGCGGGTCCTATGCGCTGAGTTTCGCCTGTCAACGAAAGCGGTTACGCGCGGCCGTATCGTATTACGGCAAAATGGTCGCATCCAAAGAACTGTTGAACAAACTCTTTTCTCCGGTACTGTATCACCAGGCGGGAAAAGACACTTGGGTCACACCGGACGACATCGAGCAGTTACGAGGCACCTCGACAGAATATGGGAAGCGAGTCCAAATTCATCTCTACCCGGAAGCCTCCCAGGCCTTTTGTAACGAGATGAAGCCGAGCGTGTATAACCCGGAGAGTTCGACCCTCGCCTGGGAACGAACCGCGAGCTTCTTGAAGGCTTGCTTCCAAGGAACATGACGCGAAGCAGTTGCCGTCTCCCCCGCCCGATTCACTCACCGGTCGATAGCCGAAGACAGCTTCACACTCCGCACCACTGGACCCTAGCTGGTGCTGGATATCTGTTGATCGTTGTATTCGTGAGCCTCCTCCCCTCACTCACAGCTGCAGAGGATCAAGCGTCACCAATGTTATTGGCCGACGTGGTTGCTCAACGTGCCGATCAACTCGCTAGGATCGACTCGGACGAAAAAGCCATGACCATATTCACAACGACCGTCGGCCCCGCTCTGGGTTTAAAGGATGCCGCAGGAGCGCTGGGAGCCACACGACTTCCGAGTAAGATCGTCAAGGAACTCAGATTGGCTGAATTATCGGAGTCGGTCTCTGAATTGATGGGTGCACTGGCCGCTTGGCAATTCGCTGAATCCGTCGGCCGTGATGCCAACCAATCCACGACAACCGGTTCACTTCCTGCGGCGCGACAAGATTGGTTGCATACTCGTAGCCGGAGCGCATCACTCTCCGACGTATTCCGCCTCTCTCAAGATAGCCAAGCCATCGGTACCTCTGAGAAACGCTCCGACCAACAGAACACTGAACTACTGTTGGTTGCCCAGCGTACGGCATTTGAGGCCAGTCGGCAGGCAACCAAGGCCTGGTGGGATGTTCACGGGTGGAAAGACCGCATCCGGCAGGCAAAAGGTCTCGCTCGACTCTGTGGAACCTGGCAATGGACCATACATAATCACCAGAACCATGGGGACCAGAAGGCTGTCGTCATGTTTCCTCCAGATGGACACACATCGGCCAATGCCGCAACACCAGCAGAGACCATTGTCCTGGGAGATGCCATTTATTTGAGATGGGAACAGAACGGGCGCATCCAGGAAGACAGCCTACTGTTCATCAAAGATGATGCGAAGATCGAAGGGTCGTTTGTGAACAATACGGGAGGATGGGGATCAATTACCGGTAAGCGAACGACTGCCTGCCAGCCCTAGCTCTCTTCAACTTCCTGACCCACGCCAGGCGCGCCAACCCAGCACCAGCCACCCCACAATAAACAACACACCTCCGATTGGCGTCACTGCTCCCAGCCAACGGATACCCAGTAACGAGACTCCGTACAGACTTCCGCAGAACAAGAACATCCCTGCAAGAAACAGCCATCCGGCTTTGACTGCACCTGCGTCGCGCCCAATGCGAACCGCAAACCCACTCAGGACCATACCGAAGGCGTGATACATCTGGTAACGGGTCGCCGTGTCGTAGACTGCCAGCATTGGCGGCTCCAGGATGTCCTTGAGCATATGAGCGCCGAATGCGCCGGCTGCCACGCCCAATCCAGCGCTGACACAGCCGATCAGTACCAACCATCGTGATGACGCATCGACATCCATCGGATACTGCCCTCCTGATACATCGGTTGCAGACCTGGGCGATCATACGCGATCCTAGGCGAATACTCCATCCGGCAGGCCGAGATAGAAAATCGCTTCCTATGCTATAGTCGTGCTATGAGTCCACAAGTCATGACCATATTTCGCCTATGGTTCCTGACCGTTCTCCTGGTTATGGGAAATGCGGTGTCTGCAGCCGAATCGCAGCAGACCGAACGCGGCAAAGGCCTGACCGTCGACGATCTCGTACGCGGGGCACGAAGTGCTGCGCAAAACATCGAAAAAGAAATTCCCAAGATCGGACCCGCAGTTGGGAAGGCCCTCAAGTCCATCAGTGCGAATAGTTCGGAAAAGACACCACCTCAGCCACAAACACCTCACAAAAAGTAGCCTTCCGTCCTGGCCTAGCCTCCTCCGTAAAATCAGCCTTTGATTCTTTCCGCCGACTCCTGTATGTTGTCCTCCATTCTTCGCTGACACAGTGCACAAGCGATCGCCGCCGATTACGGTGCCAGGCATGTGTAGTCCAAGAACAGAACGGGTACCGACTACCTTATCTCCAGCTAAAAGAGGATCGCCACTATGTGGGACAAAAAGCGAGACGACATGGAACCCGAGGGTGGGAATTTTACAGTTCTAGGGAAAGATGTCACGTTCAAAGGCATCGTCCACTTTCATAGTACCGTCCAGCTCGACAGTTCTATCGAAGGAGAAATTCACGCAAAGGGAATGTTAGTGATCGGGGAGAATGCGATTATTCGAGGCTCAATTATCGCCGAAACCGTCGTGAACAGAGGAAAGATCCATGGGAACGTGACCGCAACCGGGAAAATCCAGTTGCTCAAGCCTGCCGTTCTGCTTGGCGACGTTTCCTCTCCGTCTTTTTCGATGGAAGAAGGGGCCTTCTTTAAAGGGTCGATCGACATGGGCTCCCATCCGGTGGTCGATGAGCTCGAACAAACACCCTTGGTCATCACGGAAGCACCCCAAAGGTTGAGCGTCTCCCGCCCGGTTCTGATCGAAAGCGAGCGAGGGAAATGACGTTCCCTCGCTCATCGTTCCTTCAACTCAAAAGCTCTTTGGGGATATTCCCTCCATTCGCGGCCAATTTCTGCAGCACAGCCTTGTGCAGCCACATGTTCATCTGAGCCGAATCGCCCATCTTGTCTGCGGGGCACCCCAATTCGGTAGCAAGTTCTTTGCGTGCTGTAAGGCTGCTGTCTAACCCCAACAGCTTCATCAGGTCCACAATCGAGGTCTTCCAATTCAGTTTTTCGGTATGCTTCGCGGCAAGCCCTTCCAACTTGCCCACCACATCCACCGTCGACATGGCAGCCGGCGGATGGGTAGCAGGTTTAGCCGCGGGAGCCGACGCAGTGGGGGCAGACGCCGGTGGCGGCGTCGAAGCTTGTGCCGCAGCCGCACCAAATCCGATTTTCTCCATGATCGATCCAAACAATCCCATCGTGTATTCCTCCTCTGTGAATGGGTGAATCGAGTGAGTGTGACGTCGCAGAATTTCAATCTAACACTTACGTGGAAATAAAATCACCCTGCTTTCACCCGGCACATGATCTAGTCGGTACGACTGTACCGAGGTTGGACAATGGCTCGTGATGCATGAGCATGAATACATCATCTGAGAAGAATTGGACCACCACCCTACGATCAGTTTCTTGCTCGCCCCCAGTAGTGCTCCCAGCGTCGGGACAAGAAACGACGGACAACTCTGAATAAATTTCTGATTGACAGAGACATACACAACCCGCAATCTTGCGTGCCAGTCCTATTCTCTTTCAAGTTCTTATAGGGAGCACAATGCAGATCTCCATTGTTCGGACGACTGTGACAAAGGCCGCGCTGAGCACCATGGCAACACAACAGTTCGGCGACATGGTGAAGGCCGTTGTGGATGTTGAGCAAGGCATCATGGCCATCGGTGGGGAGCTCCATTCCGACGAAGAAGCCGTGCTCTTAGAGCAAGGCTCGCTCCAAAAACACCTCTGGGGCATCAATATCTATCCTGAACGTCCGCCTTCGGAATGGATTGAATTCGATTCGATGATCAATGTACGCCCGTCAGGAGGAAACCGTTCTCGGTACGTCGAGCGTGCGGAGATCAGGGACATGGTCACAGCCATCCTCAATCGATTGGTGCAGGGTTAAGAGCATGAACCCCATCCACCAGCAATTAGCAGCAGGACGTTGGCACACCCTCTCGCTCGTCGAGCAACTGGCCAATGTCGGCAGCGACGTGGCACGCGCCGCCCGTTGGTATGGAAAGGACCAGCAGCGCTGCGAGCAGGCGTTCGACCGCGCGATTGAACTCTTGGACTTGACGATTGTGGACGAGCGGTGGAAAGGTCGGCGGAAAGAACTGACTCGTGCGCGCGAGCTGCTCTGCGATGCCATGTTCGGCGGAACAACCTACGGAAGTGACTTGGCCTCACTCGACCAGTACTTCTTTCACTTCGCCATGGCGGCCCGGGCTGGGCGGTGAAAGGGGGTTTGACGGAAAATGCAAACCGCGATCGGTCCATAAATGATCTGTCCAGCCCGCCAGCGTCCTTTCACGCAATTCTCTCATCCCCTCATCTGCATCGCCTTCATAGACACACCGATGGACTGCTATCTTCAATCAGTGATAGGGCCATATGGGCTTCTAGTGAACATCTTGAGCAGATATGAAGGTTTCAAAGAAGAACGACATTGGGGGTCGCACATCTCGAAGGCACCGGTCAAGCGGGCACAGTCCATCATGGCTTCCTATTCTGCGAACCGGGCAAGGTCTCAAACGACGTCTCTCCTTGCCATGCCGGTCGCGTGAATTCGTCGCATCCCGGTTGTCTTCGTCAGTGGTGTTAGCTCTCAGCTGAGCCGCAGCAGGCGACTCAACCTGCCAGGCCTTTATTTGTAGGTTCCGTTCCCTCTGCTCTGAGCTCCGCAAAGTGGGATTGCGTGACCTACCTGCAATTCGGCTGTCCGATCAGTCCGCCGTTGTCAGAGGACGAAAGAGCAGACCGGTCGTGGAAACCCGGAGTTCAAGACTCACCCGGTCGCGAGTGGGGAAGAACGCGGCCGATCCATACTCCGCATCGACCACCGGCTCCAGCCAGGCAAACCGATGGCGCAGCGAAAACAGATCGACCGCTCGCGTGCCACCCAGGGTGTAGACGGTGTGCGGCTTTCCGCCCTCATCCTCGATGGCATGATAGCGCCCCGCAATTCGATCCAACGCATAGGCCGTATGCAGGCCGAAGAAGTTGGCCCAGGGCTTCCACTTCAGAATGTGCGCATCGATATAGACCTCGTCACCGACCAGTTGAAACCGCTCCGGCTGCCTCCCCGGGACCTTGACCGTTACGCGCAGTTGCGAGGGCCCAGTGGGTTCCGCCTGAATGATCGCGGCAAGATCCTCGCGCGTGAGCGCGCGATAGCCTTGCAGCGAAAGGTGAAGCGTGAGGAACAGGGCACCGGAGACCAGGCAGGCCAGCGCCAGCACGGTGTGCAACGAGAGGCGTACGAATCGCCGGCGCCGTGCCGAGGCCACGCCAGCTAGCAAGAACAGGCCTCCGAGCACCCCGAGCCCTATAGATGTAGTGACCAACCAATCACTCATCAAACCCACCGCTCATGTCATAGAACAAACTGTGTCGATCAATTACAGTAAATGGAATGGCTGTCTTTTATTAACGCGGCTGCTACATGTTCTCTATAACATTAACATTCCCCCAAGCCCCTCTGCCCACGTCCTGCTGCCGGCTACTTACCGATCAGGTCCTGAACCGTCGGGTTGGGCGACTGTCACTCTTCGAGAACGAGGCGGATTACCCTGCCTTGGAAATCCGAACCAGTGCAATCACATCTTGCTTAATACATTCTCACCTACAATATCGGCACAGCCTTTCTTATTGCCATCATGACATCGACTCTCATATGCTTTCATGCATGAGAAAGACTCTGAGCCTCGACAGCGACGTAACTGCACGCTTGAAGCGGGCGCAGAAGGTCCGCAACGCCGATCTCCACCGTGGTCAACGATGCGATGCGTCAGGAACGTAAGGATCTCTTTGGGGCACGAGGGCGCCCCAAGAAACCCTTCCAAACGCCGCCAGGAGTATTTCGAGTGGGCCAAGGAGGTGGTTGCTCAGTTGCGTGGCGTCCACCCTAGACTAGAGAAGATCTTCGACGAGTGGTACGCCCGTCGACCATCGTAGCTCTCAACGAACACAGGAGCAGGAGATGATTCACACCATCGTGATCTTTGGGGCTTCTGGAGATTTGACGAGCCGTTTTCTGCTCCCGGCGCTCTTGCGACTTCACCAAGACGGGCATATGCCCGAGGACTTTCGTATCGTCGGGATTGCCCGTGACAAATGGGACACCGCCACGTTTCGACGCCACCTTGAGGACAAGCTGACGGGCGTCGCGTCTGGAGGTGTTTCCTCTTCGCATGGTTCACTTCTTGGGAAGGTAGAGTACCTCCCTGCCGATGTGACCGACCGTGACAGTATGGCCGGTATTTTTCGCACCATGACCAAGCCGCTGGTCATCTATCTCGCTCTTCCCCCGTCCCTTTTTCACCCGACAGTCGAAACGCTCAAGGCGGTCAACCTTCCTCACGGCAGCAAACTGGTGCTGGAAAAACCTTTCGGGACGAGTCTCGCATCTGCACAGGCTCTCAATCGACTTCTCCATGGGTCGTTTCCTGAACAGGATGTCTTTCGGCTCGACCATTTTCTGGGAAAACAAACGGTGCAGAATATTTTGGGGCTACGGTTCGGCAACCGTATCTTTGAACCCCTGTGGAGCGCTCAACATATCGAACGAGTTGCGATAGTCTGGGATGAAGACCTGACCGTGACCGGGCGAGCGCGTTTCTATGACGAGACCGGCGCGCTGCGCGACATGATCCAGAATCACCTGCTCCAGCTCCTCGCGCTGATCGCCATGGAACCGCTGCAAAGTCTCGACGAACGCACGTTGCGGGATCGCAAATTGGATATCCTTCGCGCGGTCCGACGACTGTCTGCCGACGAAATACTCCGGCAAACAATCCGTGGACGATATGGAGCCGGCACAATCAGCGGGCGATCAGTCCCGGGATACGTGGATGAGGAAGGGGTCAATCCTCAGCGCCATACGGAAACCTTCGCACAGGTTCGACTCGCCATTGATAACTGGCGCTGGGCAGGTGTGCCCTTTCTGCTCCGGACGGGGAAGGCGCTAGGACAAGAACGCCGCGAGATTGCGATCCATTTCAAATCGGTTCCACACATGGTCTTTGGACGGCACATTCAGCCCCAGTCCAATGTGCTCAAAATAGAATTGAAACCGGATCGGATTATGCTCTCAGTGAATCTGAATGCCTCCGGGGACTTATGCGATCTCCAGCGGATTGAGTTGGATCGAACGTTCGCCGCGGAGACCCTGCCACCATATTCGCGGCTGCTGCTCGATGTATTGGAGGGCGATTCGATACTCTCTATTCGAGATGATGAAACAGAGGAATCTTGGCGAATTGTGGAACCAATTCTCTCTCTGTGGGGTGAAGGTCGGGTTCCCTTAGCTGAATACCCCGCCGGATCTGATGGGCCCGCCGGTGCATCGAGCGCTCCGTGAAGTAGGGCACTACCTGGCTGGTTGTTGACAAACTATTCACGGGCCGGGGCAATGTCGGGAATCCGATAAAGGGATCTTGCCGTCTTGTCTTGACGCGACTGTCACCTGTTGGCCGCCAGATTCTGCATGCCCCGCCAGGCTGCTCGGTTGCTTCAGTCTGCTGAAGTTGCCTATGATTGGCTTGGGATAGCGTTCCCTCTGCCTCACACCACCAAGGAGGTTTGCCATGCCAACCTACGTGAGTCTTGTGAAGTTCACCCAGCACGGACTTCAAACCATGAAGGACCAGGGTGTCGAGCGCGCCGAGATGGTTAAGAAGAACGCGCAGGCGCTCGGCGGGAAGCTGCTGCAGGCCTACTATTGTCTGGGTGAATACGACGTCGTCGCCATCTGGGAATTTCGTGACAACAAGACAGCCATGAAAGCGGCGGTGATGAATGCGTCGTTGGGGCACATTGAAATTACGACGATGCCGGCCGTGAACCGCGATGAATGGAAGGCCTTGCTGCAGGAAACGATTGGCAAGAAGAAGTAGCATTTTCGGTGCATGACCGAGACCTTGATCCGTCACGGAATTTGTCCGAGGTAGGTCGTCACCCAAGCCAAACAGAGCGGTAGGATGAGCGCGTCTGGTCGCGGCGTGTCCTCCGCTTTGTCACAGGCAGGACGAGCCCCACTCGTAATCAATTGAGAACCTCGCCTATGAAGGCGGGGGGATCTAATAGATCTCTGGAAGATATTGCATTTGCTGTTCGTGGTCCTTCACCAGAACGGCCGTATAGCAGCCTTTGCAGGTAGGATGAGTTTGACCCAGCTGGAAAAAATCAATTGGCCTGCGCGCAGGTTCACTAGGAGAAGCTGGCCACGCATCGGGCACTAGCTTGTAGAAGCTCTGACTCTCTTGCTCAACGTCCTGAGCGTTCTCTTCTAACAGTTGTTTGATGAGGAACTGACCGACAAGAGCCTGGACGGATGCTATCGACCAGTTCCGTCGAGACTGCGGATCAGCACGGCACGGCCATAGCGATCAAGCCAAGATTGAATGCGGTCGCCCACATGAGCCGGGCGGTCAATCCTCGTATTCTCGTCATGCGGAATGCGGATTTCCTTCCCCTGGACGTCTCGGATCAGGTATGCGCCACCCTCCAAGGCCTGCACTTGGCCGACCACGGATACAGAGGACGGCTTCCCGACGAACTGGGCAACACGCTGTTGTTCGCCCAACGTTCCCGACACGATCCCCATCCCAAGATATTCCTGCGACGAATGTTCCTGCAAGACAGTCTGGGCACAGCCTGTCACCAAGACCAGCACAGAAGGCAGCAGCACCGCATATTGGGAAGATGTGAGCACAGGCATCATGGTTTAGACCTCCACATATAAAAAGGATGGGGTCGGTGCCAGAGAAATTATTTCGAGCACCGTGTCGTCACTATTTCATAGAGCGACAGATTGCTCAAGAAAGTGACAGAAATACAACCAACGGCGATAGACTCATGGAGAGAATAAGACCAGGCTTGGCAATTTCCTCGACAAGCACGCGAGTGAGTGAGAAGTTTCCTTCTGATGGGATGCGTCTGGATTCGGGAAGAAAACGACTACCCACTAGCGCGTTTCCGGCATGGTGATCGTCGGGCTCCCCTCTCCCAACCACTTCTTGTATTTCTTATAGTGCTCTTCAACAGCGCTACGCACCCAATTTTCGCGTGTAATGCGCCCCGCAAAATTGGGTAGCTGTCGCTCAAACTTATCAATGTCTGCTTTGGTCCATTTCGCAATCTGATCAAAGCAGAACACGCCCTGCTCATTGAGAAATCGTTCTAGGACAGGACCGATACCGAATATTTTCTTGAGATCATCCGGACTGCGTCGAAGAGCCTTCCTGACATCGTTCGGTGTAGTTGCTTCAAGCGTCTTGGTCCGGCTCGGTTTGTCTCGGTAAACGACTTTTTCCACCAGTTTCTCCACCGGCACCTCCACTCGCTTCTCCACCACCTTCTCCACGATCTTCGGTGGCCGGGCCTCCAGCTTCGCGATCTGCTCCCGCAGCCCCCCGATCACGGCCACTTCACTCTCGAGCGCCTTGATCCGCGCCACGTGTGCCGGGTTGTCCACCTGCCGCTCCACCGGCTTTTCCACGATCTTCTCGACCGGCACGTCCACCCGCTTCTCCACCACCTTCTCCACGATCTTCGGTGGCCGGGCCTCCAGCTTCGCGATCTGTTCCCGCAGCCCCCCGATCACGGCCACTTCACTCTCGAGCGCCTTGATCCGCGCCACGTGTGCCGGGTTGTCCACTTGCCGTTCCACCGGCTTCTCCACGATCTTCTCGACCGGTACGTCCACCCGCTTCTCAATCGTCCGAACTCCCAGCTGGTGCTTTTGCCACAAGGCAAGTTCTTCGGTTAGTCGTCCGATTTCCCTCCTTTTTTCAGCCGCCCACGGACGAAATCGCATACCTTGAAGGCCCCACCCGATAAGCCCTGCGCCCAGCAAGGCAGGCAACCAACAGAACCACGAGCTCATGGTTGCTCTCCTTTCGCCCGAACGAGGAATTCAATTCTCCTATTTCGGGATCGCCCTTCAGCCGTCGCGTTATCGGCGAGCGGACGCAAGGCTCCATAGCCTTTAAACGTGAGTCGATTGGCGGACACTCCTTTCGACACCAAGTAGTCCATGACGGCTTTCGCGCGATTTTCTGACAGCGCCAGATTTCTGTCTTCCGCTCCAATGTTATCGGTATGCCCACCGATCTCGAAGGCGGCAGTTTGGTTCTGTTGCAGAATCGGCAAGACCTGATCGAGAGTCGATCGACCTTCCGGCAGTAGGACGGCGCTGCTGGTTTGAAAGGTGATGGTTCGTCCTGTCAACACCTCATCTATTTTTTTCCTCACGACTGCCGGCGAGGGGATCGACGGCTCGACCGGTGTTGTTACGGGCGGAGAGGTGACCGATGAATGCGTCGTGGACCGCGATGGAGTCGAGGTGGGAGACTCCTGACAAAGAAGGAAGGTCAAGATAATCAGGACGACTCCGATTCCAACCAACTTGGAATCCTTGCTGTACATGGCCATCACCTCGTAAGGAGCGTGCAATTGTATTGACGGTGGGCATTGTACTTGTGGAGCGGGCAACGGCGTCAAGGTGTTTTCACCGTTACCATTGGATCTGCTCACAAGAAATTGATCGTGTAGAATCAGCACAACAACGGGTGCAGGAGAAGGAGAGTTCGGTCATCGGCAAGAACATGTATGGGATAGGCAACAAACAGAGAGAACCAGGCGGATCGTACAAGGGAGAGTCTTTGCAGTAGTCCACTAACAAGCTATTAGCGCAAGTTTGTCTCTTGTGTGCTCGCCTCCATTTTATCCTAAAGTGCCCAATCTGCTTCCATTCCCTGGTGATGCTCCCTTATGCCTCGCAATGCCAAGTCTGATCGACAGGCAACTTTCATTTCTACTTCGTCGTCACTACCAGGGATCACGCGGGACCACTCCCTTCGGGCCTGTGCAGCATACAGCACGCGTCCTTGCCCCATCGGCTGCTTATAAAACCAATTATGGAGTGATCGACTCGTCTTCTCATGACAATCGTATTGGCGTTTAATCCTGGGTGAGTGATAGGGACCTCAAGAAGGAATCGCTCGTTCCACGCGAAAGTTTCGCATGGTCCACAGCGTCACCCTTCTGGGTTGGTTACGATGGCATACGACACATGGGTGTAGAGTAGCAAGATGTCTACTTTATGTCTAATCTTTTATATATAATATTTGACATACATTGGACATCATGATACATGTGTCCGTGTGATGATCTAGACCATGGGCATGCCCCGACATGAGCTTGGGTCACAACAAGACAACGAAAGGAGAAACCGATGAGGGATGACCACCTACGAAAAGTCGATGAGGGAATCTCTCCCCTGGAAAGCTCTGAGCATGATGATGTCTACAAAGACGACCCCTCGTCTGGGGCACTATTGAAACGTATCGCTCACCGCGACAAATTCAGCACATCTCTCGACGCACCCGGTGACAGTGACACGGATTCTCGCATCTCACAGAATCGGTTTGCCCTCGAAACTCTCTATTTCCGGTCGTTTCGAGGCACAGCGCTGTTGACTTCGAAACAAGAGGTGGCGCTGGCTAAACAAATTGATGAGGGTGCACGACGCATTAAGAGGGCTTTGAAAAACGCAAGTGCCATCCTGACGGAACACGTTCCGTCGGCCTCCGTCAGGGAGACGATTCAAGAGCTCACCACCATCAGACGACTCAGTGGTCTCTCCGCCATCGTGCTGGATCGGGCCGAGGCCCTTCTCGCAGTGTGCCTGAGCTCAGCATCACAGATCGGATCCTATCTACCTTCAGAAGCCCATCGAGAACTCACCTCATTGCTGGCTGCAATCCAACAAGCACGTCGTCGGTTGGAGGAAGCAAAAGATGAACTTGTGCGGCATAATTTACGCCTGGTCATCGACGTCGCCAAGCGATATACCTCGCACGGCCTCACGCTGCTGGACCTGGTCCAGGAAGGCAATATCGGTCTGATGAAAGCAGCGGAGCGTTACCAATACCGCAAAGGGTTCAAATTCAGCACCTACGCCACGTGGTGGATTCGTCAAGGCATCACGCGTGCGCTCTCCGACCAATCTCGGGTGATACGCGTGCCGGTTCACCAAGCAGAGGCCGCAAGCCGCATCGCCCGTGCTGGACGGCACTTGGAATTGCAGCTCGGCCGTCCCGCACAGATAGAGGATATCGCTCGAGTCCTTCGAATTCGTCCCGAACGCGTGCGCGACACCGTTGCAGCCTTTCAGGAACCAGTGGGTCTTGAGACCCCTATCGGAGATACTCAGGTTATCGGATCACTCATTCCCGATGAGCAGACAGCACCGCCGGACCACTATGTGCATCGAGTGGAACGCGAGAGGCAGCTCGACCGCCTCTTGAGCCCTCTGACGTCGAGAGAACAGGCTGTGATCCGCATGCGATTTGGGATCGGTTCAGACAGGATTATGACCCTGGTTGAAATCGGCGAGCAGCTGGATCTCAGCCGAGAACGGGTTCGCCAGATCGAAGCCCATGCACTTCAAAAGCTCAAATCCTCTGCTACTCGGGAAACCCTCGCCTCGATCCAGTGAGCAACAGCCTGTCGACGCCACCCTCGTTATCACGACGAAGCACATTTTCACTACTCTTACTCTGACTTTCGAGCACACCCGTACGTGACATGCCTGCCCCCGTGCGAGGGACAAGGCTTGCGTGGAGTTACAAACGCTGGCAATCTCTGACCTGCTCTGTCATACGAGAAGCACAACACGCGCTGCTGTCCTCGTGAGGCAATGGACTCTTATGATGAGACTACACCGCTCTCTCCTACACTCTCTTGCAACCGTCCTGCTCCTCTTGCAGATCGGCTGTGGAGCCACCCAACTTGGGATGTGCGCGCCGCACACGAGAGAAGAAGGAATCCCGGTTAGGACGTGGAACCAATGTTTTGAGCAACCCGTTTCACACGCTGGAATCACTCATTCTGTGTTCTGTCTGACCAACGGCACCTCCAAGCCGCCTGTGCTTTTGCTCCACGAGTTGACAGGATTGTCTCCCGGGACATTAGCCTACGCAGAAGAACTTTCGAAAGATTTCACCGTCTACGTGCCGCTGTTGTTCGGCGAGAAAGGGAAAGTCTCTCTGATCAGTGGATTATCGGCCTATTGGTTGCGGGGTCTTATTGAGTTTTTCCCTGGCGGCGAATGGGGAATCCCGTCCCATGGTAGTGCGCCCATCGTGAATTGGCTACGTGGCGTGGTACAGCGGATAGGAGAAAGGCACAACTCCCAACCCATCGGCATCATCGGCAATTGTGTGACCGGACCAATCCCTCTCGCACTGCTCGATCATCCACGAGCTACCGCTGCTGTGGTGGCACAGCCTGCGCTGCCAATGCGTTTCTGGTGGTATTCCGATTCCGACAAAGCATCGCTCGGGCTATCGACCGATGATGTCCAGTTTGCCGCCCAAAGTAGCGCAAGAATCTACGGCTTGAGGTTTGAAACGGACTGTATCTCGGACCGGGCAAAGCTATACACATTGCGCGACCAATTTGGTGATCGGTTTTTTAACGGAGAAATACCCGCGAGCGAATACCAAATTCACGGGAAGACGATCAAGGCCCACAGCACGTTGATCGGCTCATGGAAGAGGGACGACGAAGCGGGACAGCCGGCACGAGTCGCACGGGCACGGGTTCGGACCTTTCTACTGAGCGAATTAGGCGAGAGCGATCCCACACGCTGAGAGGATGGAACGTGTCCTCTGGTTGCAACTCTCGTCGTATCGTCGTAACCTCATCCCGCCGAATCGACTTCGGGTCGATGCGCATGAGCAACGGTCTGATGGCCTATTCCTGACATTCACTATTGAAGGCGCTAAGCACTTCTTCCCTACGTACCATCAACCACGGCCATCGCACCTTATCGTTCGAGAGAAGGGAGCCCCACATGACTGAACGACGACTGTTTTACGCCACGAACCGAAACCATCTCGGCAACGATCGTTGGCACCCAGACAGCTATGGGAAGAAATTCAGTAACGACGGGGTTGAAAATCTCCGATTTGGCCGATTGACCGTCGAGGTTGATGAATCCAAACTGACCAAGTATCTCGAGGCAGAGCGGGGATCCATGGGGCAGGGCGACGGCGAGGGGATGATCAAGTATCTGGCCAAATGCGCCGACTCGGCCGACATAGTGGCCTATCGCGAAAGGATCAAACCATCTATCGCCGAGGACCAACAGGATAAGATCAAGCTGGGATCGCAAGGAGCATTCTCCGATCTGCGAGCGATCATGCGCAAGAACACCGACGTGCTACTGTATATCCATGGGTTCAACGTCTCTTGGACTGACGCCGTCGGCTCTGCGCTCTCGCTTCAGGAAATGCTAAACCACTGTCCTGATGGAGACTCTGAACAGAATGTTCAGGTCGTGCTCTTCACATGGCCATCTGATGGTATGGCACTCCCCTTCGTCTCTTATAAGTCAGATCGATCAGAGGCGGCGGGCTCAGGGAACGCCGTCGGTCGGGCTATTCTCAAAGTGCGAGACTTTCTCGCTAGCCTGCGACGCGAGGATGAAACCCTCTGCAAGCAGGACCTTCATATCCTCTGTCATTCAATGGGTAATTACTTGTTGCAGAACGCACTCGAGCGGTGTGACGCCTTCACACCGGGCAACGCCTTGCCACGTCTGTTCGAACACATCTTTCTCTGCGCGCCGGATGTCGACGACACAGCGTTGGAAGTGGGGCAACCATTGGCGCAGCTGCATGAATTGGCCAGAAGCGTCAGTGTTTACCATAATCGAGGTGATGTCGCTTTAGTTGTGTCGGATTTCACGAAAGGCAATCCTGATCGTCTTGGATCCAATGGGCCGGCCAGACCGGCTGTGGTACATAACAAAGTCCACCAAGTCGATTGCACACCGATTGTCAAGGGTCTGGCCGAACACAGTTACTATCTCGTCGGCCACGTCAACGCCGACATTCGCATGAGCATTGACGGCATCCAGCATGACGACCCAAGACGGCGACGCAATCGGGTCGGCCTCATGGGCAATCAATGGGAAATACGCTCGACCTAAGTGACGGGGAGGTTGATCGTCTTTCTCGCATTTCGGTCGGATAACGACCTCAATCGTTCACGAACTAGTCCCCAGTCAGATGGCTCGGACTGCCGCATTTCGTTCTCTTGCACGGCTGATGACCGCCGCCTTGCTGGCTGATCATCGAACCTGTTCGGCGACTGATGCGCTTGAATCGCTGCGGGACAAGACGCAGGGTCAGACTGGATCATCTAACCGGCTTTTTCCCTTGCCGAACAAGAGATGGACCTTCCCCGGTTACTCCACGATGAACTCGGTCGTCATGCCGTGAAGGAAATGCGGCCTTCCGGTGGCCGCATCTGGAACAAAACAGATAAGCCCGTACCGTCCCGGATTGAATTCACTGGTAAAGGTCATGCGCGAGCCCTTCTCGATTGCCGTGATTCCGCCTACCAGTTCACCGAGAGGCGGACCGGACGCACCAGGCTCGAACGAGGCAATCACATCGTTGACCGAGGCCCCCTGGAACAGTTTCACCACTACGACTTCATGAGGCTGGATCCCATGATTTACGACCTCAATTGTCCGAAGTCCAGACACCACTGGCTTGGAGAAGGCAAACTGATAGTCGACTTGGGTGATGACGGATGCTGGTGTCGGCAGCGAGACCTTCACCGGTTTGCCTCCTCGAACAGACAAGGCCTTCTGCATTCCCAACGCCACATGGGGCACACCGTTCTTGTCCGGAATCCAACAGATCAGCACATAGTCCCCTTGGGTCAGATTAACTGTGGCGGATGTCTGACTGCCGGCCGGATGCGCGTTTGGCCCACCGGCATGATGCACCCATCCCGGCAACCGGCTGGGATCGGATGCAATGGCTGTACGGAAGTCGGTGGCTGTCTTGCCCTGTAGCAGTTTCAAAAACTGGATGTGATGAAAATCTTGCCCTTCATTCACAATCCGGACGGTCGTCAGTCCCGCAGGAAGATGATCGGGCCCTGTAAAGCCGTAGTCGTGGGCCACAAACACCACCGGCGTATCTGCTCCGCGGGACGCCATCGCGCTTTGACTGTTACCGATCCATCCAGGAGCCGACATCGCTGCAAGTACTAGCACCGCCAGTGAACCATAAATCGCGTATCGCATAGGACCCTCCATGTTGTTGTACGCCGTCACATCACAGGCGCGTCTGTCATCATGAGCGACAGGGACATTAGCATGGCGACGCACGACACCATTCCTAAAACTATGCTAAGCTCCGCCTAAATTTTTCCTAACAGGCCGGTTGATCTCATGATTCCCGACTGGATCGTCGCTCTCCTAGGCACAGGCATCTCGGTCATGGTCGGCACGCGCGATGCGACACTTATGCCTGAATGCACACGCGCGTGGGGAATTCGTCTCACCCCGAACCGCGGCAACCTGACCATCCTTCTCTCCGAGACGTTCGCCGGCAAGACGCTCGACAACCTGCGCGCAAACGGCATGCTCGCAGTCACCTGCACCAGGCCGACCGACCATATGACCTGCCAGTTGAAGGGCCGCCTGCGGCGTATCACGCCGGTGACGGCGAGTGACCGGGAGCTCGGTCGGCACTGGCATCGCGAATTCTCCGCCGAACTGAAGGCCGTCGGCGTGTCCCCCAGCTTGATCGAAGAATGGATCGTCGAACCAACCGTCGCCGTCGAGGTCGACGTGACCGAGGTCTTTGATCAAACCCCCGGACCTGGCGCGGGGCGGAAAGTGGGACCGTGAACCAGGCATCGTTGCGGCTCGAGGACCTCTGGGCCTGCTTTCAGGGCATCGTCCCTGCGGCCTTGAGTACCTGCGCGATCGACGGCACACCCAACATCACCTTTATCAGCCAAGTTTATTATGTGGATGCCTCGCACCTCGCGATTTCGTTTCAATTCTTCAATAAGACGCATCGCAACGTTCGCGAGAATCCTTTTGCCTGCGCCGTCGTGCTGGACCCACGCACGCTGCATGCTTATCATTTCGGTCTTCGGTACGATCACTCTGAAACCACCGGGCCCTTGTTCGAGTCAATGTCGCTGCAACTTCAGGCGGTGGCCTCCTACTCGGGCATGACAGAAGTATTTCGCCTGCAGGCCGCCGACGTGTACGAGGTGCTCGGCGTCGAACATTTGGAGGGCTTCACACGACTGCCGGTCTCCCCGCCATCGGAGCGGCCGTCCCGGCTCTTTATTGAGCCCGACATGCTATCGCTTCGCCTATTCGCTGAACGGCTCAACCAGGCACAGACCCTGGACGAGGCGCTGCAAGGATCGCTGCAACGGCTCGACGAGTTCTTCGGCTTCCACCATGCGATGATCCTGTTTACCGACGACCGCAACGCCAAGCTGCAGACAATTGCCAGCCGCGGCTATCGAGAGAACGGTGTCGGCTCAGAAGTCGGAATCGGGGAAGGGCTCATCGGTATGGTGGCCCGTGCGAAGCGGACTCTATATCTGTCGGCGATGGATCACAGCTTGCGGTATGCGCGTGCCGTACGAGACCGGGCCGAAGCGATGGGAAAGATGGAAGCCATCGAGCGTGAAATCCCGCTCCCAGGGCTACCCGACGCGGCCAGCCAAATCGCCGTGCCATTGGTGACTCGCGGGCGCCTCGTGGGTGTGCTCGCCGTCGAGAGCATGGATTCGCTCGCTTTTCTTCCGACCGAGAACACATTGTTGTCCATCATTGGATTGCACCTCGCCACAGCGATCGAGCAACTCAGCCGCGATACGGATGAAACACTGAGTGATCGAGCGATACCGGCACCCCCGACCAGCGCCTCCCGCTCACGAGCAACACGCCGGTTCAGCTTCTTTCAGAGGGACGATTGCGTCTTCGTAGATGGCGAGTACCTCATCCGTAACGTGCCGGCCAGGATTCTCTGGCGCCTGCTGAAGCACTACTGTGATAAGGGACGAATCGAGTTCACCAATCGAGAACTGCGAATGGATACCTGGCTGGGATTGCCGGAATACAAGGACAACCTTGAAACGCGCCTGATTCTGCTCCGTCGCCGGCTAGAGCAGAAATGCCCAGACGTGCGACTTGTCCAGCGGGGCCGAGGCCGCTTTGCGCTCGAAGTCGACGCGGCGATCGACTTGTGCGAAAAGGAATGCTGAGGCTTCATGTGGAGAAAGCCCTCTTCCCTGGTGGGATAATCCGTAGACCGCGCCTGCGACACTGGTTCTTTCCCCATGGGCTTGCTCGTCACGCTACCTTTACACCGTGGTTTTTCGTCCTATTCTCTTCTCGCTTTCACTCAAGCCTGGGCTTGAAACGACCGACATCATTATTGAAAAGGACCACCGACAGCAACGCTGCAGACACACACCACCAGAAGGGGGACCATGGTGACGAACGCCCAACTCGACCAGACCTGCATCAATACGATCCGCACCCTTTCGATGGATGCCGTGCAGCAAGCTAATTCAGGCCACCCGGGAACCCCGATGGCCATGGCCCCGGTCGCCTACTGTCTCTGGCAGCGAATCCTACGGTTCGATCCGGAGGACCCGATCTGGCCGAACCGTGATCGGTTCGTGCTGTCGATGGGGCACGCCTCCATGCTTCTCTACTCCCTGCTGCATTTAAATGGAGTGAAGGCGGTCAATCCCCAGTACGAACGGCTGGGCGAGCTCTCGGTGCACCTGGACGATCTCAAACGCTTCCGCCAGCTCAACAGCAAGTGCGCAGGACACCCTGAATACCGCTGGACCTCCGGCGTGGAGACCACGACCGGTCCACTCGGGCAAGGCATCGCAACCAGCGTCGGGATGGCAATCGCCGCCCAGTGGCAAGCCCACTATTTCAATCGCACCGGCTTCGACATGTTCGACTACGACGTGTACGCGCTGTGCGGCGACGGCTGCATGATGGAAGGCGTCGCCGCCGAAGCGGCTTCCCTGGCGGCGCACTTAAAACTAGCCAACCTTTGCTGGATCTATGACAACAATAAAATCACGATCGAAGGGCACACGGAATGGGCCTTCAGCGAAGACGTAGCCACACGATTTATCGGATACGGATGGAACGTCACCCGAGTCGGCGACGCTAACGATCTCGACATGCTCGAACGGGCCTTGACCACGTTCAAACGGGAAGCGGGTCGACCGACGCTAATCATCGTCGATAGCCATATCGCCTATGGCTCCCCCAACAAACAAGATACCCACGCCGCGCACGGCGAACCGCTGGGCGAAGAAGAAATACGGCTGACCAAGCGGAACTACGGATGGCCCGAAGAGGAAAAATTCCTGGTGCCCGACGGCGTGCGTGAACATTTCCAGCAGGGCATGGGTCGACGCGGACGCGAAACGCGCGCAGCCTGGATGGCGAAATTTACGGAGTACCAAGGCCAGTTCCCCCAGCTCGCCGATCAGCTCTCTCACATGCAACAGCGCCAACTGCCTGAGGGATGGGACAAGGATCTTCCGGTGTTTCCTCCCGATGCCAAAGGCGTGGCGGGCCGCGATGCCTCGAGCAAGATCCTCAACGCCCTGGCGCAACAGGTCCCGTGGCTGCTAGGCGGGTCTGCGGATCTGGCTCCATCAACGAAGACCCGCTTGACCTTCGAGGGTGCCGGCGACTTTACCGCCACGAGTCGTGGTGGCCGCAATCTGCATTTCGGTGTCCGGGAACATGCGATGGGCTCCGTGCTCAACGGGCTCTCCCTCTCCAAGGTGCGTGCGTATGGCTCCGGCTTCCTGATTTTCAGCGATTACAGCCGGGGCGCGATTCGATTAAGCGCGCTGATGGAAATCCCTGTCATCCATATTTTCACCCACGATTCGATCGGTGTCGGCGAGGATGGCCCTACGCACCAGCCAATCGAGCAGCTCGCTTCACTGAGAGCCATTCCAAGCCTCATCGTCCTGCGTCCTGCAGATGCGAACGAGGTCTCGGAAGCCTGGCGTGTCATCATGCAGTTGAAACATGAACCGGTGGCTTTGATTCTGACCAGACAAGCCCTCCCGACCATTGACCGCTCCACCTATGCCCCCGCATCCGGAGTGGCGAAAGGCGCCTACGTATTGGCCGACGTGCCTGGAGGGAAACCGGATGTGTTGCTCCTCGCCAGTGGCAGTGAAGTCTCACTCTGTCTAGAGGCCGCCGAGAAATTGAAGGCAGAAGGGATCAAGGCCCGCGTGGTAAGCATGCCTTCTTGGGAGCTGTTCGAGCATCAGCCGCAAGCCTATCGCGACAGTGTGATTCCACCGACCGTGACGGCCAGGGTCTGCGTAGAGCAGGCCTCCACATTTGGGTGGGCTCGCTATGCGGGCCTAACCGGCGAAGTCATTGGCATGAAGACTTTTGGAGCCTCCGCGCCTCTCAAAGAGCTTCAAAAGAAATTCGGGTTTACGACAGAGAATGTCGTGGCAGCGGCGAAAGGGCAGGTTCAGAGAATAGCGAAGGCCGCCTGATATTCCTCTGGAGGGTGCTCTTACCTGCTGCATACTCTTTGGTCCGACACAGATTTTGGCTATAGCAAATCTGTGTCGGCAAAAAGCACTCTCCTGGAAACAGCTGTTTCACAACTTTCGCTAGGCAATCCTCCATTTTCCGGCTGACGCAACGGCGCTTTTGTCGTCAGCCGTCCATCCTTGCCGTGCCCTTATCGGCCAGCAAACTTATTTCATGCTAGCACCTGACGCCACCCTCGTAGATGTCTTGGGTTTAAACACGGCCCTCACGTTTCCATTTATCATCTATACACATTTCAAGACCTGACCCTATTTTGTCTACGTTGGTCCGACATCGCGCGGACCTGACGTCGGTCTATGAGCTGATCTTCCGGCGTATGTGCCACATCGGGCTGAGCTGGCAGTATGCGCACCCGCGTCTCTATGCCATCGATCTCGGATCCCTGCCAAACCAAGCCGAAGATGATGTTCATGAAGCCGTCCGCTACGACCCCACAGAAAGTTTCTGGCGAGAGCGGCAGATTGCGGAGCGTCAGACAGACCTAGCCGAGCTTCAGCAGAATCTGGACGACGCGTACCGTACCTCCGTTCATGACGCCTGCGATGGCCCACCGCCCGCCACGGTGTGCGCATACCAGCGGGTGTACGGCCGCAGCCCAGACGGTTGGCCTCTACAAGTCGAGGATCAGGAATGACCTCAATCAGGGCCGACCCAAAGAGGGAGTCTTAAATTCCATCAGCCATCACAAGGCTCCCAACCTTCTTTCTTTAGAATCCTGATAGGGATTGACGTCTCCCCCGAAAACGACGGCAGTTCAGAACTAGAGTACGATGGCGGCTTCGGCGGTCCTCGACGAAAGGAGTGGATCGATGAAGCGGTCACGATTCTCCGAAGAGCAGATCGTCTATGCCATTCGACAAGCCGAGAGTGGGACTCCAGTTGGCGACCTCTGTCGGCAGCTGGGCGTCAGTGAGGCGACCTTCTACGCCTGGAAGAAGAAATACGCCCATCTGGGCGTGAGCGAACTCCGCCGACTGCGACAGGTGGAAGAGGAAAACGCCAGACTCAAACGGCTCGTGGCGGACCTCTCGCTCGATAAGCACATGCTCTCGGAGGCGCTCCGAAAAAAAGTCTGAGGCCCGCCCAGCGCCGTGCACTGGCCCAGTGGTTTCAAGCCAGTTTCTCGGCGAGTTGTGCGCGGGCCTGTCGGCTCGCCCAGTTCGGGCGCGCATCCTGGTATCGAAAGAGTCAGGCCAAGGATCAGACAGCCCTGCGGCTGCGCATTCGCGATCTGGCGCATGCTCGCCCCCGATTCGGCTATTTGCGAATCTGGGTCTTACTGCGGCTGGAAGGGTGGGCGGTCAACCGGAAACGGGTCCGGCGATGGTATCGTTTCGAAGGGCTCCAGTTGCGCATGCGGGTGCGCCGACGAAAGCACATAGCCCTGCATCGCGGGCCGGCTCCCGTGCCAGTTGGCCCACAGGAACGGTGGAGTATGGATTTCGTGCATGATACCTTAAGTGAAGGTCGGCCCTATCGGATTCTGACTGTGGTTGATAACTGGAGTCGCTCCAGTCCCGTGCTAGAGGCTGGATTTCGAATGTCCGGTGAACTCGTAGGTCGAGTCCTTGATCGGGTGCTCGGTGACAGGCCAGGACCGCGCTCCATCACGGTCGATCATGGGACGGAATTTCAATCACGGGCCCTGGAAGACTGGGCGTATCGGCGCGGCGTGCAGCTCGACTTCATTCGACCGGGGAAACCCGTCGAAAATGCCTTCATCGAATCATTTAATGGGCGGTTACGGGATGAGTGCTTGAACGTGCATCAGTTTGCCTCGCTGGCGGAGGCCCAGGTGATCATCGAGACCTGGCGCGTGGACTACAACACTCGCCGGCCACACAGCTCACTCGGGCACCTGACTCCGAGTGAGTTCGTCAGTCAACGTCAGGAAGAACAGGACGCCAAAGAAGCCCTCTGCTCTGGTTAAGAGTTGTCTCGAAACGGGGCCAACGTCAGGATAAGACGGGACGCTGAGTCGAGATGGATGCGCTAGTGGAGACCTCGTGCACCGCTGAGCGGGGGAACATACTTCACGATTGGTTCGGCTGTCAGCGAAATTATTCTGACCCCTATTCTTCCTTATTTACCTAGTGTCCTGTCTCTGAAGTTCGCATCACAATGTTAGGAGCCAACTATTTGAATAACGACGACTTCATACGCTGGACTTCTTCGACGAATTTCTGAGTCAGGACACTAGCAAAAAACTGACAATGGATGATCCTAATCCTGGAACTATGGTAGCAGACTGCTAGCTGACTCCAGTTGCTGACTTTATCTAGGAGTGGGGGACCGTTGATGACAGGTCTCGGATTCTCTTCTCGATTGCACCGATCTCCTCCTTGTCACCCAAGTCACGCTTAAATTTCAGGTACTGCTGCAAGTACACAATTCGGTCTGAAACTGAAATTTTCGGCTCACGATCCAAAAGGAGCAGCAGCTGTTTGAATAACGTTTCTGCCTCCGACGTGCGGTTTTGATCGTGGCGAGTATTGGCTAGGTTTACGAGTGGATTTGGATCACTCGGGTTCAGCTTCGCCGCTCGCTCAAAAGCCTCCGCTGCCCCATTGAAGTCATGTTTTATACGCTTGGCGATGCCAAGGTCGTCGTATACCTGCGCACTATTGGGATTGAACTGTATTGCTTTTTGACAATCCGAAAGAGCTCCCTCAAAGTCTTGTTTAACTGTTCTAGCCCGACACAAATCAGAGTAGAGCAGGGTGTTTCTTGGTTCTAAGTTCAGCGCCTTAGCAAGGTCAGCAATCGCGCCGTCAATGTCTCCGTTTCGCATTAGGAGATGACCTCGACCTATGAAGGCAGGTACATAGTTAGGATCTAATTTAATTGCTTCACTGAAGTCATTAATCGCTAGACTAGGCTTGCCCTGATCCCTCCTCAATAGTCCTCGGTTATGGTAAGGACTAGGGGACTTAGGCTGAAGGGTGATTTGTTTCTCGTAATCGGCAAGAGCTTCATTGATTCGACCGATATTTTTGTAAGCGTTTGCGCGATTACCAAAAGGTGCGTCATAATTAGCGGCTAAAGGTATCTTTCCGGCCAGACTTATAGATTTGTCGAACTCCTTAATAGCCCGGTGCATATCCCCTTGCTTTGCATAGTAAATGCCAAGGTCGTTAAAAATTAATGGATTATTCGGGTCAAGTTCTGCCGCTCGACTTAAATCGTTGAATGATGCTTTGTAGTTACCCATTTGAATGTAGGCCGCCCCACGATCCATATATGCTCTGGCATCATGCGGTGCCTTCTTTATAGCCTGCTCATAATTCGAAATTGCAGAAGCATGATCTCTCAGTAGTGTATATGCATAGCCCTTGTTGAGATGCGCTTCTACGTTATCTGGATTTAGTTCGACCGCCTTATCTAGATCGACTATTCCTTCCTTAACTAAACCTTTCCTTACTCGTGCTGAGGCCCTGTTGTTATAAGCCTCTGCATAAGCGGGCTTTAATCGTATTGCCTCGTCATAATCGGTGATAGCTGTATCGTACTCGCTCTTACGAAAGTAAGAGTTGCCGCGATTGTTGTAGGATTCGGGAATGTCGCTTTTGGCTTGAATGGATGCGGTGTAATCTGCGATAGCGAGATCGCCGTGACCTTCATGTTGATGAGCTAGCGCTCTATAAAAATAGGCAGAATACTTTGATGCCTCGGCGACGCTCTTCTGATCTAGCGCTTCGGTAAGTAAAGAAATGCTTGCCCCATAATCTTGAGCTTCCTGCTTAATCAACCCTACCGTGGTAAGCACCAAATAACCTAGTTTAGTGGAAAGGTCTTCTTGGACCACGAACTTGTCTAAGTCCGATGCCGGAGAGATATGGACATCTCTATCAATGGGAAAGAAAGATAAAGGTGGAGTTAAGACTTCGAAGTAACTGGTCAACAATACTTTCTCTCCCGTTTTGCCGTACCAACCCCAGATCATTGCACTGGCTTTTAATTGACGTCCCTCCTCTTGCGCAACGACAGAACCTTGGTGCTCTGATATTGAATGACCGAGTGGAACAATCTCAATTTCAGGATGTGGCTTGGCAACCTGACGCAAATGGGTCAAGAGCACTTCAGTGACCCGGTATGATTGAGGATCTGGCCCTTCTATGTCGGCGACGACAACGATGACTTTCCCTGAGGGTAACGACTGATAATAAATGAAGGCCAGAAACAGAAACGGAATTAGAATCACACCAGCCAACGCAGCTCTGCGCGTTCTAATCGGGTAAGCCGGAATCTTGTGCGGGGAACCAAACTCCTTGCCTGCTGTTCTTTGCCAGAGCAATAGGTATAAAGTGAAGAACCATATAAATAATGCGGCTGTGAGAAGGAGGCCTTTCTGCAGTTTGTCCCACTCGCTCTCAAGGAGAAGGACGAAGTTGATTACGTGGATTAGCGTCGAGAAGAGAACCCCTGCACTTTTGAGCCATCGGAAGAGGAGGGAATCCTCGCCATCTGAACTTAAGCTTTGATCCATATGAGAGCTAACGACCGAAGTTGAAGGAAAAACGGTGGGATACTAGCACAATTTCGGGCCAACATTTCCCTACGCTATTCCCTACGCCGAAAAAGAGCTTGGTCTGGAAAACGTCCTAACTATATGATTTCTAATTACGCCCCCGTAGCTCAGTTGGATGGAGCAGCGGTTTCCTAATCCTCTCCGAGACTCCCCCAGAAGTCCTTATCAGATCAGTGAAACACCGCTCCAGGAGAGGAGTTTGGCTGTTTTACGGGTTCAGTTTAGCTCAGTCCAATTCAGGGGAATTGGGGCCAATTGTGCCGTCAAGAGAACACGCCCGGAACACGTAGGGTTTGTACCTAGATATGTCGGATGCGCACGACGCCTCCTTCACCGTCGTGGGACGCGCTTGTCTCGCCTTAGGTATTTGATACATGACGTCTCCCCGGAAAACGACGACAGGTTAAAACTAGAGTAGACTGGCAGCTTCGGCGGTCCTCGACGAAAGGAGCGGATCGATGAAGCGGGCAAGGTTTAGTGAAGAACAAATCGTCTATGCCATTCGGCAAGCGGAGAGTGGGACCCCAATCGGGGACCTCTGCCGGCAGCTGGGTGTCAGCGAGGCCACCTTCTATACCTGGAAGAAGAAGTATGCCGACCTGGGCGTGAGCGAACTCCGCCGGCTGCGACAGGTTGAAGAGGAAAACGCCCGACTCAAACGGCTCGTGGCGGACCTCTCGCTCGATAAGCACATGCTCTCGGAGGCGCTCCGAAAAAAAGTTTAAGGCCCGCCCAGCACCGTGCACTGGCCCAGTGGTTTCAAGCCAGTTTCTCGGTGAGTTGTGCGCGGGCCTGTCGGCTCGCCCAGTTTGGGCCGGCGTCGTGGTATCGGAAGAGTCGGGCCAAGGATCAGACAGCCCTGCGGCTGCGCATCCGCGATCTTGCGCATGCTCGCCCCCGATTCGGCTATTTGCGAATCTGGGTCTTACTGCGGCGGGACGGTTGGCCGGTCAACCGGAAACGGGTCCGGCGCTGGTATCGCCTGGACGGCCTCCAGTTGCGGATACGGCGCCGCAAGCATCGGGCACTCCAACCGGGGGCCCGCCCAGGTGCCCGTGGGTCCACGACGATCGCGATCTCCCCTGGATTTCTATGCTCTCCTTCTATAACCATACCAATCCCTACAGTACGCTCTCTGGATCTCAACCGCCAATCATTTCTTGAGGTGGCCTGAGCGTGTGGCACCTTATCGCAGCGTCAGACTCGTTGGGCCATTGTGTGGTGCAGGTCATTCACGCGGCAGGACGAGCGGACGAGCATGCGGCGCCACACGTGAGGGCTGGCGCGCAGCACAACGACGCGAAGCCGGTAGATGCGAATTGGTTGATTCGCTGGGAACATATTCGCTCAACGATAGCAATAGCCATCCATTCCGATCCAGCAAAATGTGTGCCCCCCGTTCTTTAAGACTTTCATAAGATGAGAGAGCGGGCAAGAACGGGGGCTACGCGGAAAACGGACATTCAGGCGCATCCGCCATGATCCATCTTGGCTTTTGTAGAGAGCCAAAATTGAAGCTCACCAACTGGCTGGGCGATGTTTCCCATAGCACGACGAAGTTCCATCATCGATCGGTCGCTGACTCGTTGGGATCGAGCCTTCGCTGGTTGCCGCGCGTCGAGCCAGTGCGACCCCCGGCTTTGTGATGCTCTCCAACTCTATCGTCGAGGCGACAGACGCCAGGTGACCCGCCCAACCTCCTCTTCAGCAAAAAGCTGGCGCGCATAAATTTGAGACGGGTTCTTTCGGGATTCCTCTGGGATGTGTACCAGTAGGCGCAAAGCGGTTCGCGACTTGGCGGGAAACGGTATGGGGCCGAACCGCTCCGTACCATGCGCGTTGATCGCCACGCGAGCAATATGCCCCTTTGGGTCGACCTGGACTTTCGGGTTACGAAGCTTCAACATGTCCATCCAGTAGATCGGCAACTCGAGCTGCGCGCGGGCGCCCGCTGGCAACTTGGCAACGATCTCGAGCACCATGTGACGAGTTCTGTCTGGTGCGCCCGGGGCCAGAAACGGCAAGGACACGAATCGGCGCGGTTCGGCGCCTGGCGCTGGTGCGTTGTCGACGACGTTGAAATTGCGCCACGTCACGTTGTTGTTACTGCGGATGAACGTGCGGTAGTTGTCCCAGTCGAGGAAGTCGGCGGGGTTGGGAGTTGGGTCCTGGGGGAGGCCGATCAACCCCACGAAGCAGTAGTGGCCGGGGGCGGGGATGTTGGCGGCAGGCCACGGGATCGCGTCCGAAACCGTGAGGACGTCGCCCACCGGCACATTCGGCAGGGTTACCGAACCTACGAGATTCCAGAGATCCGAGGTTAACAACGTAGCGACCGGCGACCAGTAGACCGTCGCATGGACATCGGCGGCCGCCGAACCGCCGCGGTTGCGGACTCGCACATGGAGAAAGTTGTCCTGCCCCGCCTCAGCTTCGAAACCGAGCGTGTTGTCATTCTCCGTACCGCTGCCCTCCCCGAAGGAGCCCTGCGGGTCGGCGACGGCAATTGGTCGCAGGATGACGTCCGGGCTCGCCGAGATGGCGTTGGAGTGTGGATCACCGTTGTCACCGACGAAGTCGCGCAGATAGATGTCCGGTGCAAGATTCAGGCGATTGCCCTCTATCAACGCCCGCAGGTTCGGCATAATGCCAATCCGGTCAGTTGGCGGATCGGCAGACGGCGTACCTAAGGCCGGATCGCTCAGCAACGCTCGCACCTGGAGCGGGCTGAAACGGTAGCCGAGATTCGCCTGGGCCAATCCCTGGACGGCGAGCGCCGCTCCGGCAATGATCGCGGACGCTCCGGAGGTGCCGTTGAAGTCGGTCTGGTAGGAGCTGGTGTTGAGGGTGTCGATATTCTCGCCCCAGGCGTAGCAATCGATCCGGCTACCGTGGTTCGACCGATCCCCGCGTTCGTGAGGCACGCTCGAGACCGCGGCGCCGACCATGATTGCCCCGGATTCCCGAAAGTCGACGCTGGTGCGGTCGAGCACGTGCAAGCCGCTGGCGTTGGTGAAGGTATCGAGATCCTGTCCGGGGTTGTTGTTGCCAGCGGCCTCGACGACGATGATGCCGAGGGCTGTCGCCAGGCGTATCGTGTCGAAGTACGCGGGGATGGCCTCGCTGGGCACGTTACCGAATCCAGGGTGGCCGGCGACCGTGCCGGACTCCTGGGTTTCAAGCAGCAACACGTCCCCGAAGTCCATCACGTCCAGCGCGCTGAGAATCGCGTCGCCGACGTTGCTCACACCCACGGCCGGCGCCTCGGAAACCACCTGAATCGAGGCCAGGTTGGGGGTGATGCCGACGCAGCCGATGTCGTTGTCGACCGCGGCCACCACCCCGAGCACGGCGTTTCCGTGATCGTTCCAGCTATTGTTGTTCCACCCCGAGATGAGAGTGATCTCGTGGTCGGCGAGATCCTCATGGTTGAGATTCCAGCCCTGTTCCAAGTCGACAAAGCCGATGCCGGCGCCGTCCCCGCCGGCAATGGTCCAGGCGTATTCCGCGTCGATGCCGTCCGGTGCCGGATCCAGGTAGCCCTGATTCGGCCAGCGAGGATCATTGGCCGCCGCTACCGCCGGAGGCGGCGTCGGCGCTGGTTCGACATAGGCGGCTTCAACCGTGCGCCACTCGCCGATCGCGCGGACCACTTCCTCTATGTCGGCTTGCGCAGGTGCCTCGACGGCAAACCAATTCAACAGATTCGGCGCTTTGTAAGAAGGGTCCGTCTCTTGCCCCCGGTCCATGAGCTTGCGCAAAGCATCGGGCTGTAGTGCCGAGAAGTAGCGCCGGAACGTGAGTCCCGGGTACTTCTCGACGAGCGGATTCCATGGGCCTATTCCCTTCTTCTGAAAATGGCGTTCAACACTGTCCTCGTAGGGGAGGTCAACGTAATCATGAAACTTTACGATCATTCGAACAAGGTGTCGCGGGTGCACCTTGGGTCTCTTGCTGTATTCTTTTTTTTCTTTCGCCATAATTTTTCCTCCTACTCGCCGGCGAGCAGCCGGCTAGACTGACGTCGAATCGAGTTTCTGCGGACTACGGCCAGACCGTGGATCGCGCACGTGCCGCGACGAGCTCGATCGTCGATCCCCGGAAACGCCAAGGGTTACTCTTTGCGACCTATCTCCCCACAGTGCTTTCGCAGACACTCGGCGTACGCCTTCCAGTCGATGTTCCACTGCCCAGGGCAATCCGTTGTGCCGTCCTTGTGCTTGGCTCCTTCACGCGCGATGCACTCGAGGAGGCGACACAGATCAGACGTGCCGGGGACCTCTCCACGCCCGGTCCGCCCGATGAAGGCCGTGAGCGTCTGCTCTCTCGTAAAGGGACGCTCCTTGGATGTGGTCCCGGTAGCGCGCACGCGGAAGCGGTACAGCCCGACCGTGGACTCCGTCGTTAGGGCGGTGAATCGGCCCGGCTCATCCTGACTGAACGCGACCCCCTTCGAGGTGCCATCGGGTCGGGTCATCTCCGCCCAGACTGTCGCTCCGCTTTCGACGGGCCTCTCGTACTCGAACAAGGTTGCCGTCAGCATGAGCGTGGAGCCTGGCTCGAATCCGGACTGGGACAACTTGGCCCGGAACTGCAAACTGGAGTAGGCGTGCACGAGCACGGCGTACGGCATCCTCGACCGATGCGACTGCACCGACACCGCGTCGGTTGTCACTGTCTTCCCCAGCCGCAACACCGCGTGCCATTTCCCGCCGTGGCTCGAGTTGGGGTCAGCCGGCAGCCCAGGCAACCCGAGTCGGTAGTAGGCGACGTTTGGCGAACTGACCAGTTGGACGTTGGGTTCGATCGCCGCGACGCCCGGATCGATGAAGCCACCGGATGGCAGCTCTAGCCGGAAATCAACGGCTCGCGGCTCGCTCGCCAGGAGAATCACATCCAGGCCGTAATCTGCCTCGGTGACCGGAAATGGGATCCGGTGCACATAGCCAGGAGAAAGCGTCCCGCCCGGGTCGACGACGATATCCGCATTCGTGACGCCTGCCAGGATCTGAAGGAAGTACTTCTGAAGCCGGAAGAGTTCGCCCGACGTCAGCGCGCCCGTGATCAGGAGATAGCCCTCGTGCGTTCCGGTGAGAATCTCAAGCTTGCCGACATCGACGTTAGCGGGAGTCCCGAGCCCGATTCCGAAGGTGTTTGCAGTGATTGAGCCGGAGACGTCGTCGATGAGCGGCGTCGTATTCTCCTTGCCGTCGGTAAGAACGACCATCGCCTTCACGTCGTAACCGGCGCCAGCATCGACCAGCGCATCAGTCCCCTGCTCGAGGCCTGCGCCGATCGAGGTATTGCCCCCGGGGTTGAAATCCGCGCCGTCGACGGTGGTTTTGACCGTGCCGCCGTTGATCGCAACGTCGTCGACTGCTTCGACGATGTTTGAATTGTGATTGAAGCGCACCAGCCCTACGCCGTCACCGGGGAGCATGACGTCCACGAAGGTTTTCACTGCCTGTCTAAGCTTGCTGATCTTCGTGGTTCCGTCGCCCGCATCCTGGTTCATGCTGCCCGAGCGATCCAGCACCAGCGCCGCCGCCGCAGTCGGCCGCGCCACTGTGTTTGCAGTAATCGGAATCACCCAGGTCTCCTGCGTCTCCACCGCCTCCACGGTGACTGTTCCGTTGGCAGTGGCGCTTGGCGTCGTGGACGTATAGGAAATCCAGATCTTTCCTTGCGTCAGGGCCTGCCCGGGGTTCACAAGGACCGCGCCGCCGAGCGGCAGGCCAAAGCCGCCTGTCGGGCCACTGGTCACTTGGAGCGACACCGGTGAGCACGAACCGACTTCGAAAATGATTGCGCGGTAGGTCGTGACTCCCACTCCGCCCATGCCCTCGGGAATGTCCTGAAAGTCGATGCTCGGTGTGGCGAGGGTGACCGTCACCGGCTCGAGATATTCCTCGAGCACGTGGCGGATCTGTCGCTCGCACACGGCGCAGAACGGCTCCGCCAACTGCCGCATCTTGCAGTTGAACTCGGGCCGGAACAGCCCGCAGGGCCAGTAGCGCGCGCCCTCGAACGCGCCCACCGTGCCTGCCGGCACCGGGCTCGGGTTCGGGTCTTCCTGGCTGCAGTCGGGATTCGACTGGGTCGGGACGGCGGTCGGACCCGCGATCAGGTCGCCCCACTTGATCGTGTTCTTGTCGGTGTTCCTGGTGGCGTTGACCTGCCAGGGCTCCGATCCGCCGTAGGTGCCGACATTGCCGTAAGCGTATTCGTCGGCGAGGCTGAAACCGGAGTGTCCCAGCTCATGGATCGCGATCTCGACCCCGCCGTTTCCCGACACCGGGCTGAATCCAAGGGAGTAAGTTCCGACGGCGCCGCCGGCGCCGCCGTAGACGTCGCTGTTGACGACGACGATCACTTCGTCGTACTCGGGGAGCTCGGCGACCACCGTCGACAGGACCAGAGCGCTGTCGACCGTCAGCCGCCGTTGGGTGCCGCCGCTGCAGAAAGTCGCGTCGAAATAGGTGTCGCGGAATACGTTCGCCCCGGTACATTCCCCTCCGCCAGGCTCGTCGGCGCCGCTCTCGTCGGACGCGACGTCCAATCGATAGATATTGATGCCGCACCACATTTCGTCGAAGGGCCGGGTGTTGAAGAGCTTGTCGACGAACTTGCTGACTTCGTTGTGGAACTTCGGCATTCCCACCGCGCGGAAGCCTTCGGCAACGAGCACGAGGTTCCAACGGTCGGAGGCCGGGCCGTGGTCGAGAACCTTCGACAAGCCGATGACAAATCCATCACTGGTGCTCACGTCGTGATCCTCCTTCTCTGGCAAGGGCAGAAAGTCGCTTCACAGTGACCTCGAAGACCGGCTCCGCCGAACGGGGACCCTCTTCGTCGTCAGCCCCGCTAGCGTAGAGAACGACTTTCTGCGCCTCCGGAAGGTCCGGGAGCAGAAACGTTACAACGCCGGACGGCTCGGGAAGGCGGACCTGGCGCAGCTCACGCTTCTCGCCGGTGGGCGCCTCACGCGTTCCAAGCGGGTTCTGGATGAGGCGCCGAAAGACGGGTTTCCCGTGGGACCCCTGAATCGCCACCCACGATTCCGCTTCGCCTTGAGCCTCTCCGAGCGAATCGGAAGGCTGCACGACCTTACGGACCCGCGTCACGGACTCGACACGGAATGACTTGCCTTTGTGGGATAGAACGATACGCAACGCCGACTGTGACGGCATGCTGACCCCCTTGTATCTTGGTTGTGTGTCTGTCAATCATCTGGTCGTCCGGAACTCCGCATGTGATAGCCCGTTGTCCCCTACACCCCACATGTAGCTGAACGCCATCGCCCATCGGTTGAACACGCGCCTGAGAAAATGTCTCGACTTTGCCACGCTCATGGAAGTCTATACGAAACTGCGTCATCATCCACCCGTCGCACTTGAAATTGAAACCGCCAGGTTATGAAAGGTTTAATCTCCATATTGTACAAACAGAAATTCCCCATTTTACGAGGAGTTTCTAATCTGGGACGGGATAAAAGCTCATAAGAGTTTTCACCATTTTGCCATTTGCCACAGAACCCATTCTATATCCAACCGGAAAGATATTGGGCGCGACGGAGAAGAGGCAAAACAAACGCACTTTTTAAGATCTGCGCCGACACGGGGCAGCCGGCGAAGTCAGCGGCGAGCCGCGTGCCTCACGGCAGCCAGAGCTCACCCCGCAGCCTCGCACGGCGGAGGCTACGGGATTCCGCTCAGCAGCCTGGGGGTATATGAGTCGGGCCTTGGGCGCAGTACTTGTTCCAGACCGCTGTGCAGTCGGGGATGACATAGTCCGACTGGAGCCGGTTAGTGGTGCCGCATTTCTTATCGCCGCTGACGACCGCGTCTAGGTGGACATGGACGTCTTTCTTGCAACGCATCTCTTTTTGTTTGTTAGAAGCCCCAAACGCGCAGCAGACTTCAACTTCCAGGCGCGCTTTGATATCGCCCTTCGTTATGTTCTGGGATGGCGAATCGCAGTAGATGTCGTGGCATTCCTTCAGCCCGATATTATAGCCATGGACGCCTTGTGCTCCCAGACATGCCTCTGGGCGTCGGTTCTCCCAGCGGATATCCCAATGGGTGGACATGCAGCTAAGCGCGTTGTCGCGCGCCCGCTCGCGGCATCTATTGGGCACGGTACTGCCGCAGCCACCCTTGCCTGTGAAGTTTCCAAAGGAGCCCCCATATGTGCCGCCGGTTGTCTTCCAATGATATTTCGCGTCACACTCGCGTGTAATCCCCGCTCCGGCCGGGGACCAAGCGATCATGACGACACCGAGACAAAGCGTGACAATGATAGCCTTTACATGATTCATCATAACGGCATCCTCCTTTAATAACTGATGAACACCCTTGTCCACGAAACTTTAGACAGTGATCAAACAATGTGAGTAACAAATGATTTTTAACCCACATTTTCAACGATTCGTCATCTTAACCCCCCTCCGCCCGCGCAATTAACTCCTTCAATCCGTTCAAATCCAGCGCCCCGGGTACCAATTCGGTGCCCACGATAAAACCTGGCGTCCCCGAGATGCCGAGTTCGGTGGCGAGCGCCCGATTCTTGTCAATGACGGCCTGCCACGCAGGATTGGCCATGTCAGCTTCCAGACGTTTCGCGTCCAGGCCGATGGTAACGGCGATCTTCAAGATCTCTGCCGTGGTCATGTCGGTTTGGGAGGCGAGCAGCGCCTCGTGGAAGGCTTGGTGCATGCCTTGCGCCTGTGAGGCGAGGGCGGCCTTGGCCGCGAGCTCCGACGCTTCACCCAGAATGGGGAAATTCTTGTAGACCACCCGCACCCGCGGGTCTTCCTCCTGGAGTTTCGTGACAGCCTGAGCCGCCTGCTTACAGAAACCGCAGCGGTAGTCGTAAAACTCGATTAAGGTGATCTCGCCATTCGGATTGCCGCTGACCGGTGACGTCAGATCGTGAAGCAGCTCGTGCTGCTTCGTCGCGAAGGCTACTTTTGCATGCTCCCGCAGTTCCGCCTCGCGTTTGGCTTCCTGCGCCTCCAGCGATTCGACGATCACTTCCGGGTGCGTACGAATGTAGCGCTCGATCGCGGCATCAGTGAGGTCATGAGTGAGGGCCGACGCGCTCTTGGTCTCGTTGGCCGTGGTCGAACACCCAGACACGAACAGGGTGATGGCACCAAGGACACTCAGCAAAAACGGGAAGCGACTCCAGACGTAGCTACTGTTCATGGATAAGGCTCCTTTATGGTTGGAGGAATAGGGCCTGACCGTAGAGAACATTGTATATACATGTATATCCAGCTAGAGAGATATTGGGCGCGACGGAGAAGAGGCAAAACAAACACACTTTTTAAGATCTGCGCCGACACGGGGCAGCCGGCGATGTCAGCGGCGAGCCGCGTGCCTCACGGCAGCCAGAGCTCACCCCGCAGCCTCGCACGGTGGAGGCTACGGGATTCCGCTCAGCAGCCTGTGGGTTGACCCGGGCTTTGGGCGCAGTACTTGTCCCAGACCGCTCCGCAGTCGCTTATGACATAGTCCGACTGGAGCCGGCTATTGGCGTCGCATTTCTTATCGCCGCTGACGACCGCGTTTAGGTGGACATGGACGTCTTTCTTGCAACGCAACTCTTTTTGTTTGTGGGATGCCCCAAACGCGCAGCAGACAGCAACCTCCAGTCGCGTTTTGATATCGCCCTTCGGCCACCCATGGCGCCACGACTGGCACTGGTGGGTAGCCGAGCTGATGCATCCATCCCCCCCCCCGACATTATAGCCATGGGCGCCTTGCGCTGGCAGACATGCCTCTGGGCGTCGGTTCTCCCAGCGGATATCCCAATGGGTGGACATGCAGCTAAGCGCGTTGTCGCGCGCCCGCTCGCGGCATCTATTGGGCACGTTACTGCCGCAGCCACCCTTGCCTGTGAAGTTTCCAAAGAAGCCCTGATATGTGCCGCCGGTTGTCTTCCAATGATATTTCGCGTCACACTCGCGTGTAATCCCCGCTCCGGCCGGGGACCAAGCGATCATGACGACACCGAGACAAAGCGTGACAATGATAGCCTTTACATGATCCATCATAACGGCATCCTCCTTTGATGACTGATGAACACCCTTGTCCATGAAACTTTAGACGGTGATCAAACAATGTGGCTGATTCGCGAACAGTACTCGAATCGTGTTCACCAGCGTGCCTCACAGCACCGTTGTGACCTATCATACCTGGCACACCCTAGACGAACCGTGATGAGCAGCCAATAGATCTGTGGATCTATTTGGATCTAGAAACACCAACACAATGGATCTGTACAAACTAGATCTTTGTTGGCCTGGACAAGCCTTGACGACGTGACCTGAAGCAGAACATTCCGCACAGCTGAGGTGAACGTTGGTGCAGTCGTGCGACTGAAGGGAGGTTCAGAATCGAGGCACTGTGAACCCTTGCTCTTTAATCTGGTTCACCGCTGAATGGCGACTGGGCGATTGCAGTTTGTCGAGGATGTTGTGGACGTGGTTCTTGACCGTCGAGACTTCAATCTTGAGCCGAGTGGCAATTTCCTTATTACTCAAACTATCTTCTATCAACCGTACGATCTCCGCTTCACGGCGGGTGAGGCGCGCTCCATTGTCCATCCGAGCCACTTCTCGCCGGCGCGCGAGCTGTGAAATGCGTCCAAAGGAAAGGTGCGCGATTCTTGCCGAGCAAAGAGTTTCTCCGCGCACAATCGCTTTGATATTGTTCACCAAGCCCTCGACCGATGCGTTGTTCACCAGATACCCGGAAGCCCCGCCCGTCTCAATGCAATAGAGGATCTCGTCCTCATTTTCCGGTACATCAATAACCAGTGTCTTCACTTCTGAGGACAGAGCGCAAATCTGCTCGCGAGATACTCCCCTTTCACGCAAAAGACCATACTCCACGATAAGCAGGTGCGATCGACCCGAACCAAGGACTTCTTCAAGCTCTTCTAGCTTGGACGCGGTCTGCGCGATTACGAATGACTGCACTTGCTCTAGGCAGCAATGTAAGCTCTCTCGAAGCAGTCGATTGCTATGGAGGATTGCTACGCGGATTCTTTGGTCCTGCATTGCGACCCGTGATTCTCCACCGGAGACATTATCGAGATTCCTCTCTAACGTGTTCCTAATGGATTGCTAACCTACCCTTGTAGATCGGCTTCGTCAATGTCCTCAGCGTTACGCAAAAAGCATTCCGCTAAAGCGGAATGCAGGTCACAATGGGACCTGTATCCTAAAGGATTCTGTGCTGAACCGTTTTGGCTAAAGGCGGGTATAACTTTGCAAATTATCGGGCGTGGAACTTTGCCCGCTATTTGGCGTACTCTTCGAGTATGGACCACCTGGCGGGGCTGACGGAAGAGACCAGAACACTCGCCCTTGATCGGTTCCGTCTCCTCCAACCCCATCTGGAGGATGGCCGTCCGCTGCCACTCGTCGCAGCCGCCGCGGCGATCCCGTTTCGGACCGCTCAGCGCTGGGTCGCGCTGTATCGGAAGTTCGGTTTGGCCGCATTGGCTCGGAAGCCTCGAGCGGATCGCGGCACACGCCGAGCCGTGTCCGTGAAGATGAAGGAGGCCATCGAAGGGCTCGCCCTGCAGAAGCCGCCGCTTCCGGCCACCGTGATTTGTCGGCACGCCCAGCGGCTGGCCCACGATTTGGGCGAGGAGCCGCCGAGCTATTGGGTCGTGTATCGCATCGTCTCCAGTTTGCCCGCCGATCTGGTCACGCTCGCCCACGAAGGAACCAAGGAGTACAGCAACGCTTTTGAGTTGGTTCACCGGAGAGAGGCGGATGGCCCCAATGCTATCTGGCAGGCCGACCACACGCTGCTCGACATTGTGTTACTCCGCCCGGACGGTGAGCCCGCCAAGCCATGGCTCAGTACCGTGATCGACGACTACAGCCGGGCGGTGGCTGGGTATTTCCTCTCCTTTCAAGCCCCGTCCGCCTTGCACACGTCGCTCGCCTTGCGTCAGGCCATGTGGCGTAAAGCGGACGCCCGCTGGGTCGTGTGCGGCATCCCCGATGTCCTCTACACG
>JBGTNJ010000038.1:0-48090 GCA_041743145.1 Nitrospira sp. | reverse complement strand
CGGTCTCTACGTGTTGCTCGGGCTGCTGTTTCTGTTCTTGTTTTTCGAAACGGTCTCCCGCGGTCCGTCCGTCACCGGCGGACCTCGGTCTTCTTCCGAACCGACGGGTTGAGGGGGCGAGGATCGTATGTCGATCGACATGCTGTGGTTTATGATTGTCGTCATGATGTTCGCCGTCTATGCGGTCTTGGATGGATTCGATTTTGGGACGGGCATCATCTACGTGTTCGTCGCTCAAGCAGATGAGGAGCGACAACTGGTCTTGAAGGCCATCGGTCCCGTGTGGAAGGGCAATGAAGTCTGGCTCGTGGCGGGAGGAGGCCTCCTGTTCCTCGCCTTCCCTAAGGTCTTCGCCTCCGGCTTCAGCGGCTTTTACCTGGCACTCAATCTTGTCTTGTGGTTTCTGATCATGCGCGGGTTGTCGATTGCGTTACGGTCCCATCTGCGTAACCCTTTGTGGCGAACGTTCTGGGACGCGATCTTCGCGGTCGCCAGCCTTTTGCTTGCTGTCGTCTTCGGCGTGGCCTTGGGCAACATTATTCGGGGCGTGCCTCTCTCTCCCGACGGCTATTTTTTTGCTGCGCTGTGGACCACCTTCACGCCCGGACCAACCCCGGGAATCCTGGACTGGTTCACGGTCCTCGTGGGTGCGCTCGCCGTTGCGATCCTTGCCGTTCATGGGGCGAACTATCTCGCGATCAAGACGGATGCGGCCGTCCGCAGCCGAGCAAGCCGGATTGCCGAAGGAGGTACCTGGGCCGTGGTCCTCCTCGCGATCATAGCTATTCCGGCGCTTCCCTTCGTCCAGCCGGCTCTGTGGCAGAGGTATGCTGCGCATCCGGTCGGGTCTGTCTTGCCGCTGACCGCCGCATGCGCGCTGTTCACGTCATGGTATTGCCGTCGGTCCCGACGGGATGGCGCGGTCTTCATAAGTTGGAGCCTGTTCATTCTGGGGAGCGTGGGCAGCGTTGCCTGGGGCCTGTTTCCAAATTTGTTGATGTCGACAGAAGACCCGTCTTACAGTTTGACGATTTACAACAGTGCGGCGTCCTCCTATGGATTGCATGTCGGCCTGGTCTGGTTCGGCCTCGGGATCAGTCTGGTCATCGGCTACACCATCTGGGTCTACGTGAGTTTTCGGGGAAAAGTGGAGCGAGTCCTGTTCGAGGCACCCTATGAATAGGCTGTTCGGTTGGCTCCGATGTTTTCATTCTCCTGGGGCTCAAGGGGAAGGTGATCCCTCTACGCCGGTGACGAATCGGCTGTTTCACACGGTGCCAATTGATGGGCCTGCCTGGAGGCTGGTCTTGGCGGCGGTTGCGACCGTGCATGTCGTCGTGAGAGTGGAGACCTGGTTGTAGTTGCAGTGGAATCGTCGCACACCGTCGTCATTGGCATCGTCGGCGTGATTGCGCTGACGGAAGGCAAGAAGAAGAAAGTTCATTGAACGACCCGCTGCCCGCATCACTCCTGGGGCTGTTACCAGTATCCCGGAGTCTTTCATGCAGGCAAGCTGACGAGAAACAGGGAGTAGAACATGACACAGAAGAGAACGTTGCTGACCTTCGAATTATTGGCCGAGCTGACATCGGTTCATCAGCCGCCCTGTCTCTCGTTGTACCAGCCGACCCATCGGGGGCATCCCGAGAATCAGCAGGACCCGATCCGGTTTCGCAATCTCGTCAAGGAGCTGGAGATATCGCTGCGACAGAAGTATCCGGTCGTCGAAACCCGGCTCCTTCTGGAACCGTTTGAAGCCCTCACTCACGATCATGACTTCTGGAATCATACGCTGGATGGATTGGCCGTGTTAGGCGGGCCGGGCTTGTTTCATGTGGTCCCACTCCAGCGTCCGGTCGCCGAGTTGGCTGTTGTCGCCGACAGCTTTCACACCAAACCATTGAGACGCTTCCTTCAATCGGTTGATCGCTACCAGGTGCTCGGGCTGAGCCTGCGCAAGATTCAACTCTTCGAGGGGACCCGTGACGTCCTTGATGAGATCGATCCGGCGCCAGGCGTCCCGCGGACGATCACCGAGGCGTTGGGCGATGAGCTGACCGAACCCCATTCAACGGTGGCGTCCTATGGCGGTGTCGGTCAGGGGAGCACGCCCATGCATCACGGCCACGGCTCGAAAAAAGACGAGGTCGACATCGATGCGGAACGGTTCTTTCGTGCGATCGACCGCGCGGTGCTGGAGCACCATTCCAAGCCGTCAAGCCTGCCGTTGATCCTGGCTGCGCTGCCGGAGCATCATCCTCGTTTCCATCAGATTAGCCACAACCCATTTCTGGCGCCCGAGGGAATCCTGGTCAACCCCGATTCCGTGCCGGAAGCAGACCTCCGCGCCCTCGCTTGGCAGGTCGTCGAACCGCAGCACCACGCGCGGCTGACCAAGCTGAGCGAGGAATTCGAACAGGCCCGATCGAAAGGGCTTGCCAGTGATGACTTGGGGCAGGTCGCCCAGGCCGCCGCCGCCGGACGGGTCGCGGCGCTGCTGATCGAGGCCGACCGCCAGATTGCGGGACGGCTGGACAGTGCGACCGGTCAGGTCGAGTGCGCTGACCTGAGTCACCCGCAGGTCGATGACCTGCTCGACGATCTGGGCGAGCTGGTCGAAAAGAAGGGCGGCCGGGTCCTGGTCGTTCCGATCGAGCGGATGCCGGGGCAGACGGGACTGGCAGCCACATACCGGCATTGAAGAACCCACACTCACGAAGGAGAATCGCATGCAGATCCAAGTGAATACCGACCGTCACATCGGAGGGCACGAGGCGCTGGCCGCTCAGATCCGCGGCGTCGTGGAGAGCGCCCTGAGCCGGCATGAAGATTTCATCACGCGAGTGGAGGTCCACCTGAGCGATGAGAACAGCAACAAGAAGGGTGGTAATGACGATATCCGTTGCATGATGGAAGCCCGCCTGGAGGGCCGCCAGCCCGCCGCAATCACGCACCAGGCCGCAACTGTGGAACAAGCCGTCGACGGCGCGGCAGATACGTTGACCAGATTAATCGAGAGCACGTTGGGGCGGCTGCGCGATCAAGCAGTACGCAGGACTGACCCGCCTCCGCCGGGGCCGGGAATTGCTGAGCCGTCATGAGGGTCACAAGGGCGAGGTTGTCGAATGGAGACCAAGGAAGACGAGATCAGCAAGCCCTTGATCAGTTTTCACGGGTGACAGTCTCGATCCCATATGTCCAGGACAAAGAGGAGCACCATGGAACCATTGGCAATACTCGGCGGGCTCGCCCTAATTATCGGTATCGTTGGCCTATTCGTGCTGCTGAAAGGTAGGAGAAAGAACGTCCGTTTGACCGGTGGGCCGGATAGGTAACTCTGTGGTATTCAGACATAGGGAGGTCGGCTATGAACAAACACAGAATGTTGAGCTCACGAAGGGTGCGCTGGGGTGCCCTGGCTGTCCTGGGGCTGATGGGGTGCCCGATGATCGGTGCGACGCCGAGCGTCGCGCTGGACGTCGCACCTGCGCAGGAACCACGCATCGAGATCGCCATCCGCGACTTCACGTACGTGCGCACCAAGATGCAGCCCATTCGCGCGGGTGTGCCGATGGTGCTGCTCGTCCACAACGAGGATTCCGTCACACATGGATTCATCTCGCCGCTCTTCCTGGGCCGTTCTCTTCAGGGTGGAGGGGAGGGTATTGAGGTGTTCGGAACAGGCATCGAAGGATTTCACATCGATCCGGGCAAGACGCTGATGATTCGCCTGACGCCGGATCAACAGGGCAAGATCACATTTCGATGTGACCTGCATCCGGAGGTGCAAGGGGAATTGTATCTGCTCGATGTGCCGGTCGGGTAACCTCTGAATAATGCGTCTCGCGTTGGGAACGGCGACGGTACGAGGCATGGCTATATACAATATCGGGAGGTGAGCGATGATCGGACAATCCGTGAAGCTGACGACCATCCGCGGGATCGACGTGGGCGTCCATTACTCGTGGTTTATCATCTTTGTGCTCATCACCTTTTCGCTGACGGCGCGGTTCGCGTCGGAACATCCCCAGTGGACGCTTGCCGAGCATTACATGGTGGGGATTGCCACGAGCCTTCTGTTCTTTGTCTCGATCCTTCTGCATGAGTTGGCGCACAGCTTCGTGGCATTAGCCAAGAGCATTCCGGTCCGCTCCATTACCCTCTTCGTGTTCGGCGGCGTCGCGCAGATCGGACGGGAGCCGGACCGGCCGATGACGGAGTTCCAGATCGCAATTGCCGGACCCATCGCCAGCGCCTTGCTGGCGCTGGGGTTTGGAATAGTGGCGTATCTTGCCGGCGATCAGTTCGAGCGTCTGTCGGCGATCGCCGGCTGGCTCTCGTCGATCAACCTGATAATCGCGGCATTCAATCTTGTGCCGGGCTTCCCGCTCGACGGAGGGAGGATTTTTCGCGCGGTGCTCTGGCACCTGACCGGCAGTCTCACGAAAGCGACGCGCATTGCAGCAGGAACGGGGCAAGGGATCGGGTATGCGCTCATTTTTCTCGGGATCTGGACCGGCTTCACCGGCAATTGGTTCAGCGGCCTGTGGCTGGCGTTCATCGGCTGGTTCCTTATGAACGCGGCGCAGGAAAGTGTCGTACAAGTCAGCGTGCGCTCCGTGTTGAGCGGATTGACGGCGGAAGATGTCATGAGCCGTAACTGTCCATCCGTGTCCAGACGGATGAGTCTGGCCGAGTTGGTCCGGGACCATGTTCTCAGAACGGGGCAGCGCTGTTTCACGGTGATGGACGGTGCTCAGCTGGAGGGATTGGTTACCTTGCACCACATTAAAGCGGTGCCGCAGGAACGTTGGGCTCAGGTGTCGGTTGAGGAGGCCATGACGCGTGTGTCGCAGGTCCGGGTCGTGGCACCCGATACGCCGCTCCTCGAGGTGTTACGACTCCTGGAAAGCCAAGACGTCAATCAGGTCCCCGTCGTGAAGAACGGAAGCCTGTTGGGCATGATCACCCGGGAACGGTTGTTGCGGGTGCTCTCGGCGCATGTGGAACTCGGGGAGCGCGGGGCGGAGCGGGCTTCTCGCCGGCCGGCGCTTGAAGTGTAAGCGCCGGCCGTATTTCCGGAAAGCGGGGCGATGTTCAGACCGATGAGCACCGGGTTACGGTCCGTTGGTATGGCCGGGAGAGTTCATTGATGACGGATCCTCAACCTGAGCAAGGTGTGGAATGGTCGGGGCGCCTTGTCCGCTTCGTCCTGGCCGGCGGCATCGCCGGTCTGGTCCTGGTTGTGTTGAGCCCGTTCGTCTCGCCGCTTCTGTGGGCCGGGGTCCTGTGTTATGCGCTGTACCCGCTGTATCGCCGGACGGTTCGTGCGACCGGGGGCCGTCGGGCGCTCAGCGCGTTGGTGATGTGCCTCATCCTGACTGTCGGGATCATCGCACCCTTGGTCTACATGTCGCTGCTCATTGCGGAGGATCTGACGGGGAGCTATCGGACTCTGGTCTCGACGCTGAGTGAAGGAGATCAGCCGCTGCTCGAAAGTTGGCGAAAGTATCCGATTCTCGCGACGTTGGCCGAGGCGATTCACAATGTGGAACGGGTAACCGGGACTGATCTGCGAATGAGCATTGCCGACAACCTGGCCGAGTTGGGCAAGATGCTTGTCGGACAACTGACACGTATGGTGACGCATGCGCTCTATGCGTTCGTGCAACTGGGCATGATTCTGCTGTGTGCGTTTTACTTTTTCCGGGACGGGGAGATGATGATCGGATGGCTTCGCACACATTTGCCGATGGCGTCCGACCGTCAAGACGTGCTGGCTAGGCGGTTCGATGAGGTCGTCAAAGGGGCGGTGTATGGGAACACGGTTATTGCCGTGATGGAGGGCGTCATCGGTGGGCTGGCTTTTTGGTCGGTCGGGCTGCCCTCCGCAGTGCTGTGGGGAGCAGTGATGGCGATCCTGGCCTACCTGCCGCTGCTCGGGGCCGGACTCGTATGGATTCCCGCAGCCGGCTATCTGTTCTGGCAGGGAGCCTATCTCAAAGGGGGCTTCCTGGTCGCGGTTGGCGCTGTGATTGCTGTCCTGGATTATCTCGTCCGCACAATCGTGGTCGGCGGCCACTCACATCTGCACACGTTGCTGGTGTTCTTCTCCGTATTGGGAGGGCTGCAGTTTTTCGGACTGGTCGGCATTGTCGCTGGCCCGTTGGTGGTCGCCGTGGGGATCACCTTGGTCGAAAGCTACGGGACAGACATATCTCTCAAGACAGTGACCGCCTCGAAGGCATAGCGCAAAGAGCCTGAGCCAACCGTCTATGGAGAAAGGGTGGGGCGAAGTGTCTGTGCGCACACGCGTGAATCGGAGCGGGACCATCGTATGGACGATCGTCCGCACGATGGTCGGCAAGTTCAGTCAGGATAACGGGCTGTTTCTCGCGAGTGGCTTGGCCTTCAGCCTGCTGCTCTATGTAATCCCGCTTGCGCTCCTCATGATTTCCATTTTGGGATACACGGTGCTGGAGTCAGAACAGGCCATGGAAGAAGTGCAATCCGTCATTCGACAATTTCTTCCCCAGTCGGAACAGGTCTTTGCGGAACATGTGGGTGCGATCGTCGCCGACCGGGGACTGCTGGGGCTCGTCGGATTTATCTCGTTTCTGCTGTTCAGCACGATGGTCTTTGGTTCGATCCGGCATGTGCTCAATATCGTGTTCCAAGCCGGCCCCGCCAGGAGTTTCCTGCGCGGGACGGCTCAGGATCTGTTGATGATGGTCTTCTGCGTCGCTCTGCTGAGTGTGGCGATCGGCCTCGCGTCAGTGGAGACCATCATCGGCAATTTCGGTGACCATGTCCCCTGGGCGGGGGCTCTATGGGGACAGGGCATGCAAGCGCTCCATCAGGTCATGGCGGTCATACTCGGTGGGAGTTTGATCCTAGGGCTCTATCGATTCTCTCCGGTCACGACGTTGAAGCTCGGTTCCCTGGCGGTCGGCGCCAGCGTGGCGGTCGTCCTGTTCGGGTTTGCCAAGCAGGGGTTCGCTTGGTACGTGCATTTCGCCCAAGCCGGCCTTGTTCTCTACGGAGCGTTGGGCGCCTTTCTCTTTTTCTTCGTCTGGCTCTACTACGTGTCGGTGGTGTTTCTATTGGGCGCGGTAGCGGGTTGGGTCTTTGAACATTGGGGGCAGCTCGATCAGCCGGCGCGAGCGGAACGGTGATGTTGTCGACCGTGATACACGTATAAGGAGGAAGACGAGATGGCAGCTAATCGACAATCGACACTGAACGGGCTTCATCGACTCGACGGCTATCTGCCGATCAAAGATTACGGCCTTGTCGGAGACGGGGCCACGGCGGCGCTCATCGGGCGTGACGGCGCGGTGGCCTGGCTGTGCCTCCCGCGTTTCGACTCGCCGCCGCTTTTCTGTAGCCTACTAGATACGGCACGAGGCGGGGCCTTCCGTGTGATGCCCGACAACCTACGAGAATCCCGGCAATACTACGAACCGGACAGCGCCGTGCTGGTGACGGAGATGCGATGCGTGACGGGAACCCTGCGTATCAGGGATTGTTGTCCGTTGGTCGCCGGCGCCGATCTGACAGAGGATATTTCGGTGACCCGCCGTGAACTGCTCCGGAGTCTGACCGTGACGGATGGCACCGTCCGAGTGACCATCGCGATGGAGCCGCGCGGAGGGGCGGAGGCGGAGCTCCGCGAGGGAGGTCTGTGGATCCGATGCGATGCTCAGCCGGAGCTCCGCCTGCATCTGTCTTCCACCGTTCGTCTGACCGGCCTCCGCACCTCGGTCACGCTCAAAGCCGGACAATCGGCGCATCTGTTGCTTAACTGGAGGCAGTCGTCGTCGCCGGTCGCAGCGTTCGACCCGGAACGGCTGCATGAGGACACCATGGCGGTCTGGCGACGATGGCTCGCGCATCTGACGTATCACGGTCCTCAGGAGCCGCTGATCCGTCGGTCGGCGATCACCATCAAGTTGCTGGATCACTTCGAGAACGGCGCGATCGTTGCGGCTCCGACCTCCTCGCTGCCGGAGCTCATCGGCGGGTCCCGCAACTGGGACTACCGGTATGCCTGGGTGCGGGATGCGGCCTTCTCCGTCTACGCCCTCCATCGTGTCGGCCTCTCGCACGAAGCGGCCGGATTTCTCGGCTGGGTGCTGGATGCGGTGGAGCGAGACGGTACGCCGAGCGTGATGTATGACCTCGATGGGCGGATGCCTCCCGCCGAGCGGGAGGACGGCGAATTGGAGGGGTACCGACGTTCCGGACCGGTTCGGTGGGGCAACGCGGCGGCCGCGCAACATCAGCACGATGTCTACGGAGAAATCCTGGATTGCGCCTATCAATGGGCCGCGCATCATGGGGCCATTCCCGTGCCGCTCTGGGAACGGCTCCGGACACTAGCGGATGCCGCTGCCCGGGAGTGGCGGACGCCGGACCACGGGATCTGGGAAGTCCGTACGAGCGGTCGGCCTTTCACCTACTCGGCCGCCATGTGCCACGTGGCGTTGGACCGCGTCGCCCGGATGGCAGAGCGGTTCTCCCTCCCCGGACCTTCTCGGACATGGCAACAGAAGGCAGAAGAGATCAGGGAGGCGATTGTGAAAGAAGCCTGGGACGAGAAGGTACAGTCATTGACGGAACATTTGGGCGGGGGGGGACTGGATGCGAGTTTGCTGACATTGCCGCTGCGCCGGGTCATCAAGGCGGATCATCCCTACATGATCGCGACAACCCGCGCAGTCTCGGAACGATTGGGGGCTGGGAAGGGGCTGCTCTATCGCTACTTACCGGAGGAATCGCCCGATGGCATTGCCGGGCACGAAGGCGCCTTCCTCCTTTGCAGCTTTTGGCTGGTGGATAATCTTGCCAAGCAAGGCCGGCTGGATGAAGCACTGGAGTTATACGATTCCCTTTGCGCGAGGGCGGGCACGCTTGGCCTCCTGCCGGAAGAAATCGATCCGTCGACCGGAGCCTTTCTCGGCAACTACCCCCAGGCGTTCAGTCATATCGGTGTGATCTCGAGCGGGGTCAATTTGTCGCGATTGCTGCGAAAGGAAGAGAAGACGGTGTAGCGATGGTCTTATGCGAAGGAATGAATTACCTTACGATTGAATCGATGAGGAGCAAGTTTGAATCATGAAGTTGGAAATTCAGGACAGGGAGATGGTGGTGTTCACGCCAGGTATGGTCACCGAGGAGAAGGCCTGGAAGATCGTGGCGTACTTCCGAGCCTTCTGCGTGGAATCGTGAGGCGGCCGCAAGTCGTGCGACAACGTCCGCGGGCCACGCGGAGCGCATGGATCGATGTAACGGTGCCGCTCCGAACGGGAATGGTCCGGTGGCCTGGCAATCCACCGGTGCAGGTCCGGCGTGTGCTGGACCTAAACCGGGGCGACGAGTGCACCCTCACGGCGCTTTCGCTGGGAGTGCATTCCGGTACGCACATGGATGCGCCGCTGCATTTTCTGCGGACCGGGCTCGGGATCGACGCGATGCCGGTCGATGCGGGAGTGGGTCGAGCACGGGTCATCGTCATTGAGGATCCGGCGTTGATCACGGTCGAGGCATTGCGCCGGCATCGAATCCGGCGCGGTGAGCGCATCATCTTCAAAACGCGCAACTCACCTCGGTGCTGGAAGACGGACCAATTTTTTAAGGATTTCGTTTCACTCAGTGAAGCAGCAGCCCACTGGCTGGTGGCCCGCCGTGTGCGCACGGTCGGCATCGATTATCTCTCGATCGCGGGGTACGAGTCGGACACGGCGTCGATCCATACGATCTTGCTCAAGGCAGGCATTTGGATCATCGAGGGCTTGAATTTGTCAGGAGTTCGGCCCGGCGTACACGACATGCTCTGTCTGCCTTTGAAAATTACGGCCGGCGACGGAGCACCGGCCCGTGTGTTGTTGAAGCCGGTCGGCCCTCAGCACGCTCGTTCACGAACGAGGGGGGGAGCGACATGATTCAGACCTTGGTGATTCTTGGGGCTTCGGGTGATTTGACCTCGAGGTTCTTGATACCGGCCATCGCTCGGCTTCATCAAGCGGGCAAGCTTCCCGAGGGGTTTCGGGTGTTGGGGGTTGCGCGGGACGACTGGAACACGGAGAAATTCCGGAGCCATCTCGGACGTAAGCTGGCGGCGTCCAGTACTGCCAATGTCGCGGGAATGCTTGAAGCAATTCTCGAAAGGGTGGACTATCGTCATGCCGACGTGACAAGCCGAGACCAGCTTGCTCAGGTGTTGGGCAACATGACGAATCCTCTGGTGGCCTATTTGGCGCTGCCACCCGGATTGTTCGCCCCGTCAATCGAGTCGCTGGCGGCGCTTAAAATGCCCAAGGGCAGCAAGGTGGTGTTGGAAAAGCCCTTCGGTGAGAGTCTTGAATCGGCGCAGGCGTTGAATCGCCTCCTGCATGAGTCGTTTCCGGAGCACGACGTCTTCCGGCTCGATCACTTTCTTGGAAAACAGACGGTGCAAAATATTCTGGGGCTGCGTTTCGCCAATCGTCTCTTCGAGCCTATCTGGAACACCCATCATATCGAGCGGGTCGAGATCATTTGGGACGAAACGATCACGGCGGCCGGTCGAGCCTCCTTCTACGATGCCACGGGAGCGCTTTGCGACATGGTCCAGAATCACCTGTTGCAGTTGCTGGCGTTGGTTGCCATGGAGCCGCTGCATGGTCTGGATGAGCTAACCTTACGGGACCACAAGGTGGGTGTGCTGCGGGCCGTGCGCCGCCTCACACCGGACGAAGTTCTGCGGCAGACGGTGCGCGGACGGTACACTCGGGGCGCCATCGGAAAGGAGGAGATCCTCCCCTATCTGCAGGAAGAAGGTGTTCGGGCTGAGCGCAATACGGAAACCTTCGCTCAGGTGACTCTGTCGATCGACAACTGGCGATGGGCCGGTGTCCCCTTCGTGCTCCGTACGGGAAAGGCTCTGGGATGCGATCGCCGTGAGATCGCCGTTCATTTCAAACCGGTGCCCCATTTGGCCTTCGGACAAGAGGCGCAGCCGATCCCGAACACGCTCGCCATCGAATTGGACCCCGACCGCATCGCGCTTTCGGTCAATGTCAACGAGCCGGGCGACCTGTGCAATCTGGAGCAGGTCGAACTGGACAAACGGTTCCCGTCGGGAGGATTGCCGGCCTACGCCCGTCTGCTCCTCGATATCTTGGACGGCGATCCGACGCTGTCAATTCGTGACGATGAAGCGGAGGAGTCCTGGCGAATCGTCGAACCGATCCTGCAGGTCTGGGGCAAGGGCGGCGTGCCGCTGGTCGATTATCCAGCCGGGTCAGGCGGTCCGATGGGAATCTGAGTTTGAGCCAAACAGATGACGGGCTGACTGTCCTAAACCGTCACATGAATCGCCGGCCTGCATCACATGACTTCAGAGCCTACCGGTTGGAATGACACAGCCTCAACGTAGGGGGAAGAACATGACGAAGACCAGGCAACGCAGTGATGAATCGAAACGCCTGATCGAGGACGCGGAACGTCGACACGATTGGAAACGATGGGGGCCGTATCTTTCTGAACGGCAGTGGGGAACCGTCAGGGAAGACTATTCGGCCGACGGGACCTGTTGGGAGTATTTTCCCCATGACCAGGCGCGCAGTCGCGCCTACCGATGGGGAGAAGACGGGTTGCTGGGAATCTGCGATCGGCGCGCTCGCCTCTGCTTTGCGCTCGCGCTGTGGAACGGACGGGACCCGATCCTCAAGGAGCGCCTTTTCGGCCTATCCGGCCCGGAAGGCAACCATGGGGAAGACGTGAAAGAGTGTTACTTCTATCTCGACTCGACTCCGACCCATTCATATATGAAAGCCCTCTATAAGTATCCGCAAGCCGAATTCCCCTATCGCTGGCTGGTGGAGGAAAACCGCCAACGCGGAAAAGGCGACCGCGAATTCGAACTGACCGACACGGGTGTGTTCGACGGCGGCCGCTACTGGGACATTTTTGCGGAATATGCCAAGGGATCACCCAACGACATCCTGATCCGGATCACGGTGGCCAATCGGGCGGCGGAGTCCGCGACACTGCATCTCTTGCCGAATTTGTGGTTTCGCAACATCTGGAGTTGGGGACGTTCCGGCGAGGGCTATGGACCGAAGCCGCAGATCGTGCGGAGCGACGGAACGGCGCTCCTCGCCGACCATTACGAATTGGGGCGGTTTCGCTTTGTGGCAGGCCAGGCTCAGGGTCAAGACGGCCCGACGTTCCTCTTCACCGAGAACGAAACCAATGCGGCTCGATTATTCGGCACATCGAATCCCTCTCCCTATGTCAAGGATGCATTCCACGAGTACTTGATTCAGGGCCGAGCCGACACGATCAACCCCGCGGGCGTCGGAACAAAAGTCGCCGTGCTCTACGGGCTCGAGGTGCCGGCCGGTGATGAGGTGACGGTGCGATTTCGGCTTTTTTCGGAAGCCGATAAGCCAAAGCGATTCTTCGGCGATGAGTTCGACCGGCTCTTCGACGAGCGCATCGGGGAAGCGGGCGAGTTTTACGACGGAAAGATTCCTGCCGTGCTCTCCAACGAGGAGCGGCGTTTGGCATGCCAGGCGTATGCCGGCCTTCTCTGGACGAAACAGTTCTATTTCTTTTCCGTCAAGGAGTGGCTGGAGGGCGATCCGGCGCAACCGACTCCGCCTTCGGCCAGACGCGACGGCCGGAACAGCGACTGGGTGCATCTGTATAATCGCGACGTCATTTCCATGCCGGATAAATGGGAGTTCCCCTGGTACGCGGTCTGGGACTCGGCCTTTCACATGATTCCGTTTGCCGCCATCGATCCCCACTTCGCCAAATCGCAGCTGCTTTTGTTCATGCGTGAATGGTACATGCATCCAAACGGGGCAATCCCGGCCTATGAATTCGCTTTCTCCGACACCAATCCCCCTGTCCACGCCTGGGCTTGTTGGCGGGTTTACAAAATGACAGGAAAGAAAGGCAAACGGGATCGTGTGTTCCTGGCCCGCGCCTTCCAGAAATTGCTGATCAATTTCACCTGGTGGGTGAGTCGCAAGGATGTCCGCGGCAAGCATCTCTTTTCAGGGGGCTTTCTCGGGCTGGACAACATCGGCGTGTTCGACCGTTCCAAGACGCTTCCCACTGGCGGACATTTGGAGCAGGCCGATGGCACCGCCTGGATGGCCTTCTACTGTCTGACCATGTTGGCGATGGCCCTCGAATTGGCTCAAGAAGACCCAAGTTATGAAGACGTCGCCTCCAAGTTCTTCGAACATTTCGTCGCGATCGCGGATGCCATGAACCACCTGGATGGAACCGGCTTGTGGGAAGAAGGCGACAGCTTTTATTACGACCATCTCCATATCAATGGCGAGCCGGTTCCGTTGAAGGTGCGGTCGATGGTGGGCCTGCTGCCGCTTATTGCTGTGGAGGTCTTTGAGCGGGAGTACCTGGACCGCTTGCCCGGCTTCACCAAGCGGATGAGATGGTTCGTTGAGAACAGGCAGGACCTCGCCCAACATATTTCGTACATGGAGTCGATGAAGGATGGATCTCATGAGCGACTGCTCCTCGCCATTCCGACCAGAGCCCGACTGGAAAAGGTATTGCGCTACGCTTTCGACGAACAGGAGTTTTTGTCACCCTACGGGATCCGCTCGCTGTCGCGGGTTCACAAGGATCATCCGTACGTCTTTCAGGTCCAAGGCCAGGATTATCGGGTGGCGTATATGTCTGCCGAATCCGATGACGACTTATTCGGCGGGAACTCCAACTGGCGCGGTCCGGTCTGGTTCCCCACGAACTATCTGCTCATCGAAGCGTTTGAGCGATACCATCAGTTCTATGGTGATGGGTTGCAGGTCGAGTACCCGACCGGTTCCGGCGAGAAGAAATCTTTGCGCGCGATCGCCTCGTTGTTGGCTGCGCGTCTCGCGGGTATCTTTTTACCGAACGACCGAGGGATGCGGCCCTGGCACGGTGAAGACCGGCGGTTCGCGGACGATCCGCATTGGCGTCCGTTGACCTTGTTTCACGAATACTTCGACGGGGACAGAGGGAGAGGTTGCGGCGCCAGTCATCAGACGGGGTGGACGGCCCTGGTGATCCGATGCTTGGACGATTGTGCTTGGAGTCGCCGCCAGACATGAATGAAGCAGGGGAAATGGGTGAAAGGAAAAGGTGAGGGGACGAAAATCATGGAATGGAGCGTGACTGAGGTTAAGACGCGATGCATGGTCTACCGCCGCCGTTGGTCGTTCTCGTCATGGGTGTTTCGGGATCGGGAAAAACAACGATCGGCCGGTTGCTGGCCGAGGAGTTGGGATGGAGCTTTTCTGATGCGGACGAGTTTCATTCTGCCACGAATCCCACCAAACTGACGAGCGGCGTTCCCCTGAGCGACGAGGATCGCCGGCCATGGCTGGAACAGCTCCGATCGGCGATTGGAACTTGGATCGGAGAAAACCGATCCACCGTGTTGGCCTGTTCAGCGCTCAAAGCCGGTTTTCGACGCGACCTGGTTCACGGGTTAGAAGACCGAGTTCGGTTTGTCTACCTCAAAGGGAACCTCGATCTCATTGAACGACGCCTGGCAGGTCGCAGCGACCATTTCATGAACGGAGCGTTGCTCGCGAATCAGTTTGAAGTCTTGGAGGAATCGAGCGAGGCGTTGGTGGTGGACATCGGGGATTCGCCCGACCGGATTGTGGCCCACATCAGATCAGGCCTCTTCCTGAAGGCGGAGTGAGTCTGGTCGGGAAAGACGGATGGCCACGCGCAGCTAAAGGAAGCCATGTCGCGTTCGACTGACGACCAGGGCGTAGACCCGGTAATCCAGCCGGTGGTGGAGCCGTTTCAAAAGTTCATTCATGCCGAAACGGCAGGCGGTATTCTGCTGTTGGGCGCGACAATCGTGGCGATGATCTGGGCCAACTCTCCATGGGCCGCATCCTATACGGAGTTCTGGCACACACCCGTCAGTCTGGTGGTGGGGTCTCACACGTTGACGGAAACCTTGCTGGAGTGGATCAACGATGGCTTGATGGCCATGTTCTTCTTCGTCATCGGGTTAGAAATCAAGCGGGAAATTCTGGCCGGAGAACTCGCGTCATGGCGACAGGCTGCATTGCCTCTGGCCGCCGCGCTGGGCGGATCACTCCTTCCGGCGTTGCTCTATGCGGCACTCAACACGGGAATGGAGGGTGCCAAGGGCTGGGGCATCCCGATGGCGACGGACATTGCCTTCTCGCTGGGGATCCTCTCGCTACTTGGCACGCGCGTCCCGCTGGCCCTGAAAGTATTTTTGACCGCACTAGCCATCGCCGACGATCTCCTGGCGGTGTTGGTCATTGCGCTCTTTTACACCTCGACGATTTCCTGGACGAGCCTGGCGGTCGGGGGACTGTTCCTTATCTTGCTGATTGGCGCAAACATGGCGGGTGTGCGGCACCCGCTCGTATATTCGATCCTCGGGATCGGCGGGCTGTGGCTGGCCTTTCTCCTGTCGGGTGTGCATGCCACCATCGCGGGTGTGATCGCGGCCATGACGATTCCAGCACGGACACGACTCACCGGGCGCGAATTTCTCAAGAAAAGTAAGTCGTTGCTCAAGCTGTTCGAGGAGGTCGTGTCGCATCACGAACCCCCATTAGCCAACCCAGAACAAAGTCGGGTCGCCCGCCGCATGAACACCGCTGTTGCGCACGCTGGGACACCCCTACAGCAATTGGAATATGCGCTCCATCCATGGGCGATCGTCGTGGTCATGCCGGTGTTCGCGCTCGCCAATGCTGGCGTGACGCTCGACGCGGATATCGTCGCGATGCTGATGAATCCCGTCGCGCTCGGAGTCTGCCTCGGCCTCCTTGTGGGTAAACCCGTGGGCATTCTTTTCTCAGCCTGGCTCGCGATCCGTGGGGGCCTCGCCGCCGTGCCCGAGGGTGTGTCGTGGCCTCAACTTGGGGCCGTCGGAATGCTTGCAGGGATTGGGTTCACCATGTCGCTCTTCATCGCCGGGCTGGCCTTTCCCCGTGGACCCGTCTTGATGGCCGCCAAGGAAGGGATTCTGATTGCCTCGACGGTCGCGGGGATAACTAGGTGGCTCTTGCTGAGACACATTCAGAACAACAAGGAGGATTGAGCAATGCCCTCACTGCGAGTCCAAGATCGAGCATTGTTGACTGCTACGGAGTTGGCGCTGATGGAATCGAGTCAACCCTCACGGATCAGGGCGTATACATCCGCGCAACTGAACGATCGGATCGCGCGAGCGAGAAGATTCTGGGATAAGTACCGCGAGCTTGCCCGCCGGCAACAGCGGACGACTAAGACAAGCCGGCAACGGGGCCATCTGCAGCCGTCCCGAAGGTGCGAACCGAGCGCAAGGCCCAGGTCTTTGCCGACGGTCGCCAAGGGGTATGGTGTGGACCGGGTTGCTGAACTCCTGACTGCTCACGGCAGTGAACATTATATGGTTGAGATCGGCGGTGAGATACGGGTACGCGGGCTCAAGGAACACGATAGACCCTGGCGGATCGCGATTGAGAAACCGTAGATAGGAGATGTCATGACACTTTTTCTGGTGACTTTTCTCGTCATAGGTGTTGCCATCCTGGCTATGGCGGTGGGTGTACTGGTCGGTCGCAATCCGATCGGCGGCAGTTGTGGAGGTTTTGAACGCCTTGGTCTGGAGTGCGATGCCGGCTGCGACAAGCCCTGCCCGGAACGTCTTGCCCGTATGCAGTCTAGAGGCAGAGGGTAGCCGCATGAGCAAGCATGCAGTTGTGAGCTAAGCTGAATCCAAAGGAATGCAACGTTTCTAGTAAAATGCAGGAAAGTGAATTCATGTGCATGTTATCGACGAACATCGAAGGAGATGAATGATGAGCGAACTGGTCTGCATCGCGTTTAAGGACTCCATTACTGCTGATCGGGTGTTGAACGAACTGCGAGCCATGGAGACGGAATATATCCTGGACCTCGAAGATGCTGTCATCGTCGTCCGCGACATGGACGGGAAAGTGCATTTGAAGCAGTGTGTCGATATCTTTGAAGGCACCACGACTCATGGCGTGGCTCTTGGGATGTTATGGGGCGAGTTAATAGGGCTCCTCTTCATGAACCCCCTGGCAGGTCTGTTGGGCAGCATTGCCGGAGGAGCAGGAGGTGGAGTCATGACCACCGCTGCGAACGAGTTCGGGCTGCTGAGTGACTACGGGATCCCGGACAATTTTATCAAAGCGCTCGGAAACACCATCTTGCCGGGTACCTCTGCGATTTTCCTTCTCATCCGGAGCTTCGACGAGAATATGTTGTTGGGCAGACTTTCGAAACATGGCGGTACGATCCTCAAGACCTCGCTCAATAGCGAGCAAGAAGGGCGCCTACGGGGTGCCCTTGAGAACCAGACTACAAAAAGAAATAGGAGCTAGTCTAGAGCGGGTTTAGGTGTTTTCAAGATTCGCATGATCACGGCATGCATGAAAGGGCGATTATGAAACTCTCTCGACCAGGCAAACCGTTCACCATCGTCGTCGCCACCGATTTCTCCGAGACGGCCCATCACGCCTTCGACGCGGCTGTGTGCTGGGCTTCCCGGCTGGGGGCCAGGATGAGTCTCCTGCATATCATCAAAGGCGCCTGGTCCGCGAGCGAACTGGCCGCGGGCGCAAAGGGGCTCAAGCCGCTGAAAACAGCGGCGTTGCTGAAGTTGGGCCGATTAGCGCGGCTCGCGTCGGAAGCAGGCCCCCGCGCAGACGTGCACCTTGCAACAGGCCATCCGGCGGAACGTATTCTCGCACACTGCCTGACGCATCACGCGGATCTGCTGGTCGTCGGGACGCAAGGTCGCGGCGGGCTCTCTCGCACGTTCTTGGGGAGCGTGGCTGACGAACTCGTCCGGAAGGCGTCGTGCCCGGTCCTGACGTTCAACCCCTCGGTGAAACGCCAGGTCCGCGTGAAGCGAGCGGAGGGCCGCTGATGGTCGATCACGAACGACTGGTCACGCCTCACCATCATATGCCCGCGCACGAAGTGGTGGTTCTGCTTGAATCCGATGTGGAGATCGGCTTGACGTCCGAGGTGGCGGCGGAACGTCTGCAGCGGTTCGGGCCCAACGTCCTGCCGAAATTCCGGCGTCGTGGGCCGTTGATCCGCTTCCTCCTTCAGTTTCACCATCCGCTCATCTACGTGTTGATGGTCGCGACGGCCGTGACAGCCTCGCTGGGCGAGTGGGTGGACGCCGGTGTGATCTTTGGCGTCGTCCTCGTCAACGCCGTCGTGGGGTTTATTCAGGAGTCGCGCGCAGAGGCGGCACTCGAATCGCTGGCCGCGATGATGAAAACCGAGGCGGTAGTCAGGCGCGACAGGCGGAAACTACGGATCGCGTCCGCCGACATTGTTCCGGGCGACGTGGTGCTGCTGGAGTCCGGCGATAAGGTTCCCGCAGACCTCCGGTTGACGAGGATCCGTGAGCTACGAGTGGATGAGTCGGCGCTGACCGGAGAATCCCTGCCGGTGGGGAAGGCCGATCACGTACTGCCTCCTGAGACGGTTATAGGCGATAGGAAGAACATGGCGTTCTCCGGGACGTTCGTCACGTATGGGCAGGGGACCGGCGTGGTCGTCTCGACTGGAATTGAAACGGAATTGGGACGCATTCATCAGTTAATGGGCGAAACGGCCCAACTGGCGACGCCGCTCACCAAGAAGCTAGCGTCATTCAGTAAGGTGCTCACGGTGGCCATTCTCGGATTGGCCGCTGTGACGTTTGCCTTGGGACTCTGGCACGGCCTGCCGGCCACAGAAATCTTCATGGCAGCTGTTGCATTGGCAGTTGGCGCAATCCCGGAAGGATTGCCGGCCGCGGTCACGATCACCCTCGCGATCGGGGTCGGCCGGATGGCGCGGCGCAATGCCATTATCCGCAAGTTGCCGGCGGTGGAGACGCTCGGCAGCACCACCGTCATCTGTTCGGACAAGACCGGCACCCTCACCAAGAATGAAATGACGGTCCAAGCGATTTTAGCGGGAGACCAAGTGTTCGATGTGGAAGGCGCCGGCTACGAGCCAACCGGTGCGATCCATGCCGACGGAGCGGAGGTGGCGATCGATACGACTCCCGCACTGCGGGAATGTCTGCTTGCTGGAGCCCTGTGCAATGACGCGCAGCTCGTGCCACGTGATGGACGATGGACTATCGTAGGGGATCCGACAGAGGGAGCGTTGTTGGTGGCGGCCCAGAAAGGCGGCATTGATGTGGATCGTCTCGCAAGCGACTGTGTCCGAGTGGACGTCATTCCGTTCGAGTCGGAGCGGCAGTTCATGGCGACGCTGCATCGGCTGGCATCGGACCGTGAAGGTACGATCTATCTCAAGGGGGCCGTGGAACGAGTGCTCCGGCTTTGCGATCACAGGGTTGCTGCGGACGGGACCGATCAGGTGATTGATCCACAGCGAATCCTGGACTGCACAGAGGCCTTTGCAGGACGTGGGCTCCGGGTGCTGGCGGTGGCACGCAAGCCGTTGACAACCGACACCACGATACTAGCGGATCGAGAGGTAGAACGTGGCTTCACGTTCCTCGGGCTTCAAGCCATGATGGATCCCCCAAGGCCGGAGGCCGTGGCGGCGGTGCGCGCCTGTCAGCAGGCGGGGATCGCGGTCAAGATGATCACCGGCGATCATGCACTCACGGCACGGGCGATCGCGCAGCAGATCGGATTGAACGGGCGAACGCATCACGAGAACGGAGAACTGATCGCGATGACCGGCCAGCAGTTGACGGCTACCCACCAAGAGCAGCTTCCAGAAGCAGCCGATCGCACGGCGGTCTTCGCGCGGGTGTCGCCGGAGCAGAAGTTGCGGCTGGTGGAAGCGTTACAGACACGCGCGCATGTGGTCGCCATGACCGGCGACGGCGTGAACGATGCCCCGGCGCTGAAACAAGCGAACATCGGGGTGGCGATGGGCCGTGGCGGGACTGAAGTAGCCAAAGAAGCCGCCGACATGGTGCTGACCGACGACAATTTCGCCTCCATCGAAGCGGCAGTGGAGGAAGGACGCTGCGTGTTCGACAACCTCACGAAGTTCATCGTCTGGACCTTGCCGACGAACATGGGCGAAGGGCTGTTGCTTCTCACCGCCATTGCCCTGGGAGCGACGCTCCCGATTCTGCCGGTGCAAATCCTCTGGATCAACATGACGACGGCGGTGGCCCTGGGCTTGATGCTGGCCTTCGAGCCGAAGGAGCCGGGGGTCATGACGCGCCCCCCTCGCGATCCTGATCAGCCGATTCTGACGGGTGTCTTGGTGGAACGGATCGTGCTGGTGTCGCTCTTGATGCTGGCCGGCGCCTACGGGGCGTTTCTCTGGGAACTGGAGCGGACCGAGTCGATTGTCGCGGCCCGCACGGCGGCGGTGAACGTCTTCGTCATGGTGGAGCTGTTCTACCTGTTCAACTGTCGGTCACTGGAGCACAGCTTGTTCCATGTCGGCCTGTTCAGTAGCCCCTGGATCTGGCGCGGCGTGGCTGCCATGACGACGCTGCAACTCCTGGTGACGTACCTCCCGGCCATGAACCGGCTGTTTCACACGGCTCCGATCGACGGGCCCGCCTGGGGGCTGATCCTGGCGGCAGCCGTGTCCGTGTACGTCATTGTAGAAGTGGAGACTTGGCTGCGGTTGCAGTGGAAGCGCCGCACGCGGTCGGCCGCATCGACAGGGAGGAGCGGGTACGACGATTGAAATGCTACGGGAGGCGCTAAACAGGAGGACAGATTATGGATCCATTCTTGCTGCTCGGGAGCCTGGCGGTCGTTATTGGCATCGTTGGTGTGATTGTGCTGATAAGAGATAGAAAGAAGACAGTCCGGTGACAGAATCTTCCTGTGTACGCGTCTTTGTTTGGTTAGAAGGCGGTCTGAAATGGGGAACTATGGACGGATGAATGTTCGCCACTCCCATTAGGGTATCGTGAGTGTACCTGCAGTGGCCGTCATGCTGCGGATTGGAGTAATGCCGGTGGCAGTGTCGGACGCGACATCGGTCCAAGAGCAGCCGGTCGAGATTGCGATTCGTGATTTGGCCTATGTACGCGCGAAAACCATGCCGATTCTTACGGGAGTGCCGACGTTACTGGCACCCGCAACGAGGACCTGTTCGGCACGGTTTTGTCTCGGCCGCGTTTGCCATGCCGTCCCGTTCGCGTTAAGGACGAAGGCATCGAAGTCTTTGGGAAAGGCATCAAAGGGGTCCATCTCGACCCCGGCAAAACCTGAGTGATTCGACTGACACCGGAGTATCAAGGCAAGATAATCTTCCGGTGCGACCTGCATTCGAGCGTGCAAGGCGAGGTCTATCTCCTTGATGTGCCTGTCGGATGAATCCTCACGGGAAGGAGTGTGGAGTACTAATCTCCAACGGGAGCGGCCACTGGTCGGTCGCACCGGCTAGGCTGTTCTGTTTGTGAAGGAAACACCCTATGCTACGATCCAATTCAATATGTGTGTTCGCGTACGTCACGGAGGTGCCCAAGGGCGATGTCGGCTGATCATCTTCCTCCTGTGCACCTGCATCGTGGTGCAGATGCTCGGGTTGGCCGTGACACTACTGGACTCGGCAACCTCGCCGGATACCCTCGCTTCGTCAGTACTCGATGGGTTTACCGTCCCTCCAACCCTGCCCGAGGCAGTTTCTTCTCCCACATACTTCACAACGTCTGACTATTCGCCCTTCCTTCATCTTCCTATTCTGACCTCTGCTCTGTTCCGTCCACCGGTTCGCCAGGATTCGCTTCTCACTCATACAGCTACTTCCTCAATACGGAACTGCGGCATCTCAGCTCTCAACAATTGGTTGCTGGACTTGCTGGGATTCTGGCTTGGTGCTTGTGGTGCCCCCGACAGACTCAAGTGTTAACGCATTGCCACAGTAGAGTGGCGCATCTCGATGTAGATGATTTGTGACATGACGTTTCCTCTATTGCTCACTACTCAATGGTTTCTGAAACGCCGGTGCAGGATGAGCCGGGGAATCCTCTCCGTGATGGTCTTGATCATCGGTCTGTGCGTCTCTGATCAATGGTGTGGCGCTGAAGAGCTGGGCCCGAAGATTCCAGCTTGGATGGCCAAGCCCCCGTCGATGCGCACACCTCCGTGGGAGTCGATGGGACAGGAGTTTCTGAAGCACCCTCGCAATCCTATGTTCGCCGTCGGCACTCCCCCAGCAACGATCGAACGGGTATCCGGTGAAGAGGAAGGTCCCCGCATACCCGAGCCGATGGTGTTCGATCTTATCCGTCCCCTCGGCGCCAAGCGAGGAGAGGCAGAACTTAATTCCCTGGGGCGTATTCCACTTTCGCGCAAGGCCAGGCAGGTAGACGGCGTGTCCGACCCGCTAGGCCTAGTGCGGCGCAGCCAAGATCGACAGGGTACCGAGTGGGCACCGGAAATCGAATATGCGTTGACGGATGGTCTCGCCGTTGAATTCGAGCTGCCTATGGAGAACCTGTCAGTGGAGGCTTAGACATGTCACCATTCATCATCGATCCCGCTGCAACCTGAACGGGCTGCCATGGCCGGCGCTGCTTTTCGTCACCATGTCTTCCACTTTGCGCTCTCACTGAGCCATCGGGAGCCGGGCAGTCTTCGTTTTTCGAGTTACGGCTCCTGGACTCGTTGCACCTAAGTTGCATCCCTCTCCGCCGCTGCCTTTGCGGCTCCTGCCCTAAACTGCCGTAATCTGCCGCAAACTGCCTGATTCCCTCCACCCGCTGATGCCGGTAGGGTCAGCACGGTCATCAGCAGCACCGGAAGGAGCACTTCAGATGAAGCGGACGTTCTTATCCGTCAAGGAACTGGCTCATGAGTTGGGCATCAGTCAGGACTCGGTCTACCGGGCGTTCCGGGCCGGAGAGATTCCTGGGGCACAGATAGCCCGGACCATCCGGTTCGATCTCAGCAAGGTCCAACGGGCGATGGAGGAGCGGGCCAAGGCAATGCCGAACAGGCGGTGCACCACGCGCGCGCCCGGCGGCGCGAGCCGACGGCGCGACGGGCAGCTCAGCCCCCGCATAGTCAAACGGGGGCGCAAATTCCAATCACGTTCACGGAGGTCTCTATGAGCAGCTGGGAGATGTCGATCGGATGGTTACGCTTCACCGTTCCCTCTTCCACGGTGGAGACTCTCAAGCGAGTACTCGGTGAGGGGGACTGGATCCGAGATGAGAAGGGCTATGAAGGCTACCGCGAGGTCTGGATCTGCCGCGGCAATGACAGTGGCTATGGCCGGATTGCCACCGGAGCGAAACGCGCACCTCGCGAAGTCCATGTCGATCTCTCTCAAGAACTGATCTGTCATTGGCCTTATGAGAAGTTTCATCAGCTGGCGGCGTGGGTCTTTGATCAGAAGGGACATTTTGGCCGGATCGATGTCGCACTGGATGATCGGGTCGGCGTGATTGATGTCGACGGGGTCTATGAGGCCGTGGCCAAGGGCCACTGTGTCTCTCATTTTCGGCAATGCCGAATCATCGGTGGGCTGGATGTCCCCACGGGGGCTGAGCGTGGAAAGACACTCGCACTCGGCTCTCGCCAATCGGAGAGCTATCTCCGGATCTACGATAAAGCGGCGGAACAACGGTCCAAAGAGAAGCCGGTCGACGGCCCCTGGATGCGCTGGGAGATGGAATGGAAGCGAGAACGAGCCCAGGCCGTGGGCTTGGCCCTGTCCACATTGGATCAAGACTCCTTTCAACGCTACATCGTCGGGGTGTTCCGTACCGCCGTGGATTTCCGGGACTGCACCAGAGCGGACGATCCCAAAGATCGCTACTACGCGCCCATCTTAGACTGGTGGAAAGTCCTCACCGACGGGATGGCCCGGGCCAAACTCGCGATCGTGCAGGCGGTCAAGACGATCGAACAGGTCAAACGCTGGGCGGAGAAGAGCTTGGCACCGACGTTGAGCCTGCTCTGTGCCCATCCGGACGCGGGGGAACGATGGCTGGTCCGTACGATCGTCGACGGGGTGGATCGCTGGCGGAGCAAACATCTGGCCCTCTTACAGAACGGGCGGGAGCTCGCCAAAACGAAACGCAGGCTGCAGTGGTGGAATCCTCGAGATGGATTCTCGGCAGCCTATGGCAACGGGATGGCCTAACCAGCACCACACCCACACACAAGTCCTGAATGAGGACTCACACTGACACGACGGAGGACGTAGTGAAACAGACTTCAAGCCAGACGGTGAAACTCCTCAATGAGGAACGAGCGTTACTGATGAGCCTCGCAGCGAAACGAGACGCCAGCTATTCCGACGTGCTGCGGCTGGGACTCTATCAGCTCGCCAAACTTGATGGATTCCAGACGCTCTTACTGCAGGCCGTCCAGGCGCGTCTCGAGCATGTGTTTGAGGTCGAGGCCGTCTGGCAGGGCATCCGCGTTGAGGAGACCGCCGACTCATCGCAGACCGACATCATGCACACAGGAGGCCTCTGATGAAATCGCAGAACCCTGAGTCTCAGGAAAAGCAGCCGAGCTCTCCAACGCGTCGAACGAAACAACCGGTGATCGGACCCGAGCGGCGGGTCCTCTGCCGTCGGTGTCAGAGCGGGGTGCTGACGCTGTTCATGTGTGGACCCCGACTGCGTGGTCGCTGCCAGGACTGTGGCACCACGTGGGTCTATCTGTGGTCCTGCAGCAAGCAGGGCTGGTTTCCATGGTCCAACTAACAACTCACATTCACTAACCAGGAGGGAATGACATGTCAAAGTTTGTCGCAACGTGCGTGGTGATGGGCGTTAAGGCGAGACCGAGTCAGGACGGGACCCGGACTTTCCGGAATGCTGTGCTCTATTTCGAGGAGGATACGACCACCTTGGAAGCCAATATCTCCGAGGACCACGAGGCCCTCTATAAGCAGATGGAAGCGAACAAAATGAAACTGGCTCAGGTCACGGTCAATCTCCGGGAGTTCAAGGGGCAACGGTTCATCGACGTGACCGGCTATCAACCGATCACGCAGGGGGCAGCAACTAGCTCACATGGGCACCCCAGTAAGTAACGAGATCCCTGAGATTCGATGATCTTCACCGATCTCACAGTGGAGCAACAACTACAATGGACGCTGTTCTATCTCGTCTGTTTCATCGCGGGCATGCTGTCCGGGCGGCTCTAAGCCTCAGTACATACGGGCTCTTGCTCTATGTCCTGGGCGTCATGGTGTGCTGGGCGCCGGCACAGGCGTTGGCGGTCTCCTATGCGCGGATCGCCACCCCGGCCGCCCAGGCCGTGACGATTGCGGCCCAGCGGGGGGCGATCAGTACGGCGCTCGGCCATGCGATTGCCCAGGCGAGCGGCACGAGTGTCGCGGTGCGGCTGGTCGCGGCAGGCACAGGGGGCTGGCCGGTCCTGGGCGTGCTCGCGGGGTTGACGCTGCTGTCCGTGGCACTCAATAACGGGCAAGTGGCCGAGATCAAAAACGCCACGGCTGGCCCGAGTGGGGTGTCGGTGGATGGGGTGGTGGTCCCGCAGGGCACGTTGCATCAGTGTCCAGGTCATCCGGATTGTGACGCGAGCGCCGCGCAAGGGATTTCCATCCCCACCACGTATTGTTTCACGGGTCCGCCCTATCCGACGGTGCCGGCCGGGTGGCAAGGCTGGTTTTTCAAGCCGTCGGGGTGTTGGGCGTATCCGAATCAGGGGTCGCCTCCTGGCGTCCTCGTGCCTGGGCTGCCCGCCACGCCGCAACAGGTGACGGACTATCTCACGAACCTTCCAAGCAGTGATCCCCATTCCATCGAGAGTAACGCAGCGCCCGTCGGGTCGGGGCATACGGCACCCGGCGCCGATGCCGTCACCACGATCCCCATCGAGTCGACGGATTTGTCGACACAGGTGGTGCCCACCTCCCAGGTGACCCCCGATGATGTCGTGGTCAACCCGAATACCACGCCACCGGCTGGAACGCCCACCACATCGACCACCTCTCAGCAAACGACGACCACCACCACGACCACCACGAATCCGGATGGCTCCACCACCTCACAGGACGACAGCACCACCACCGTGCAATGTTCGACGGGCGATCACGATCAGCGCTCCTTTGGCTCGATTCTGGACGAACATCTCACGACCTGGAAAGGCTCCGGCATTGCGGGACAACTGGCGCTCCTGCAATCGCTCACCTGGCCCTCGGATCTGCCCACGATCAGCTTGAGCTCCTCACTCTTTGGCAACTTTTCGGTGAACTTCAACGACTGGTCCGTGATGTTCCTGGCCCTTCGCGCGATCGTCATCGCCGGGGCCAGCTTCGCCGCCTATCGCATCATCTTTGTGGGGAATAGCTAAGCCATGACCGCGCTCTTGAACCTGATCTACTGCTTTTTGCTCGATATGATCCTGTCCTTTGCGGATGTCTGGAAGGGGGGTTGGGATTCGGTCCTCGGGGTGGCCGATCAACTCTTGGCCTCGGTCGGGACTGGCTCCCTCACTGCACCCGTCATCCCCATTCAATACACCTGGGTCCTCGGCGCCACCGGCATGAGTCAGGCCGTGGCGATTATCGCCTCGGCCATGTTGGTGCGGTTTACCTTGCAAGCGATTCCCTTTGTCCGGTGGGGCTCATGATCACCCTCTTGGAAGGCACGCCCGGCAGTGGCAAATCCTATTATGCAGTCGCAGACTATCTCTTGCCCTGGCTTCGCGCCGGACGCCGGCTCTATGTGGCCGTGGATGGGTTCTATCTCGATCGCTTGGCCCTCTTCGAAGGGCGACCACTCTCGGAACTCCAGAAACAAGTCACGCTCTGGACCGATCAACCGGCCATTCCCTCGTTGCTCCTCTCCATCGAACCGGGCTCTGCCGTCTGTCTCGATGAGGCCCAGACGATCTTTCGGGCGAGGGAGAAAGTACCGGGTGACATTCTCCGCTGGCTCGAAACCCATCGCCACTACGGGGTCGATGTCCTCTTGATGGCCCAGGACTACCGGCAACTCACTTCCGGCGTGACACGATTGGTGGAGAGCACGATTAAGTTTCGGCGCATGGAACGGTTCGGGATGCGCCGACGATTCCAGGGGTTTGTCCGAGGCAATCCCGAAGAGACGGAGGTCATTCGCACCTTGATCGGTCGCTATGACCCGAAGATCTACGCGTACTATTCCAGTTATGCCACCGGCGGCATCACGGAGGAACGCCGCATGAAAACTATTCTATCCAGTCCGTTGCTTCTCGTTGGGCTGTTTGGGCTCGTCGGAGCGCTGGGCTTCATCGGCTGGGGGACGTGGTTCTCGGGGACGAAGCCCTCAGCCGTTCAGCTTCCTCCGCCGCCGAATGAGGCCACACCTCTGCTCCTGAAACCAGTGGAGCGTACACCTACGACTGATTCGCCTGCCTCGGTACCCTCCTTAGCCGCAGGTGGAACTCCAGAACGACTCCGGATCGAAGGCGGCATCGTCATGAATGGCAAGGCCTACTGGGTCGACGCGCAAGGTCGCATCCTGACCGCGGGGCAGATCGCTGTACCGGTCGGGGCTCCCGTCATGGAACAGATTGTCAATGGCGTGCCGAGCTTGGTGTCGGATCGCATCCTCTGGGGCGGTGAAGGGAGTCCTCCGGTCCTGCCACAGCTCTTAGCCCGGCAACCACTCGATGAAGTCGCGGCGAGTGCATCGCCGCTCTTCAAGGAACCGGAAGTGAAGCCGGATGTGAAATGTATCGGCGTCGATAACCAGGAACGGAATTGCGATGGATCAAGCCGCGATTGATGCTGCCGTCTTTTGGGCGGCGGCTCTGTATCTCGGGGGCTTCACGGTCGGCATCATCGTCCGATTGATGCTGGGTCCGTACTTATAGCCCGGAAAGGAGGTGAGGGGTATGAAGAAGTTCTGGCAAGGTTTCTCGCTAGCCGTCCTCGGGACCGTGGTCAGTGCGCACACCGCATTGGCGCAGGTGTTCCCGGTGGATACGGCCAGCACCACGACGATCTCCAACGTGAAGGCCGATATTGTGGCCTGGGGCGTGGTGTTCATCGGCGTGGCGCTCACGATCTACGCCTATAAGCGGGTCAAATCGCTGGTCCACTAAGGCGTCGAGCGAGTGGCTCCTGCAACGCGTGGCAGGAGCTGCTCTGTGAGACAGAAGAGTAAACGAGAAGAAGAAACAGAAAATCACAACGACGACAGCAGACGAAAGACGAAGGCACAACGAAACGAATGAGTGAAGAAGAAGGAGTAGCGCATTATGGCCTGGGCCACCGTCGCATCGGATCTCCATCAATTGGGCAACGCACTCTCGGCGGACATCATCGGTTGGGGGGCGGCCGTGATCGGCATTGCGCTCACAGCCTCAGCCGTGCTCTGGGTCTTGCGGATCCTGAGGGCGTAGACCACTCAGGATATCGTGATCGTGGGTGGAGGCTTAGGCTCCAGGCCAGCCTTCATCGGCAAAGCTGAAATGACGTGCTTCACCGAGGATAAGATGATCCAACAGCGTGATGCCCAACAATTCCCCGGCTTCGCGCAGTCGTTTGGTCAACAGCCGATCTTCCTGACTCGGCGCGGCGTCTCCGGAGGGGTGATTATGGGCGCACAGCCACGCGGCGGCATTCATCACGATCAACGGCTTGAACACTTCCCGCGGATGGACGATGGAGAGCGTCAGCGTGCCGACCGACACGACGTTGATCCCGATCACCCGATGTTTCGCATCGAGCCCACAGACAACGAAATGTTCACGATCGAGACCGTCGAAACAGGGTCGGAACAACTGGACTGCGGTGATCGAATCCCGAATCGGTTCAGCCGTCCCGGTTCCCTCCGTTTCACAGACGAGCGTCACTCGATATCGAGCTGCCCGATACGGCTCCGCTGTCCCGATGGAGTCCGATGGCTGATTAGCCACTGTTGCGAGTCGCGCAGGTTTCTTCATCCGAGTTCCTCCTTCAAAAATGTGCCCCACCCCGCACAAACCACGGGGGTGGGGCAGAAGGAGGAGGAGGGTCCAGCGCGCTCGCAGCGGGCAGGCCTGGACGGGGGAAGAGTGGACAGAGGAAGTTTGGGAAGGCCTGATCCGCTGCTCCGTAGCGATGGCCCGCCCCCACTGAGAGCTCTGTCTTCCATCCCCGCCGGCGGTGACGCGGGCACATGTAGGGGGACCGGGGGTGTCGGCAGACTCCCTCGATTCGACCTAGACAACAGGTGACGGAATGTTATTGACGGTGAAAGAACTCGCAGAGCAGCTCCATATCAAACCGGCGACCCTGTATGCCTGGGCGGCACAGGAGAAAATCCCCTGCCTGAAAATTCATGGTGTGGTTCGTTTCGAGATGGAGGCGATTAAAGATTGGTTGCGTACCTTTGTAGTAACCAGACGCGATCAACGATTGATCCTCGGACTCCCGCGTACAACGGGAGACTCTGTAGATGCCCTGATTGCGAGAGCAAAACGTGCTGTCTATACTTCCCGCCGGGGAAACCAGACCAACAGCGAGCCCGCGTAGAAGGGAGGATGTGTATGGGGCTCGTCAAACGGGGAGTTACCTGGTGGATGTATTTCACGTATCAAGGTCAGCAGGTGAGGAGATCAACCGGCACGGGAGACCGCCGGCTCGCTGATGCCATTCTATCCAAGGTGAAAGTGCAGATCATCGAGGGCCAGTATTTTGAACGAGCGGCGGCAAAGTCTCACACGTTTCCAGAACTGATGGACCGGTATGAGCAAGAGCATGTGGCACGCAAACTTCGTCACCGAGGTCTCAAGGGGTATATGAAAAACCTCCGAGCTTTCTTCGGTGAGCAGACCCTCGCGGAGATCACGCCGAAACAGATCGTGGCGTACAAGAACAAACGCTACGCGGACGGCGTGGCTCCAGCCACGATCAACCGAGAGCTGGCCAACCTCAAAAAGGCCTTCAATCTGGCCATGCGCGAGTGGGAGTGGTGCGATCAGAATCCGGTCATGCGGGTGTCGATGGAAAAAGAGAACAACAAGCGAGACCGGTGGTTGAGCGACGAGGAGGAAAGCAGACTCCTCGCTTCCTGTGCACCATGGCTCCATGATCTCGTCACTTTCGCGCTGCATACCGGGATGCGGATGGGCGAGATTCTCGAACTCACCTGGCGTAGCGTGGATGTCACTCGCCGAACGGTCACCGTGATGCGATCGAAGAACGGTGAGCGGCGAACGATTCCGGTGAATGAGACGGTGCTGCAGATATTGAAGGACAAATCGAAGGTTCGGTCCTTGGCATCCGATCGCGTGTTCTGCAGCAAAGCCTTCACGCCGATGGAGTCAAGCCACCTCCGACGATCCTTTCGCCTCGCACTGAGCAAGGCAAAGATCGAGGAGTTTCGCTTTCACGATCTCCGTCACACTTTCGCGACGAGACTCGTGCAGGCCGGTATCGATCTCTACAAGGTGCAACAGTTGCTCGGGCACAAGTCGCCCATCATGACGCAACGCTACGCGCACCATTATCCAGAAAGTCTGCGGGACGGAGTGGCGATTTTAGATCGCCCGCGGAATGTAGCACAATTTAGCACAGTCGCGGGCTAGTCGATCAGGCGAGTCTTGTAAGTTGTTGATTTTGGTGGGCCGTGTAGGGGTCGAACCTACGGCCCGCTGATTAAGAGTCAGCTGCTCTACCAACTGAGCTAACGGCCCCACCGGGTATTGAATTGTCGATGCCAGCTACAAGAAGCGGTTTGGTGCGCCTGACAGGATTTGAACCTGTGGCCCTCAGCTCCGGAGGCTGATGCTCTATCCAGCTGAGCTACAGGCGCCCCCTCAACTAAGGAAAGTCACCTTAGCATAGGGTGAAAGATACTGTCTAGATCGTGCCCGTAGCTCTTCCCACCGCCCCTCTCTTAATCAGGCAAGAACGCATACGGTAGCAACACTTCTCCGCCCTGCGCTCCATTTTGGTGACAAACGGCGGCCAGTTCCTCCGCTTCTCTCCCAGCGAGAAGGTTTTCTTCCTCGCGAAGGGCGTCGGATAGCCGAATGAGAGGGACGGACGTCTGAATAATACAAGCGCCTGACACAACACCATCACTGTCCATCGGGAGTCCCATAGAGCGACAAACCAGCGGGCGATATTCATACACACCACAGCGTCCGTCGCTTTCCAGAGCTGGACATGGCAGCGCATCGAATCGTTGGACGAGTGTGTCCATCTCCTCATCCGGCCACCGGTCAACGAATGGATTCGCCATCAGACACGGTGCGGCAACGCGTAGTTGACTAACCTGCTCCTGGGCTTTGGCCTCTACCTTCTTCCGGTGTTCCATGGGAAGCAACTGAAGACCGCGCTGGATTTCCTGCCTATCGAGGAGCGTCACAGGGAAAAGACCGACACAGCAGTGTGAGCAGCCTCGGCGACAGGGGAGACTGTCGAAGAGCGAGGCCTTTGCACGTTCAAACCACCGAGCAGTTTTTTCAAATAGCGGTGTTGGCTGCAAGAGGGGTGTCTCTGACACGTCAGGTTTCGGCCGAGATCGACAGATCCACGATGAGTTCGCCTTTGGGGGAGTAGAAGCCTTGATTGTCGATTTGGACGATCCCGGCGCACTGTTCCTGATAGAACTCGAGGATCCACCCATTAAAATCGTAGCCGTCGTCGGTCACGTCATTCTCAGCCATACGCGTTGTCAGGATAAATCGACACCGTGTCACGTATTCAAGCGCGAGTTGTGCCTCTATGTCTGCATGATCGGACAGCATTTCGATGAATTGCTTCTTCTCCTGATCATACACATCGAGATAGCTGCCGCGATCACGTATACAAAAGAGTTGAATGGGCTTGCGATCACGATGGTATCCCAAGGCAATTTGAACCCATGCCCATTCCTGGAGAACGGATTCATCAAGATTTGGGGGGACGATCGGACTTTGCCCACGAGACTGAAGGAATTCAATCAACAACTTCAGAGGAGGAGAGTTTTCCTTCTGACAGAACACTCGTGCATAAATAAAGTTTTCTGATTCCTCAGCACTGGACTGAGAGGTACGTACGGATAAAATTGGTAGGTCTTTACCCACAGCGCGTGCTCCAGATTTCTGGCCTCATCTGATTCAGAGGAGGACCATCCGGCTCTACTGTACCCTTCCATTTAATTATCCGCAAGAGGCCACTTGACGCCTTTTCCCCACGCCAGATGCAGTTTTTCTCGTTGACACTCTCTAGACTCTTGGCTACACTCTCGCGGGTTTTCCCCTTGTGAGCACGAATCCGCATCAGGATGCACAATGCCAGCAAGGAGGTTTTTGTACCAAGCACGTCAGGAAAAATTCTAGGCGTCTTTCATCCCTTACCCTCAAGGAGGTTCCCGAATGGCAAAATCAATGACCAAGTCGCAAATTGCAGACTATCTCGCCGGGAAGGCCGGTATTACGAAGAAAGGCGCTGTGCAGATTCTTGATGATCTGGCGGCCCTGGCTTATCGAGAGGCAAAAAATGTCTTTACCGTGCCTGGCATCGGTAAGCTCAAGCTCGCCAACCGGAAGGCGCGTATCGGCCGCAACCCTCAAACCGGTGCAGAGATCAAGATTCCAGCCAAACGTGTTGTCAAATTCCGCGTGGCGAAGGCTGCTAAGGACGCGATTCTCGGCAAGAAATAACTCCGACTTCGCATCCCAGTCTCCTTGAGAAAGGCAACTCACTCACGCCAGACAGTTCGCCGATGGTTTCGGGGCATCCAGGGGTCGAGACCTAATTGGGTTCTCGGCCCCGTTTTGTCCTTGGACCTCAATTACGAGTGGGAGGGGCCAAGGCCACTGCCTCCCATTCCGTCGTGCCCTATTAAACGGATCATGTCCCCATCGTGGACCATCGAATCATCGCTGGCGATCTTCTTATTGATTGTCACCAAGACCTTCTTTTCTCGAAGCAGCTGAAGGATATGACGAAGTTGAATTCCCTGTCGCTGAATGAGTTGCCGAATAGACATAGATTTGTCCATCTCACATGCCAGATCACGTTCCCCATCAATAGTCTGCAACTGTCCGGTGAGAACGATGGTCACCATACTCCTAACTCCTGTGCGTCCGACGGCAGGCACTCATTGGTAGCCTCTGGTTGACTCACCACGCGTCACTCCTGATAATAAGAGAGTATGCCGTCTCTCAATGTTCTAAATCCAGAAATGCCCGACCTTCAGTTTGTCCTCTTCGTATCGGCTCTGTGTACCTCTGATCTCACGACGATCAATCTCCCACCGGAGCTTCGCAAAACCATTTTTGACCGGTGCTGGTCATTGATACACACGGAGGCACCACCAACCGATCCGAAGGATAGAGTTCTTGACCTACGCGGTGGGACAGAACTCACCCTCGACGCCTGCGCCGCCACAATCCGATCGCTCCTCCTAGAGGCTAACATTACAACCCTCGTGTGGGACCACCCGGTAAGTGAGCCGAGCATGAGCAGCTCGCCTGAAGCCCTTCCTCTCGTCGATCGTTTGGAGAAATTGTACCCTGATAGACCGGACATCGTCGATCCGTCCAGTGGGCCATCGAGCGGATCGAACCCGACTTCCTAAGCAGAGGGTGCCATGCGTGTGACGCGGATTGATATTCCAGGTGTGCTCTTGCTCGAACCTACTCTTCTTTCCGATCACCGCGGGGCTTTCATGGAGACATTTCATGAAGACCGTTATCGGAACGCCGGTATCTCCGAACGGTTTGTCCAAGATAACTTTTCACGATCCATCCAGAATACACTCCGGGGACTCCATTTCCAGGAACCGCAGGCTCAAGGGAAACTTGTCATGGCGCTCGAGGGGACCGTGTACGATGTAGTTGTCGATATCCGCAAGGGCTCACCGTCATTCGGCAGGTGGTATGGAATCGAGCTATCGGGAGACACCCTTCGACAGATGTACATTCCCCCAGGCTGTGCTCATGGCTTTTGCGTGACGAGTGCCACCGCGTCGTTCTTGTATAAATGCACCGCCTATTATTCACCAGACTATGATCAAGGAATCCTCTGGAACGACCCGGCCTTGGGGATTCATTGGCCAATTACCGAGCCTATCCTCTCCTCAAAAGACCAGAGTCTCCACACCCTCGCTGCGACGGATGCGGTATTGCCGTTCTATAAGACGCCAGCCTAGCACATCCCACACCGCCCGTAGACTCACCATGTTGAGCGTCGTGAATAGCCGACTACTGAGTTCCTCGGATCGGCACTGTTCCTAGTGACAGCACAACTACGAGTGTGGTATGAGTGCGGCTGTTTCCTTGCCCATGTTGGCACGTCCCCATCGTCTAGCCTGGCCTAGGACATTGCCCTTTCAAGGCAGTAACACGGGTTCAAATCCCGTTGGGGACACCAAGGCCTTTGCACGACCTGTTACAAGCTTACTTATAGCTGCCGTTCCCTTGAACTCATATCGACGTCCGGCCTCATAATTTGCGGGAGTGAAAGGGATTGGCTCACCATTGAACAGCTTCCGGAGAATTTGACGGGTTGGGCCTACCTGCCGAGCCAGAACCGTCTTCCATGACGTCTCATAGTGGGCATTCAGCTCCTTCTCTAGCTGCTCATATTCGGCCTCAGAATGCGTTTGGCTGTCGACATGAGCGAGAGCCTTTGAAAGAGCTTCTCTTCGCTCCTGCGCGTCTTTAAGGGCTCCCACCAGCAGGGGAATGTCTCCCCCGGCTGCAATAGCTGATACCAGTCGCTTCGTTTCCGAATCGACCGTGGCGATTTGCCTATGGAGCACCTCACGACGTTCCTTCCATTCCCTTTCAGAAGCCTTGAACTTCTCCAAAGCCTTTCGAACCACTGTTCGCGTAATATCTGGATGCAGCACCTGCTGTTCAAGCGCCTGAAGCACTTCTTCATTGGCTCGTTCCATCGGCATCAGCACATTGTTCGCGCAAGCCATTCGCCCTCGCAAGTGGTAGGTCATGCAGCCGTAGAAAAGCGCTCGAGCGCCTTTGCGCGAGCTACTTCGTACATACAAGCTACCCCCGCACTGTCCGCATCGAGCAAGTCCCGTCAGCAGATACTTCGACTCTAGATTGCTTGCGGGCCTACCCCATAGCTCGCCATTTGTTCCTCGCAGATAGGCTGACCGAGTGGCGTCCAGCCTTTCGTGGGCGGCTTTCCATTCTACTTCAGAGATGATCTGAAGCTCCGGCATTGCGATCTTCAGCCAGTCCTTTTCTGGCCGTTTCCGCTGCTGTTGCATGCCCCACGGGTTGCGCTTCTTCGTTTTGTTCCAAACCACTTCCCCGAGATAGAGCCGCCTGAACAGCACGCTACGGACTGAAGAAGGACTCCATGAGATTTTTCGTCCCTGGCTATTACGTGGTGCCGGCAGCCCTTCATCGTTTAGGCGCCGGGCGATCGAAACCATTCCTTTGCCTTCTGCGCACAGCCGGAAGATCCTACGAACGACGGCCGCTTGCTCTTGGTTTACGCGGCGCTCAACGTGATCCCGCTTTGGTCGACCGTATGCATCCAGAACGGTTGAGACGATTTCAACATTGTCATAACCGTAAACTCGGCCACCCGTCACATGGCCCAGCATCGCTTTACGATACAAGGCATCGAATGTACGTTGCTGAGCACGGTACCGCTCACCTTCATCCATGAGGCCAGTGAAAGCTAGCCTCATCTTGTCCATGAGATTATCAACAACGATCTCCCGATCATCTATGTAGGCGAAGATCCGGACACCGGCGAGTGAGAGCTGCTTGAGCACATGCGCGGTTTCAATCGACTCCCGACCGAGCCGCGATTCATCCATCACAACCAAGAACCGAAACGGAGAACGACCTTTGAGGGTTTCCTTGAGCCGCTGAAATCCAGGCCGGCGTTCAAACTCGGCACCGCTGATACCATCGTCCTCGAAGATGTGTTCAGCTGCAACCGTCCAGCCATGACGGCCGGCGTACTCAATTGCACGAGCCTTCTGACGCTCGACTGAACGGGCATCTTCGCTCATCCCCGTCTGGGCAGTCGATTTTCTTACATAGACGGCTGCACTCATTGCGTACACTCAAACAGTGTTCAGAATTCTAAAACATTGTTTTTCATTCATCTTGCGAAGGAACTTTCAAATATTTGTGCGCTTGCTGTTTAATTGCCTCAACGTCAATGCGTGGAAGTTTGGTTGTAGCACTACCTTCTTCGACGAAACGAGCCACACGTCTAGAATTTGCTGAGGAATAAACAAATCGATCGGCTTGATATGCCGTCCTCTTATTGACTTCCATAACAAAGTACGCATCCGCCTTACGAACCTTTTCGATTCCTTTCCGATTTAGACTAAGACACACATATGGAGACAATGGCAGGTTCACTTCGACATCTTTTCGACTTAACCCTCCACCAAAAGCTGCCTTTCCATTTTCATAGAAAAATACATTCACGGGAGCGTCACATGTCATAAATCTTCCACTAAAAGGCCTGGAATCATAGAGACACCAGTGCATGCCCACCAGAATCTTGTAAATACGATCAAACTGCTTCACAGCCAACGCTAGAGCGTACTTTGGCGAAGTCTCGATAATAAATCTCTCATCGACATCCTTCGTCAATTCCGCGAATTCTTCAAAACTTAAACTATCTTCCAACTTTCCCATCTCTTTCATTCCCAAGTAGATGGAACGAAGTTGTTGTTCATTCCTGGATAAGAGTTCAATCCGTGCACTTGCCATTGTTGAACACATCGCTTTGATGAACTCAACAGTACGAGGAACTCTCACAAATAGGCATGCAACGAATGCTGCCGCATCTGGAATTTCCTCTACGGTTGGGATAGCACCCTCCTCACACCATCTTCGAATTATTGGCACCGCCTTAGATTCAAGCCGACTGAATGCTTCTTCCAGTGAGCTATCAGTCGTGCCGTCCGGCATGGGCAATTCATAATACCTGCGAATTACCGCCGTATCTTTTATAGGTTGCAAACGCACTTCCGTTGTACATTTATCGAACACCCATAGTGAGTCCTTGGGGCCTTGTTCCCTATCGATGAAAGAAGAAAGGTAAGCTTCTGTAACTATGTGCATCCTTTTAACAACAGTCCCTCCTGACCTTACAATCGGCTTCTTGTGATTCTTTCTCATTGGTGGATTGGATTGTTCTCTGCACATTCGATAAAGTCAACGTCCGATGTTGGTCCATTCCCGGAGGGGAATAAACCGTAGACTTTCTAATAGGTTGCAAATCTTGATAAAGCGCCTCAGCCAGTAGATCGGTAATTTCTTCGAACAGCTGTGGTGACCACGGGATTGAAGGCTGTTCGGCTGTTGCAGCTGGCTTCGACATTGGGTCACTTTCTACCGAGCCATTGCTCCTGATCCTCATCGAAGTTGGCAATCAACCACTCTTGAATGGGTATGAGCTTGGGTGACTCTTCGCCTTCAAAGATCAGATGATCTACAGCTTCTTCGAGCTTCGCATCGATCGCCGGCCATGGATCGATCTCGGTGATATCCCGCTCGTGGATCCAGCGGAGCTCCCCATCGATCAGCACCGAGATCCGTCGATTCGGCGGTTCACCGTCGACCAACTGCACCGTCCCAGGCCCTTGGGCCGTATCGTCCGGCAAAAGCCAGCGCACGGCTACGCCGGGAATGAGCGGGGTCGGCTTCATAATCTTGAAGTGCTCAGGCTCCAGATTCACCACCCGCACGGCTAGATAGGCGGGCAAGGTCAGCAGCTCCCCAGGCCCATACATCCGAAAGCCACAAGGTCCATTGATGGTGCAATCGCTGAGCACCTGCAGGATCATCGTGCAAGCCCCAGAGCCGCCTGTAAATCTCGATTTCGGAGAATCACATCGACCACCATTCCTTCAAACTGCCGTCGGTAATTCACTTGCGGCCGTTCATCCGCCCGCACGCCGTGAAAATTGATCACGACGTTCGGTGACGACGATGAAGCCGCCGTCCCAGAATTCAACTGCGCGAGCGCCTGCATCCCCTTTCGGTTCAACACGCCTTCGCCCGGCGTGAGCATCGCCCGAACCGAATCTTGATTGCCTGCTCCTAGCACCGGCCCACCAGAGGCAAACTTCAAGCCCATCAGCCCGCCGGCGTCCACACTTCCCTCGCCGCCGCCACTCCCGCCGAACAAGCCGCCCAACCCAAACGAGCCGAAGCCCCCGGTGATGCCCTTCAGCACCAACATCGTGGCCAGCTGCGCCGCCACTTGAGCCATGATCTGCTTCACGAAATTCCCAAAGCTCTGAAAGACATCTTTAAGCGACCGGATCTTGCCTTCGAAGGCATCGAAAAAGAACGTGCGGAAATTCTGCTCCATCGTCTGCGCGGTTCTCCTCGCCAGATCGGCCCCCAAACCGAAGCCGGACTGCGTATCCTGCACATAGCGCTGCAGGCCGCGCGCCCAGCCGTCGAAGATGTTCTGTGAGGTCTGCTCGTGGATCTGTTGGAGCTTCGTCAAGGATTGCAGCTCGATCGTTTCACGCTGCTGCGCCGTCAAGCGCGTCTGGTTCAGAATCGAATCCGAGGCCACGTTGTCGACATTCTTCCAGGCGTCCAAGAGCCGGCCAGCTTCGTCGGTGGTGATGTCCACCTGCTGGGCGAGACTCGCCTTTAAGAGATCCACTTGGTGCTGATACCGCAACTCCGTCGAAGCCCCCACCGCGTTGTCATAGTCAATCCAGGCCTGGAGATTCATCACGATCCCATCGCGCTCCATCGCCTGTTTTTCTGCCGTGGCCTGTACCTCGCGCTGAGTGTTCGCCACAATCAACCGGCCCATGCGCTCCTGCTCGGCTTCGTCTTCACGCCTAAATTGCTGCTGCCGGTCGAACACCAAAAAGAACTCGCTCAGCTGCCCCTGGCCGCCTTGGAGTTTGTTGCGGATGTCGAGCGCGTTGTTTTGGCTGCGGTAGATGTCTAAGAGCGCCCTGCCGAGGGCCTCCTGCTCCTTGGCATGCGCCGTCGCATCTTTCCCGCCGGACGAAGGAATCTGCGGCTTGGTGACCGCCACACTCACATCACGCCCAGATTCACCACTGCCGCCAGACTTGAACCCCAGCACGCCTTGCAGGAATTGCTCGGCCTCCCCTGGTGCTTCGCCTTTTCGATGTCCAAAGCCCATGGCAGAAAAGACATCCATCAGCCGTTGCCCGACACCGGAATTACCAAAATTTTGCGATAGGTGCTTCGAGAAGCCCTCCATCTCCTTCATAGCCCGAATGGCAGCGGCCTCGACTTCCTGAAACATCTGCAGCACGTCAGTGAGTCCACGCACCAGCGGCAATCCGATCGAGACCGTCAGCCCCTGCACCCGAGCGTCAAGCCGTCCCAACGCATCATTGAATTCCTCCGCCGCTCTAGCATCTTCTTCACTCATGACAATCCCGAGCCGCTCCGCTTCGGCCATGAGTTCCTGAATGCTGGACTTTCCTGAATTCAATAGCGGAATGAGATCCACGCCGGATTTCCCAAGCAGCTTCATCGCAATTTCCGTTTTACCGGCACCGTCGGCGGATTGGCTGAACACATCGGCCATCTCCAGCAATACCGTCTGCATCGGCTTGAGTTTGCCGCTGGTGTCCACCGCTGACAGTCCGATCCGCTTGAAGGCCTCATGCCCTTCGCCCGTGCCCTGCGCACTGTCGACCATCGCCCGAGACAGCGCTTGCAGGCCCTTCTGGAGCTGTTGATTATCCACATCGGCCAGCTTGGCCGCATACTGCAGCCCGGCCAGAGCCTCGACTTGGATACCGACTTTCTGCGACGTCTTAAAGAGTTCGTCGCCGTAGTTCGCCGTGCTCTTCGCAATGGCAAACAGCGCTGCGCCGGCTGCCACGACCTGCGTCCGCCAATCCTTGATGAAGTTATTGAACGACGAGAGCGCACCCTGAGAGTTCTTGAGCTCCTTCTGAAATTCATCCGCGACGAGCTTCAGGACCAGCGCCAGTTCACGATTCTCAGCCATGCTGTACCTCCAGAAAGTAGAAAATTATTTTCAACGCGTTCTCCCTTGTCATCGTCCGTTCATTAGGAGCCCAACTCCACATAGTGGCGCTGTAAGTATTCGCTGATGAATCTGATCAACTCTGAGCGCAACACGTACTTCTCGTCCAGACAGTCGAGATAGTGATCCAGCTTCCCGTTCGCCAGCCAATATCCAACCGTGGATCGATGCACGCCGAGCACCTTGGCGATGGCTGCCGGGCTGAATACGGGATAGGCCGGTAGCATGATCGGCGCAACCTGAGCCTGACGATCGGGCTTGGCAGCAGGAACCGGCGCGGGTGCTGAAGCCAGTGGCCTCTGTTTTTGTTGCTGGATCCATTTGCTCTTTCGCTTCTCTGTCCATGCCATCGCCCACGCGTGTCCAGCCAGATCCAGGCTCAACCGAAATGCTTGCGTTTCCGTTCCCGGATGGCCTCTTCAAGGATTGCCAATCCTTTCTCTGAAACGCCTCGTATTTCTTCCTCAGAGAGATACCAGTCGAGCACTTGTTCAAAGTCCATCTTCGCGGGTCTGCCCGCTCGTTCTGGTGGTCGGCCTGGACAGCCGTTGTTTTCCCAGTTGTAGACGGTCAGTCTGTTCACGCCGAATATTTTTGCGATCTGCATCTTTGAAAAGGTTCGATACAATGTCATCGGCGTTGATATTGTCTACTGATATGACAACCTCGTTTTCAAACCTGACACTAGCGCGTTTCTGCGGCTTCGCTTACCCGCATTACCTGCATGTTTCCAAGTACCTTTTCTATCCAATGCAACGACATGCTTGCGCTCTCCATTTGGCGTCAGTCTCATTGGCGCTCCGTCACCGTTTACGATCGGCGTCGAATGATTCCGACGCGTCCCTCTCGCAACGCGCGCCAATACCCCACGAACGAACCAGGTCCTTGGAATTCCTGTTGAAGCTGCGAGCTCTTTTGGAAAGCCTCCCTGGCCAACTCCTCACTCGCAATCTTACCCAGCAGATCGTCAGACCACGGACGCCTCTCATTTACGAGGTCGATGTCAAAGCTCGAACAGATCAACGGTCCTTTGACAGCCATACTCTTCATCATGAATGCTCCTCTCTTGTGGTTCTGAATGCACCGCATTGCGATGCTGCAAATCAGCGATCGCCTATGCCTGTCTTTCCCAGACCCCCACCAGCCCATGCACCACGTAGCCGTCGGCATCGCCGACGTCCAGCTTGACCCGGTCGAACCGCTGTGCCGTCGCCTTTGTGTTGGTCAGGTCCTTATCGTTGGCCCCGGTGATATCCGGCCCGAGGATCATGTCGTTCGCGTCCGGTGAGATCGTCACCGCGATCGTGCCATAGGCTCCGATATTGACAATCGTCGCCCCGCCAAACCCGTCAGCAATGGCCGGCAGGGTGAGGGTAATGGCGTCGGTGTCAACGCAGATCAACTTGCCGGAATCTTCTGCATCGAGCGTGTAGTTGGCGCTCTTCACTTCGCGCGTGCTGTAGCCCGCGAAGGGATCTTGATGGCCGACGGCATCGACATCGACGATGACCACGCCGGGTGAGACGAAGCGGGAGACGAAGCCCACGAACACGCCCGTCGGCACGAAAGAAAAGGTGTCATCGTCGCTGGCATAGACCGGCATCCCGAGATCGGTGATCACGGCGCCGGTAACGGCCAGTTTGATCTTGCCCGTCGACAAGACCTTCACACTCTTGGACTCTGCGGCCCCGAGCGAATTGTCACACTGTCTGATCGCGAAGCCTCCGAATCTATCGCCGGATGCCAACGGCCTGGCATGCCCGGCGTCCTTCACCACGCCCACCGCCGCGCCTTGAAAAATGATGTCGGCCGCCACCACGGGAATCTCATTCACGTTACCCAGCTCCTCCAACCACGACCGACCCATTGTTAACGCCATGATGTCATCCTCCTGTATTGATCAAAATATATAGATGCCCTTGTCTCGACAGATCACATTCAGGATATGAATGGATCGCTTAAAGATTTCATTCCCTCCGCCTACCTACTGTGGCGCGGCCTCGGTGAGCACGGTCAGCTTCCGCTCCTTGAACATGCGCGCGGCATCGTCGACGCCCGTGCCGAGCTGGATGTAGCCATCCCGAATCTTGAATTCCGACGCCGGTGGCTTCTCGCCCCAGACGGAGGTGAAGGCCTGCTGAATCCCGACCATCCGGTTGCGCTCGGCTTGGATGACGGCCTGATGTCCCTCGTGCTTCGCCGCAGCCGGCTGCTCGTCCATTGAGTCCTCCTTGGTAGTTGTGGCGAGTAACGCCGAAATTTGAGGCAGCAGATCATGCTGGGCCCAGCGGTTAAGAAATGCTGTTAGTTTTGACGCCAGAATGTGCTCCTGCGAAAAGATGTCGGCGGCCACGACCGGAATCTCATTCACGTTACCCAGCTCCTCCAACCGGCCCATTCCTAGCGTCGCCATGGCGTCATCCTCCTGTAAACGGTTACCAATTCGTCACCGGTTCAACCTGCCCTTATCGGTCGGCGAACGTGCCATCAAACTGATTCACCCAGTACTGAAACGCAGGGTTTCGTGCTCCATTTACGATAGCCAGCATTGCCCATGCCGCCGGCATGGCGAGCGGCTTTAGCGCCGTATTGCCAAAGATCTCGCTGGTTAGACCTTGTTTCACGACAAGCGCGTGTATGGAACCCAGCTGTTGGTTGATTTCTACAGCCTCGTCCAATCGGGCACGTAGCAATTTTGCCATTTCGCAATACGGATGAAGCAGTTGCTCTGCCAGACGCAGTTTGGATTCCGCTGCAGCAGCCTCAATAGCTCGCAGAAGCTTCCGCTTCGCAAGCTCGACAGCATCGAGCTCTTCACGAATCTCGACAATTTCTCGCTGATGCTGCGCCAACTGTTTCTGAATTGCTCCAGCGGCTTGATTAGGCGACTCTTCCGTCAGAACCGCCACGCGCGACTGAACTAACGAGGCCTCGGCGTCACGCACGAGTACCTCCAACTCTGCGAGGCGGTTTCGATACTGCCTCTCTCGATCTTCTAGCCGCGACAACTTGCGCTCAGCCTCTTGAAAAGCAGGGTCATTTTTCCAATTCAATTTCGCGACATCGACTTTCATATGGAATCCTTTCATGATTGAGAGGTGGTTGAGACGGAGAAGTGGCGCTCAACCACCGCCACTTCCCCGTCAAGCATGGACTCGTCACCTGAGCCAAGGAGGACCCTCGGCAACGAGGCGTGCCATTAGGTTGAACCGCACATAACATCCACTTCCTGGTACGTATTCCGCGCTCCTCACCGCTTCGCCCAGATCCTAAGGTTGCCCAATACAATCCCGTCTTCGTCGTCTCAACGCGCACGGTCGGCAGCCTGTCGAGCCGGGGAGTTGCCTCGCCCGGCTCGGGTGATGGACAGTTTGTGCTGTTGATGACGGCCACCCCGCCGTATGTGCGTGCGCGTGCGCGAAAATGACGACGCGCGTTTTTCATTTCTGTTGCCAGAAGGCCTCTCTTTCCTTTGTGACAACAAGGATTTAGAGAGCCTGAGGGTGGTATGGGATGGGTTGGGATGGTCTGGATTGGGATGGTGGTCATCGTTGACTCGTTCGCTGTGCAAGGCGACCTACAATGTCGAGGATCTCTGAAACGATCTCGTATTGCGCGGCCTCGGGAAGCGTGAATGGCTTCCTGTCATCCTTAGAGTTTGCTTTCGTGACCGTTTCCACTTTGACGGTAAAAAGAAATTCGCCAAAGGCTTTCATGGTCACCCGGTCTGCTCGGCCACCGGTATACGCAGCAATAATCCGCGCCCATCGGCCAAGTTTGCTGTAGGGTGATAGCTTTCCCTTTTTTGGTACGTTCACGAACGCTGGGAGGATGACGTGATTCTCAGGACCAATGCCGCGCAGTCGGAGGGAGAGCTGCAAGTACGTCCGGTGCCATTGTCTCTGTTCAACTTTCTTGATTCTCAGGCACTCGGCCGCGTAGTGACCAGGTGTGACCCTGATCAGTGGCGCATCGATTTCAAATTCCATATCTGAGACGAGTGCGATAGGTTCATCGCGCTGCTCAGAACTTATTTGTTCACACTGACGAGTCATGCTGCATCCTTTCGAGTATTCAAGTTGTAACGATTGCGCAGGTTCGCACCGTCCGCCGCTTTGCGATGCTCAAGCGCCAACACTTGGCACTCGACCAGGTCCTTGATCGCTCGAACAACGGAGCGCTTCGAATATTCCGTAACGTGTGATAAATCGCGGAGCGACATGTCGCAAACTCCATCAGGATTGGCACTCTTGTAGAGTGTGGCGAAGACGGTTTCCAGGAGTGCGGGGGATGAAGAGTTACGACTCATTTGCCAATACCCTTGCGTTCGCGATGACGTTTGAATTCCTCGATCTGTCGGCGGTCGAATATGCGCAGCCCTGTGCCTGTTTGAATTGAAGGTAAGGTGCCACATCTGGCCAGTTGGCGGATGCGATCGGGACTCAGCCCTGTAAGGCGAGACACTTCAAAGGTCGTGAGGATTGGGTTCTCTACTGTTTTGTGCATAACAGCCGCACCTCCGTGTTACTGGAGTGCAGGCTACTATGAGGCGGAAACTGTGGACGGTTTCAAAACGCTTGATGGGGTGAAAAACAGTCGGGAACTGTGTGCAGTTATCGAACGCTCAGGTATTCTGGTCGTGACTTTAAGAATTTCTCATATCTCGCACGGATCTGGCTTACGCTATAGTGTTGCCCATACTTATTCTTGATGTACTCCTGGATTCTAGGAAGTCTGGGAGAGACTCCATTAACTACACGGCCAAATTTTAAGAAGGCTTCTTCCCACTCCGAGCCAGTCAACCGGGACGGAGCCCCACCTTTCGAGAGGCGCACTCCTTTCCCATCTGATTGAGCATTTGCTAATTTATAAACCTGGTCCATACATTCTTGGAGATCTCTGTGTGATACACCGGGGAAGAACCGAGCCGTCACCCAGCTGTTGAGATGCCAGGGCCTATCAACTTCCTGATCCGAAGGCAGTTTCGGAAGAGGCATGGCAGAAAAAATATAAAGTCTCAGCTGTGGCTGTATATCAAGAATCTCCTTTGGCAATTTAGGAACGGGATCTTTTTCTAAGTCCCAGTTCCTCACCAGCCACTTGAACCAGATAAGGGCTGTCGTGATACGTTGATCGTCACGAGTGATTCCTAGTAGTTGGCGTAACGCCAATAACGCACGACTATCAAAAGCAGGCACTACGCGCGGATAGGTAACAGACAGTCCATTGATATCAGCCTTGCGAAAGATCCTCTGACAGGCAAGAGACAGCTGCCGATCAAGACTCTCAGCTTTCCGGGCAAGAGCTTGCTCCCTTTTCCAGTATCGCTCATCGAACACCTTCTGGAAAAGCCGCACGCACGATCTAACGGCTGGTCTTCTGTAGAACGTTCTCAGTATTTCGGTGTTTTGCCGGTGCTTACGGTCCACTGGATTTGACATGCTTCCCTCCTCATGGGCCTCACGTGGGGAAGGAAGGGCCGGAGCCGCGAGGACGACTCCATCACGCCGGGGATCAGCCGGCGCTTAGCCCTTCCGGATTTTTAGCGTTTCATCGCTCTCGCAATTTCACTTGCCTCAGCTGAGGAGATTCGCCCCGCGACAATTTCTTTGATGACCCTGGGTAATAGGCTAGCCCTTTGACGACGTGGCATCCCCGCGACAACATCCGATAAGCTAACAGGAGTGGGCCTTTCTTCTAGAAACTCCTCATGGTTGTTCAGCGTCTCAGGTTTCATGATTTTACTCCTTCGTTGGACTCAAGCAACTTTCCGGGAGAGGTTGACGACCGACACCCCACACCATATCTGCGTGCGCGTGCGCGAAAATGACGACGCGCGTTTTTCATTTCTGTTGCCAGAAGGCCTCTCTTTCCTTTGTGACAACAAGGATTTAGAGAGCCTGAGGGTGGTATGGGATGGGTTGGGATGGTCTGGATTGAGATGGTGGTCATCGTTGACCCATTCGAAGTGCGACGTGAGAGAAGCCCTGGTATGCATTCCATTCAACGACCCTTACTGAGATTCCCCTCTTCCGTCATCCTTCGCTATCCACACACATTCACAGGATATTCACGAGCAGATTCCCGATTCCTGATTTCGGATTAGTGATTCCCGATTCCTGATTACAGATATAAGATTTAAGAGTTCCTACGCCGGTCCGAACACTCGTTCGAACGACCGTTCACACAACGATTCGAGCCACCTCCTGACGCTCATTCAACACCGGTCGGAACTCCCGTTCCAACAGCGGTGGGAACCCTTGTGCGTACGGACTCAACCCGCTCCGTAAACAGTGGACTCGAGCGAGCGCGATGAATTCAGTCAACAACGCCGGGTTATCCGGAAGATTCCGGATTCGTGCGAGCACGGCTTTTTGCACATTCTTGCTATCTGGCTGTTGGTACCGGAGCGCATTGCGGATCAAAATCAGGTTCGTCCGTGGATCGAAGCGTACGAATCCCTGCTCCTCCAACTTTGTGAGCGTGTCCAGCACCCGCCTGAGCGGCCATCCCATATCTGCACCGATGTATTGCGGGGGCAGCACGAAGTAGCCTTCCAGTGTGCGGTGCTTCGTCGTCAGCAGGTAGAAGGCCAGCAGCTTCAGCGGGTCTGGCCATGTGACGACCTTCTCATCGGACCAAAAATGACAAGCCACTCGGTAATACCGCGGCACATCCGGCCGCGGCGATGTTTTCGGTTCAGCATCATGCAACATTGGACCCTCGTTCGATTAGGCACTCTGTTCACGATTCTTGTGATCTTTGGTCGGCACAAACCGAAGGACTGGCGCACGTCGCTGTGTTCGCAATAGCCCGCGAGACATGTGGCCTGCGACTTCTTTAATGCTTGCCTGAAGGTGCGCGAGCTGTTCGTCGATCTCAATGGGGAATTGCGGTCGTTCGGTGAGACCGGTCTGCTGTAGCCCACTATACGGTCGCACGCCCAACATCAGTGAGGCGAGATAGTTCGCCTGCATTCCTCGGCTTCGGCGGGAGCTCCGTCGTCCTGATTCTGCGAGCTTCTGATATGTGGCCGCGTCATATTCGTTGGTGAGGTCAAACCGCATCGTTACAATCCGTATTCGGCTCATGGATACCATCCTTTCTTTTTAACGACGGCGCCAGTGCGCCTCAACGTTCAACAAGTCTGATTCCGGCACAGAGAGAAGCAGGGGCTCGCTCCCACCGTCGGCCCACCTGACGGCAACCCAAGACAGGTCCAGGCTAGACGCCCTTCAACGCTGGGCTTCCTTTCGCTGCTTGAATTCCTTTTCGAGTAGATTCCGAATAAACCCACTCGCCGACGTTCCCTCCTTTCGTAAGGCGTCCAGCTCAGTCTTAATTCGCCTCGGCACGCTGATAAGCACTTTCACCATCGCCATAGCATCACCTCCTCTTCATAATACAGATAGCATTAGATACAGTTATATGTACAGTAATATTCTTGACTAGGCGCGATGGAGCCAGTAGAGTCCTTCCCCATGACCAAGCCAAATAAGGAAAAAAACAAGAAAACCTATACGCTGAGCCTCAATCGAGAGCTGATGTTGGAAGTCCAGCACATGGCGCTTGATCAAGACCGCTACGCGAATGACATTGTGGAAGAAGCGCTCAAGGATGTCCTGAAGAAGTATCGGGAGAAGGGGAAATAGCTGACCTTCAGCTTGATGGCTGATAAAGGGCCTCGTAGCACAGTACAGGGAGAAGGGGAAGTAGGACATTCGGCTTATGAGCTGACAATAGTCCCGAGCATGTACTGCAAGCCTTCGACTGATGCTACGGCATCGTCGATACACACGATAGCGGCGCCGAATATAGGAACCGAAGGTCTGAATAATGCGGCAGCGATACGCCCTCGACGCAAACGTTCTCACTTCCATTGTGAATTCTGACGATCCTGAACACTTTAGCTGCTATTCCTATTTTCGCAATCTTCACGATAGTGACGGTGCAATCTGGGTGGTTCCAGGGCTTATCTTTTTCGAATTTCAGGCCACTCAATCACGCAGGTTTAAAACATGGGGCTGGCATAGCTAAGGGCTAGTGCCTGGTTGATTTGTACCAGTACTTGAGCTGTTTGAGCAGCTGTTGGTGACTGCCGTTATTGAAGCGCCACTCGCACTCCTTCAGAAACCAGTAAAAGTTGTTTGGCGTGATGCC
>JBGTNJ010000037.1:0-46507 GCA_041743145.1 Nitrospira sp. | reverse complement strand
CCGTTGCTCCGGCGAGATATACGAAAATAACCGCCCTTGATCGTCCAATGTTCCGCGCATGATTGCCCCTCCGTTCTTCCTAAAACAGAGAATCATATTACGCACCGCTTAGCGAGGGGTTTTTCAGCAGACTGCTAGGCTCAAGCCCCGTCCCTTCGGCCCTTGAGGACTCGTTTGCCTGGCTGTTGACAGAGGCACCAGTCCCATTGGCACCACTGCCCCGTATTGCCACAGGCTCTTCTCATTCTGAGCGAACCTCGTCCACCCAGTTATCTAGAACACCGCATTTTGTTATAGATCCTTCAAGTCCTGGGCGTTGGCACCGTCAATGCACAAGTCGGGAGCAGGGCATGTAGCCCATCATCACTTTAAATTGAAGGAGGTTGCGGTCATGAGTGCATTAACACGGTGGGAACCAGCATCTCGTTGGAATCCGTTCAAAGAAGTCGAAGAAATGGAAAAACGCCTCTCGACCCTCTTCGGTCGTACGCCTGTACCGACAGGTGGCGATAAGAAGGAGGCCATCACCGTCGCTGAATGGTCGCCACTGGTGGATATCACTGAAGATGAGAAGGAATACCTCATCAAAGCGGAAATCCCTGAGATGAAAAAGGAGGACATCAAGTTGAATGTCCATGACGATGTCCTCATGATCACTGGTGAGCGTAAATATGAAAAGGAAGAGAAAGATAAGAAGTACCATCGAGTCGAACGCGCCTATGGCAGCTTTATGCGGAGTTTTACTCTTCCTGAAGATGCCGACGGATCCAAGGTGAACGCCGAGTACAAAGACGGCTTGCTGAAAGTGCATCTTCCAAAAGCCGAGAAGGCCAAGCCTAAAGCGATCGAAGTAAAAATTGCCTGATTGGAGAAAGGGGACATCCTGTTTCGCCACCCTCGCTACTTCAAGATTCCCTGGGAGAGGCACTGGGATCAGAATGAGGGCGAGGCGCACCACCACCCCCTACTCTGGAGAGCGGTCTGAGGTGAGTTGATTGGACGGAAGGGAAGAGCGTGACGTTCAGGAATCGCGAAGAGGCCGGTCGACGGCTTGTTGATCGACTGATCCAATACCGTGACGATCAGGCAGCGCTGATCTTGGCGCTGCCACGTGGTGGTGTCGCAGTTGGTTATCAGCTGAGCCTGGGCCTGCATCTTCCGCTGGACGTGTTCATCACTCGTAAGCTGGGAGCGCCGGATAATCCTGAGTATGCCTTGGGGGCACTAGGTGAAACAGGGACGGTCTACCTGAACCCTGAAGCAATGGGCGCGTACGGTCTTTCTTCAACAAAGGTTGAGGGGCTAGTTCACGTGCAGCAACAAGAGATCGCTCGACGGCAGAGCATGTACCGCCAAGGTCGGCAGCTACCCATGCTTACCGACCGCAACGTGATTCTGGTGGATGATGGTATCGCCACCGGTTCCACGTTCTTCGCAGCTGTCCAGTCGATCAGACACCTCAAGCCGCGCCGCCTGATCGGAGCTATTCCGGTTGGCCCAGTGGACACCATTCCTGAGGTTCGCAAGCAGGTGGATGAGTTAGTCATCCTTGCCACACCGGACCCATTCTGGGCTGTGGGTAACCACTATATCGACTTCGCCCAGGTCAGCGATCATGATGTGGTCGAGTATCTGAACCTCGCGGACGAGTCGCAGTTAGAATGGAAAGAGCGGACACATTCTCCGACAGGCTTACCGTCACAATAAGAGAGGCACGTACGATGATAAAAACAAAGACACCGGCAAGTTGGTGGCTCGACTCTCCAGTGAGGCGTACTTGAGCATACGAGGTCGCACAAGTTCGACGGTCGTCTCACTGGTTCTCCTCATCGCCGTCGGAGTCAGCACAGCAGCGGCGAAAATCGTCGTTCCGTCCGGGTCGGTGATTGAGGTAGACAAGTCGACGGTCAACACCGTCGTCGAAGCCTTTGAACAGGCGGAACAAGCGATCAAAGCCCATAACCTTGAAAAGGTCATGGGCATCTATTCCTCCCAATACAACTACCATGGGTTGAAGAAGGACGATATTCGCAAGATCTGGAAAGATCTCTTTGATGAGTACCGGGAGATTGCCACCACCCATCTCTTCACGAAGATGACCAAGGTGGGAGCAGGGCGGGATGCGGTGCTGGAGGTCACTTGTACGGGGCATTTGTGGGCCAGATCGAAAACCACTGGCCTTTATGTCCCCATCGACAGTTGGCATGAAGAAGTGCACTACCTCGGCCTCGAAGACGGGGCTTGGCGTCTTCGAGGCAACCTCGGTGAATCACCGCGCGTGCTTCCGTTCGGCACTGCGCCACATCCGTTGTTTTGACGTTTGTATGGGAAAGGTCATCACATGAGAGTCGTCATTGGTGTTGATTGGTCCGATCAGGCCTTCGCAGCGGTTACCCAAACGTTCCAACTCTATCATCCTACGGATGTCGCGCTGGTTCATGGCGTCGATTTAGGGATTTGGCAACATCCGGTCGTAGCGCAAGCAGGCAACCTGCAAGGATACGATGATTTTCGCAACGCAATGGTCGATGCGGGGCAGAAGGTTCTGGATCACGCCGCTACCATGGCTCCGCCGGAGATCCCGACAATCAGGAAGATCAACGAAATCGGCAGTCCCGCTCAGCTCATCCTCGACAGCGCTGAAAATCTCTCGGCCGATCTCATGGTCGTCGGTGTCCGTGGACGAAGCCGTCTTTCAGAATTTGTCCTCGGAAGCGTGTCCCATCGTGTGCTCCTGCATGGCTCATGTCCGACGCTGATCGTCAGAGGCGCGGCGCGCAAAGTTCAGCGGGTACTCATCGCGATCGAGTGCCGAGAGGACGCCGACCGCATCGTGAAATGGTTGCTGCAGCATCCATTCGCCGACCCCGCCGACCTCTGCATCCTCCATGTCGTCGTTCCGATCGGAGTGGATGACCCCTATGACGCATTGGGAACCAAAACATGGTGGGAAGGAGCCGAGCGCTACGCGGAAGAACTGGTCGCATCGACCGCCGGCAAACTCTTGAACTCTCGATACACAGTCAGCACGAAAGTCGCCACCGGTCATGCTGCGTCAGTGATCGAACAGGAGGCGAAGCCTATGGACCTCGTCGTCGTGACCTCCCATGGACGTAAGGGAATTTCTCGCTTCCTCATAGGGAGTGTATCCCATGCGATCGTTCACCATGTGGCCTGTCCAGTGCTTGTTCTACGGTGAAAGGAGCGAAAATGAAGACGACGCCGACTCTCGTACTGCTCTTCGTTGCTCTCTCGACCTCTGTGGTCTTGGCTCAAACGATTCGAGGGGATTCGAAGGCCGGACAGGGTGTGTATGAGCAACAGTGTCTCCGTTGCCATGGGGCTAACCTGGATGGGAGTGGGCCGGACAGCCAAGATTTGATCGTCCAACCAACCGATCTTCGATCTCAGATCAGTCGTTCGAAAACGGATTGGGAGCTGCTCGTGGCCATCTCGAACGGCGTCTTATTCAGCCCGATGCACAGCTTTCGCGGTAAGCTGACGGATGAGCAAATGCTGGATGTGCTGTCTTATATTAGATCCATATCGCCACCGGACATCACCAGTTAGTACGGAGCCGTGCCCTTCCAGCAAGCAACCGGGAACAATTCTATTCGGTGGTTAACCTCCTGCCTGTTCGTTCTGCTGATCTTGTGCACACCCAATGTTCCGGCTGCGGAAACGACTCCGGACATCGAAGTCTTCGTGCGCGCAGGCTGCCCTCATTGTGAAGCCGCGAGGAGCTTTCTCGATGACCTTCGACAGGAACAGCATTCACTTCACATTGTGCTCTACGACATCGCTGAGGACGACGCGGCGCGACAGCGACTGGCAACATTGGCAAAGGATCGGGGCATCACAACCATCGGTGTTCCGACATTCCTCATCGGCACGGAGGTCATCGTCGGATTTCGCTCATCTGACACGACTGGTGCCGAGATTCGAGCCAAGCTGTACCAGGAGGCCTCAGGTGCCACCCATCCATCGGTCGAAAGCATCGAGACGGGATGGTTCGGCCCGCTTCGTGTCCATGATCTCGGCCTCCCGCTGTTCACCGTCGTTATCGGACTGCTCGATGGCTTCAATCCTTGTGCGATGTGGGTCTTGCTCTTTCTCCTGTCGCTGCTGGTGAATCTACAAGATCGGCGAAAGATGGCACTCATCGCTGGAACGTTCGTCATCATGAGCGGATTGCTTTACTTTGCCTTCATGGCGGCATGGCTCAACGTGTTTCTCGTCATTGGCCTGTCGCGCACCGTTCAGATCGGGCTCGGCGGCATCGCGCTCCTCATCGGAATGGTGAACGTGAAAGATTTCTTCGCTCTCCACCAAGGTCTTTCGCTGAGCATCCCAGAGTCCGCGAAACCTGGCCTTTACGCTCGCATCCGCCGCATCCTTCAAGCCGACAACCTTGCCGGAGCCTTCGTGGGCGTCATCGTTCTGGCCGGGCTTGTAAATATGATCGAATTGCTCTGCACAGCCGGATTCCCAGCGGTCTATACCCAGATCCTGACGATGCAGCAGTTGCCGACATGGGAATACTATGGTTATCTTGGGTTGTATAACCTGGCCTACATTCTTGATGATAGTGTCATGGTGACAATTGCGGTGGTCACGTTGACTCGCAGGAAGTTGCAGGAACGTGCCGGCCGTTGGTTGAAGCTGACCGGTGGAGCTGTGATGTTAAGCTTGGGCCTCGTGTTGATATTGAAACCCGAATGGCTGGCGCTTTAGGACACCTACGATGCAATCCGTTCGCCCCCTTTACATTCCGCCCCTGGAGACCGATCACAGTGAATCCGGTTCGCTCATCATGCGTGATGGATCGACCGCCGCAATCCGACCGGCTGAACCGTCGGATGCACCGCTGATGCAACAGCTCGTCGATCGGCTATCCCCTGAATCGAGACGCCACCGCTTTTTCTCGGAAAGCTCACCGTCTTTGGACAGTATCGCCGCCTTGTGTAATTCTTCTAACCCACGTTCGCAGTTCACGCTGATCGTGACGCGAGTACTGAAAGGCATGCCGCGTATTATCGCCGCTGGGTCTTACTGGGCGAGGAACGGGCAAACGGCGGAAGTGGCCATGGCCGTGGACGATGGGTTTCATGGGAAAGGCCTAGGGACGCTGCTGCTGGAACGACTGGCCTTAGTCGCCATCCGACACAGCTTTACTCACCTTTGGGCGGTCACTCACGCCGATAATCTGGCCATGCGCGAGGTGTTCCGAGAATCAGGGTTTACCACCCATGAAGCCTACGAAGGCGAGGCCATGGAAGTGGAGTTGTCACTGATCCCCACGGAAACGACTGTCACTCGTACCGAGGTCCGTGAACGGCTCGCCACAATCGCTTCACTCCGCCCGTTTTTCCACCCCTGCTCCGTGGCCATGGTCGGTGCATCGCGCGATCCAAAGAGCATCGGCTATCGACTTCTCGATGCACTCCGAACCAATCAGTTTCGGGGTGCCATTTATCCGGTCAACCCACATGCTTCAGAGATCGCCGGAGTTCCTGTCTATTCCTCAGTACACACGATTCCCGAATCAGTGGATCTCGCCATCATCGCTGTGCCCCGGCAGCACGTATTATCCGTCGTCGATGATTGTGCGGACAAAGGTGTCCGGGCGTTGGTGGTCATTACGGCAGGCTTTGCGGAAGTGGGAGCTGAAGGAGCGGAGCTCCAGAGCCAGCTGGCCGAAAAGATCCGGCAATACGGCATGCGCATGATCGGGCCCAATTGCTTCGGAATCTTGAACACGGACCGCGACGTACAACTGAATGCCACCTTCACCACGCTGTTTCCCCCTCGAGGCCGTGCTGCCATGTCGTCGCAAAGCGGCGCCATCGGGATTGCGACCCTTGCCGGCGCACGGCGATTTCACTTGGGCATCTCTTCCTTTGTGAGTGTGGGAAACAAGGCCGATGTGTCCGCCAACGATCTGTTGCAATATTGGGAAGAAGACCCTTCCACGAATGTCATCCTCCTTTACCTGGAGTCCTTCGGCAATCCTCGCAAATTCGCCCGCATCGCGCGGCGCGTGAGCCGTCGCAAACCGATCATCGCGGTCAAAGCTGGACGCTCACAATCGGGGCGGCGTGCGGCAAGTTCTCACACGGCGGCGCTTGCAGCCAGCGATGTGGCCGTCGATGCCTTATTTCATCAAGCCGGCGTCATTCGCGCAGAATCGCTCGAGGACCTATTAGCCCTAGCTTCTGGGCTATCAAATCAACCCTTCCCACTGGGTCGACGAGTAGGCATCATCACGAACGCGGGAGGGCCTGCTGTTCTTTGTACTGACGCCTGCGAGGAAAGCGAGTTGGTTGTTCCGGAATTGTCAGCCCAGACCAGGGCAACTCTCTCATCCTTTCTCCCGTTGGCCGCCGCGCTAAGCAACCCCGTCGACTTGATTGCTTCTGCCACACCGGATCAGTACGCCAAGGGGATTGAAACGCTCCTCTTGGCTGATGAGATCGATGCGCTGATCATCCTCTATATGGCTGTGACCGTGACAGATACGGCAGAGATCGCCCAGGGCATCATGGCTGGAATTGAGAATGGGCGAAAGGCTGGGGCGAAGGCCAAGCCTGTGCTCATTGGCTGGATGGCGGAAGGTGACATGGACCGTACGTTTAGTTCCCAAACAGAAACCATTCCCGCCTACCATTTGCCGGAGACCCCCGCACTCGTGCTCGGCAAAGCGGCAACTTACGCGAAGTGGCGACAACAGCCGGGTGGCATGGTTCCCGATTTTGATGATCTGAATCTTCCAGCCGTTCGGACAATCTGTGCCGACGCTCTTTCGCGTCGCGGAGCCGGCTGGTTGTCAGTGGAGGAGACACGAAATGTCCTGAGCGCGATCCGACTTCCAGTTCAGCCAGGAGGCGTGGCTAGAACCGCCGATGAAGCAGCGAGCTTGGCAAGGCGAGTGGGCTATCCGGTCGCCGTCAAACTGGCCTCACATCAGATTGTACACAAAACTGAGATCGGCGGCGTGCAATTGAATCTCACGAACGAAGAGGCGGTTCGCGAAGCGTTTGACTCGATGAGAACGCGACTGGCCGAGACCAATCAGCTCGATGCCATGGAAGGCGTGCTCGTGCAGCCGATGATGACCGGAGGCGTGGAGGTCATGGTCGGGGTCACGGACGATCCCTTGTTCGGCCCCTTGATGGCTTTTGGCCTTGGTGGAATTCACGTCGAGATCCTTGGCGATGTGCAGTTCCGCATCACGCCCCTCACCGACCGTGACGCTGTAGAGATAATCCGAGGGATCAAAGGCTATCGCTTGCTCACCGGCTATCGCGGGCACCCACCGGCCGATCTTGATGCCTTGGAAGAAACGTTGCTGCGGGTATCCCGCCTCGTTGAAGAAATTCCGGAGATCAGCGAACTCGACTTGAATCCGATCTTCGCGCTCCCACCAGGCCAAGGCTGCCGAATTGTGGATGCGAGGATTAAGATCGCCACGCTGCATTCATCCATCTTCGATGCCAAACTCTAGGATGGACCAATCCCCTAAATTGCCGTTGGCGATCAAGCCTCTCTACGAAACTGCTAATGTTAATCAGTCCATCGTCCTCTACACAGGACCATTCGAGGTCTTACAGGATACCACCTCGGTTAATGGGGAGGGGGTTGTCAGCCTGTAATGGCTACCGACACCTCAGATTCGATTTCATGCCACTGGCATACCTGTATCTGCAAGTCTGCATCTAGGAGAAATCGAAATACGTATACCAAACGGGCAACCAGTTGCGCGAGCTCTCCTCTCCTCACTTGAGCTTGCAGGCGAGAGTGGGGTCATACACTGGCACAGAAAAATCTCGGGCAGTATAAGAAGCCTCCAAGTTGGAGCAGGTTCGCCCATTGCCGCATGTCTTTTCCATCTTCCCAACTTTCATGATTACCTTGGCACTTCAGTACTAGAAGCACAGGACTGGGTAATCACAGTTGATGGAGCTCCTTCTGCTGATCAGACCTTTTATAAGTCCCTTAGAAATTTGGCAGGTTATGGGATCACTCACATCGGCAAGATCCAGAAGGTGAATGGAGAGGTGTTCCGCTATGATGACGCAAGAGAACTATTAGGATATCTTGCCTACTTTCTGTCCTTCTGCAGAGGAAATTGGGTTGCCCCTTTGCTTCCGGTGGGACTTGACGATGATGGGACCAGGCAATGGGAAGAATGGCGAGAATGGCCGGTAGGGAGATGGGAAAATGTCCAAACATGGTTTAATCTTTTCTCGAACAAGTGTGTATCCAATCCTTTTGCAGGCTGCCTACGACGATTGAAAAGTGATCTTTGGGGAGAGCCCGTACGCCTATCAATATGGTGGTACATTTCGAGTAATGCTCGAGCGGGAGGGTTAGAAGGGTCCCTTGTGCTGTCCCAAGCCGCCTTTGAACTGCTCGCCTGGACGTACTTGGTTGAGGATTCGAAAGTGCTCAGCAAGAGAGGCTTCGAGGATCTTCCAGCCTCTGACAAACTTCGCCTTTTGCTTTCCAACGCAAAGATTCAACTAGGCATACCAGATACACTTACCGAGCTTCACAAGCTCTCTAAGTCGTCTTCATGGCAGGACGGTCCACATGCGCTAACTGAAATGCGCAATGGTCTCGTTCATCCAGGGCTGAGGAAAAGACGGATAATATTGGATGCTGATCCAATCGCGGTATTTGAGGCATGGAGCCTATCGCTCTGGTATCTCGAGTTACTCCTTCTTTGGTTATTTGAGTATGAAGGAGACTATTCAAATAGGTTGGTGCGAGGTGTTTGCAGAGGCGAGGAAGTTGAAAGGGTACCGTGGACTAAAAGCAATCTCATTTAGCGTGCACCAAAAGAGGACAACTCCTCAGTTCAAGAATACTCTTACGGGTCAGCATCCTACTCCCCATTACCCTGCAAACTCGACACGCACTTTCCGCCCATGCGCGCCTCAAGCGTGATGAGCATTTCTAAACTGAACTCGTCCCACTTGGCTCGCACTAGGATGCCCATTCCATGCGGAGCTTGCGGTGATGCATCGCGCAGTCTCGAAGGTACAGATTGATCAGGCTCTGATACGGGATTCCCATTTCTTCCGCGATGGATTTGAAATAGGTAACCGTATCGCAGTCTAGCCGCATTGTGACTGGCTGTTTCAAATTCTTGGCATACGGATTTTTATGCCCTTTCATCTTAGAGAAGTCGTAATGGTCTCTCATTGTCTTTGCCTCCAATATTCCCGCTCCTCACCTTTATCTGCCTTTCTTGCTGAGAACAGCCGTACCACGTTTTCGCTCTCCCTGAAGCAGTGACATACAACGATCACTTTCAACTTGAAACTCACCCCGAGCAGGATAAAGCGGTCTTCTGCTCCCGAGTGGTCAGGGTCAAAGTATCGGACGGCATGCTCGTCATAAAACACCGTTCGTGCTTCTTCGAATGAAATGCCATGTTTCCTGAGATTGGTTTTCTCCTTCGCCGCATCCCACTCAAAGCGAATGCCATTCATCCGTACACTGTACATACGGTTGAAGACTCCGTCAAGGCGACTCTCACCGACTGAAAATGGCCTGTCAATTGCGTGAGAGCCTACTGCTCCGGATTGGGATCTTTTCTGATGAGCGCGAGGTAGAGCAAGGTGTCGGCGAGATCTTGATCGGTCATGGTCGTGTCGGGAAACATGCCGGTGCCGGGATGGCCTTCTCGAATGGCGCGGGCCCGTTCTTTGTTGGTTTTCAGACGCAGGACGTCGGGATTTCGCAAGTCGGTGGGGGGAGGACTTAGTCGCGCGATGAGCGCAGCGGTGTCCGCTTCCAGTCGTGGTGTCTTAGACAAGTACCCATCGATCCCATGACAGTAATAGCACACGCCTTTGCCGTTAAAAATCTCCCGGCCTTGCATGATATTGCCTTTTAGCTTTCCGCTCGGCTGCGATGGAGAGGACTCGGCCCAGGCACATTCGGGTGAAGACACAAGCTCCACTCCCAGGATACTCGTCAAGAGCAGGCTGATCGAGACCACCAGTTGAGCCAGCCGGTCGAAGCTGAAGTTGGAGGGAATGTGACTCACTCTGCGCCCCTTTCTATTCAATTGTTATCAATGTTGACTGCAACAGGCATTGTACCGGTCTTCTGGAATACTGTTCATGTCGCTGAAGACTTTTACACAGTCGTCCGCGCTGATGACATTATCAATTGCAGGATAGAGTGCTCGTTCTTCCTTCCTATTGTGGGAGCTCAATAGGTTTAACAGCGCTTGCTCGTCCTGGTCGGTATCGAGATTCTGTCCCTCCACCTTTTGATGAATCGCATCGAGCAACTGCTTGATCTGGCTATGCTCGTGTCGCATCATGGGCGTCGGCCCGTCCTCGATCATGCCGGTTTTCTCCTCCCAGATTGGAAAGAGCAACTCCTCTTCCCACACAATATGCCGCTGAAGGCCGATCTTAAACTCCTTGAACGCTTCCTTGGCCTTGGCAAAGTCCGAGCGTTTCGACGTTTGAAATGTCTTGAACAACTCATCCAGACGGTCGTGATCCTTTTCATAAAACTGTGTGATTGTCTGTTGCTCGCTCATAGTTCCCTCTTTGATGAACATGCCGCCGTGCAGCCTGATGCTCCTGGCTTGTCACGATCGATCATTGACTGTGTACTCAAGATGACAGGCCACACAGACCTTCAGTAGATTATTAAACGACGGCAGGATCCGCTTCAAGTCCTTGGTGGGAATAGTTTGCACCAACTCATAATCCTCTTCGGCCAACGCACTGACAATCACCTGAATCGTTTCCAGATCCTTCAGCATCACTGCGCGATGTTCTTTCCCGGCCGATGACGACAACGGAATGTGGTGCCTCGTATTCGGGGTTAGATATGGATTGGGTCGCGTTGCTCCGTGCGCCTAGCAATACTTTGCTCCACCATCGGCAGAGTTACAGGATTCGTATGAGAGGCTGACGTGATCAATGCGCATGCCTCAGGTCCGCATGTCGGGAGTATGGTGGTTGTTTTGCATAGACAACGATTTCATCGCTTATTGCGAAGAGGAAGCAGACAGAACGGGGTAGCCGCGCGAGTCGAACGGCTTGTCGAACAAGCCGTGTTCCACCCTCCACGGTGTGCCACGCTTACTCCACATCCAGCCCTGCCAGTTTCAGGCGCGCTCGCAATTGTTCGATCTGATCGAGCAGATCGAGCATCACTGCGGCCGCATCGAGACTGGCATCAAAATCCCGTTGCAGCCGGAATACTCGGCGGGCACAGGTGAGATCCGCCGCACGGAATCGCCAGAACGAGATCTCCGCACCTTGCGGCTCCAAGACCCCCACAGCCACCAATTCGATGACCCATTGCGGCTCCGCACCGCACGCTCTCGCCAACTCCTCGATCGACAGCACTCCCTCATCACCGATCACGCTTCCCGTTAGAAGGTCCTGGTCTCTGTCCATACTTAGACCCCCAGTGCTTCGCGCGGATTGAAGGCCAGTTCCCGCGCCATAGTCTGATAGATCTGTTGTGCTTGCTCCGTGTCCGCTTTCGGCAGAACCACCAGCAGAGCGAGGTAGAGATCTCCAGCCGGTTCGCCGGGTATCCCCCGGCCTTTGAGTCGAAGCTGCCGTCCACTCTGTGAGCCCGGAGGGATTTTGACTTCAACGACGCCGGTCGGGGTCGGCGCTTTGACCGTCGCCCCAAGGGTCGCTTCCCAGGGTGCAATCGGCAATGAAAGCGAGAGGTCTCGGCCCTGCACCTGATAGAGAGGGTGGGGATGAAAATGAATCTCGAGATACAGATCACCTGGGATAGTCCCCTTGATTCCCGGCGCACCTTGCCCAGCAAGTCGGATATGCTGGCGCTCACGGATGCCTTTGGGGATCTGTACGTTCAGCGACCGCTCCCGCAGCACCACCTGGCCTTCCGCATTCACCTGCGGCACACGCAGGGTAATCGTATGGGTACCGCCGTGAAACGTGTCCTCAAGAGCAATGAAGATCTTGGCATGATGGTCCTCGCCACGCGTACGAGTGGATGCTCCGCGATGAGAGAAGTTGCCAAACAGAGCGGAAAAGAAGTCGCTATAGTCCGTGGCATCCGCCGCAGAATCGCCGCCGGAGGTGAACTCAAAGCCCGCCCCCCATTCCGGCGGAGGTGTAAATTCCTGCCCCTCCCGCCAGCGATTGCCGAGTTGATCGTAAGCGGCGCGCTTCTCCGGGTCCTGGAGCACTTCGTAGGCTTCACCGATTTCTTTAAAGCGCGCTTCAGCTCCGGGCTCCTTGCTCACATCCGGATGATACTTGCGCGCCAGCTTGCGATAGGCGCTTTTGATGTCGGCGGCAGTCGCTGTGCGGTCAACATCGAGAAGCTTGTAGTAATCCTTAAATTCCATCTCACCTCGTGTCCGTCTGTTCGTGACGCTCCGGATGAATGATCCCGTCAGGGTCTTCGCGAGGTAATCCTACGTAACGATGTCTCGTCTCCGCTAATTAGACGTACACATGCGGGAACCGGCGGATCTCACCCTTCTGGACCTTGGACAGGCAAATCTTCTGATAAATAGCCTTCCAGGCGCGCCGCCTTCTCCGCCTTCAACCACAAACGCGAACGGCTTACTCGCCTACTTCCTCAGCGCCGCCTGGGTCTCCTCCGCCTGTTCGCAAGCCATACACATGGCGGCCGCAGGGACCGCCTCTAGTCGGGACTGGGGGATGGCCTTTCCACATCGCTCACATCGACCGTACTGTTCTGACCCCAGCTTGAAGAGCGCCCGATCGATCGCCTCGATCTCAGCCTTCGCTCGCCCATCCAGACGATCAAGCAGCCGAACCATAGTCTCCTCCTGCCCCCGCTCCTCCACTTCGCTTTCGATATCGCTTTGGAGCCAGCGCAGATCTTCTTCCGTCTTGGCCACTTCTCGAAACAACTCACGCCGTTGGGTGATCAGCTTCTTCCGAATATTGTCGACTCGTAGCATTGCTCTACCCCTCCTCACGATGGTCAAGTCAGCTACAGCATTTATCCATCTTCTCTTTCATGGTTTCTTTTCCTGCCGTGACCGCAGCTTCAACATCCGCGCGTGTCTCCGCCACGAAATGCTTGCCACGCTCAATCACCTCATCTAGAGCGGCGCGTGCCTCCCTGGCTTTTTCGATGATCTCCTCTTCCGTCCTTCGAGCATGGCCTTTTAATTCACGACGCGTTTCTTCCCCCGACTTCGGAGCAAGAAGGACACCGGCAATCATGCCCCCGATGGCGCCTCCAAGAAATGCAAGGGGAACGGTTTCTGGTGAACACTTAGCGTCCTGGATTGCCATTACTAATCCTCCATTGTTAGGAAAGTTCATTCCTTTGAAAAGCCAAGTCCGTGCCAGAGAAGTTCAAGAGTAAGTCATGGATTGTCGTGATCTGGGGAGACTTTACTGATCGAGTCGAATGTGAGACCTTGCGATCTGTGGCGTTCTAGGTCTCACCACGAAATACCCCTGTCGCAGAATGCGACAGGGCCCATGGACCAGTGGAAGGGGAGCTAACCGAGAGGATTGAAAGGAGCCAGGCTTCGAATGTAGTTCAGTACATCACGGATCTCTTGATCTGATAACCGATCAGCCCATCCGTGCATCGGGCTAAAGAGGACTCCCTGTTTGATCGCAAGATACAGCTCCATATCGGTCTTGGTACGATATTTCGGCGCCCGAAAATTTGCGGGAGGAACGATCAACTCCTTGATATCAGGACCCAGACCATCACCCGAAGTTCCATGGCAGCCGGCACAGTGTTGTTGGTAAATACGCTCCCCGTTCTTTGGATGTCCCGAATAGCTCTGGGCCAAAGCCCAAGATCCGGTTAAAACGACCACGACGATGCTAACTACTATACGTGGGTACATCGATATCCCTCTGGTTACATTCTTTCCTGGAACACACTATCAGCCGGTGATGGACACTCCGTCCAGACCGGACTTCAACGCTTGATTTTCAATGCTGATGTTGTTGGCCTCCGCTAGATCCGCCACTCCCATGATCGCCACTACTCTGTCCATGCCCACTACCCCCTGTAGATCCACCTCCCATGCCCCCCATCATGCCTCCCATGCCTCCACCCATTCCTCCGCGGCCCATCCCTCCCATTCCGCCACCGTGTTGCCCCTCCCCCTCGCTCTTCATTTGTTCACGATGGGCACGGTCTTTTTCCCGTTGATCAGGAGTCAACAGGGCCATGGCGGTGCGCTTACTTTTGATCGCCTCGAACAGACAGGCCCCTTCCGATTTTTTCAGTTGCTCGACTTTAGCCTGGATCGCTTTGAGATCAGTCTGCTCATCATCCAACAGCGCGTGCAGTTCGAGCTTTGCCACCTTGGTATCGGCTTCTAATCGGGCCGCCGAGCGTTTGAAGTCCAGCTGGATGGCCTTGAGCTTCCCGATCTGCTCTGGAGTCAGCCCGAGCTCTTTGGCATGCTTCAACAGATGTTTTAGGTAATGCCCACTGTGATCATCCTGGGCTTCCTGATCGTGGCCACCATGCCCCTTCTTCCCATGGCCTTCGTCGGCGAAGGCGGGGACCACAGTCATCGCGACGATCAATGCGGCTCCCGACAACCCAGCTACCCACTCTCTGTTTAATTTCGTCATGACTAGTACCTCCAGGCTTTTACCAACATCTGATTGATGAACTCCATGACAAGCAGATCCCGACCGAGTCGCACTGCACCGGGAAGCGGCCTCCTCAGCTAGCCTGATCTTCAATGGACACTCCAAGCCCAATCCAGGCTCTCAAGAGATCATGACGAGTGATCGAATAAGAAACCTTGCCGTTTCTCTTCACCGGCAGACTCAGGAGCCGTTTCTCTTCCATGAGCTTCACCGCTTCATCGACGCTCGTCTCCTCGGTCACGGCAATATGTTCCTTGGCCATCACATCTTCGGCCGTCAGACGGTTGAGATCCTTCTCCGCCTCCAACGCTCGAAGAACGTCAAACTCGCTGACAAAGCCTACGAACTTGCCCCGCTCATCGACAACCGGCGCACCCGGTGAGTGGGTGGTCAACAGCTCGACGGCAATACCCATCGCATTATGATCGCGCCGAAATACGAGCTGATTGGTTGCACGTATCTGCCCCACGGTCTTAAACCCTCCGGCAGGAACCCCTGGTCTAGCTAACGTCGTCATCGCACTTCCTCCTCATTGATGGTTGATCCAATTTAATCAGTTCCTTTACTCATCAATCGTCTGCAGCCTCCATTACCTGAGAGTCACTGCGATCAGATCGGATTCAGACAGAGTGGGTTGCGATTCCGGTGCCGTCACCGTGTTTCAAGACAGGTGCAGCGGATGTTCAGTGAAACAACGGTTTGAGGCAGTTACCCCGCGCAAGAGCGGCGTTACTGTGAGGCAGAAATACTCAGGGCGATATTGTTGGTTGGGGGAAAACGCAACACAGGATCCTTGGATAGCGATGCACACTCGGTAACGGAGACGGCGACAGTGGTGTCTCGCGGACTTCTGGACGACCGTTACTGCTTCATAATGACCCCGCAGGCGATCCTCGGTCCACCCGGTGCATCTTTGGTCGGTGGATCAGGCAGATATTGGTCCGGAAGCTCGTGGATGATGAACGAGCTGCCGTCTTGATCGAAGAGGGTATTCAGTCCATCGGACAGCGTGACTCGGCTCGTGAGGGTATAGAGCGATCCCTTCCGATTTTCATCAACGAACAGATTCTGTAGATCCCCGAGATGATAGGGATGATTGCCGAGACCAGGGCTCATATTGGCTTCCGGATTCACCTGTGGGTCAATGTTGCCGTCATAATGCCCCTTGGCGGCTGAAAATGGCTCGCAGTTCCCAACTTCATGAATATGGATCGCATGTCGGCCGGGGGTCAGTTTGCTTTCAGGAGTGCCTTGGAGCTTCAGCTTGATCCGTACACGACCTTCGTATTCTTCATACAGCTCGGCTTCCCCTGTGATACCGGGCCCTGCAATTGCCGCTTTGGCCCGAAGCTTGGTATCGTGTTTTCCTGTGTAATATGAGGAACAGCCGCTCAACAGCAGCCCGATCACCAACCCTGTTCCCACCGTTCTTACTGTGCTCATACGGCCCTCCCCCTCAGCTGACTTCCTTCAGCGCCCACGCGCTGAAGATATCCTAGGCCATAATAGCCGCAGCGAGCAAGCGGTTCAATTTCTTATCTTTCGGGTGAGCAGGGTTTGATCATCATTCACAAGCTTCGCCTTCGCACTCCTTCATTCCACCACTCCGCCCACGATGCTCCATTCCTCCTCTATCACCCATCGGTCCCATACCTTCTCCGCGACCCCTCATTCCAGGCCCGTGCATGCCGCCGAAGGTTCGCTCATACTGAATAAGAGTCCAGATCTCTTCGTCGGACAAGACCGACCCGAATGCGATCATGGCCGTTCCAGGCGAGCCATGTTTAATCACCCAGTAGAGTTCGCCTTCAGTGCGATGTCGCCAGAAACCATGATGCTGAAAATTACGAGGCGAAGGATTCAGTTTGGCGCCGGCCGGCCCTTTACCGTCCCCGTCCACTCCATGACAGGTGAAGCACGTGCCCTTGCCGTGGTAGAGCGCCTTCCCTTTTTCTACGATTTCTTGAGATGCGAGGAGCGGGCTCCTGAGAGCTCGGGCTTCGGCCAGCTTATCGGCTGGTACTCTCGGTTGCATCATATGCCGTTCTGCCGCACCGTTGGGGACCCCGAAGAACACCAAAATAGCCAGCAACGGAAACATCTTCGTCTTCATCGCCCTGCTCCTTCCTCAATCATCTCGGCACTTCTGTTCTCCAGCAGCTCAATGAGGGCCTTTCTCGTTTCGATCATACGGAGAGGATCCTCGGTCAGCGTGGAACTTGAACCGTCAGCTGCCATACGACACTTCCTTCTTCCCGTCTTCTATCAGAAGGAGACGCTCCGATCTCGCTCAGCCACAGCCTTGATGTAGTCCGGCATACCTTTAATAGAGGCGCCGGCTACCAGATCGGCTGTGCCGACTTGTCTGGAAACCGCACAAGCTCCGCAGACCCAGATCGGCACTCCTGCCGCTTGCACGGCGGCAAGCAGCTCTTTTAATGGAGTCAGGTTCACGCCGGTCACATGGTCCGCTACACCTTTGCGACCCAACGTCACGGCTTCGTTCCATAGCCACAGGACCACGTCGTGTCCTTGCTCTTTGGCCGTCTTGGCGGCCATAAACGGTAAGGTCGCCATCGTGGGATCGTCTGTTCCTCGACTGCCTGAGATAATGAATGTTGCCACTTCTTCCTCCTTAGTTCACTCTTTGTCTCTCGTCGTTCGTGCCTCAGCCAACCACCTCGCTACTTTGCGAGACTCCGGATGTAATGAATCAACTGCCACACCTCCTCGTCATGCAACCAGGGGAACGCCATCATCCCGGTTCCCGGCGAACCATGCTTGATGATCCAGAACAACTGACCATCTTGTAGATTTCGCATCATGACATCACAGGTAAAATTCCGGGGCGGCGGTACAAAGGCCGTCCCCATCACTCCCTTCCCATCCCCCAGCTCTCCGTGACACATGACGCAAGCCACGGGCTGGACCTTTAGGAACAATTCCTTTCCTGCCGTGATCGCTTCGGCAGACGAGGGAAACGGGTTCGTTCTGGCGAGAAAGTTCTCTGGAGCCATGGCGGTCTTGCGCGGTTGCACACAGTCACTTTCCGCTCCTCCTCCTAGCTCAGTAGCCATGTCCGGCACTCCCTTGAAGGTCACCTTCAAATAGGCAATCACATCCGCCACGCCCTGCTGGCCAAGAGTCAGGTTCCAATAGGGCATATTCGGAGATTTCCCTATCGCTACGCCGCCATGGTTGATCACGTTATAGAGATAGTCCATCGGGAGTTTCTCAAACGGCATGTTCGCGTGGATGGCCGGTTTCGGCTCAAGCCCGGAGGTGGCTGGGCCGTCACCCTTGCCGTTGAAGCCGTGGCACTGGACGCAATATTCCTTGTAGAGCGTCTTACCTCGATCCACGCTCGCGTTGGCGAACTCTTGACTCGTCCAGGGCTCGTAGTAGGTGAAGTCCATCACCCCTTGTACGGCGAGGAAACCGATCACCGCTCGCAACTGCGGGTCGGTCGCATCGGCCAGAAATTCTCCGGTATGGATGATAAAGTCTTGTGGATTCTGTCCAAACCGGTACAGCCAATCCATGTTGTACCGTTGACCGGCATTCTGTAGAGCCGTGCTCTGTGGCCCTCCGATCAGTTTGCCGTTCTCCTCGATCGTGTGGCAGCCAAGGCAGGCATGGGCTTTATAGGCCATCCCGCCGAACGTCGCATCAAACTTTGTCACTGTTGAAAGATCGAATGCGCCGACCGTCACGCGCGGATCCTTGTGGTGGTCGGCAAAGTAGTCTGCGATGGCATTCGCCTCGGACTCCGTCACCATTGGGTGTTTCCCTGGAACGTCCGTCAAGTCCCACCGATACCCCTTGGCATAGAGCGGAGCTTCCTTTCCAGTGAGCCAACGAATGAGCCAGGACCGTTGATATTTGCTGCCGGCCCAGATCAAATCAGGAGCTTGCAAATTGAACCGAGAATCGGCCGTCCCTTCCAACCGGTGACATTGTACACAGGTCTGCTCAATGAGCTCCTTAGCGCGAGATTGGTCGCTCGCAAAGGACAGGTCGTGAAACGACAGCAGGCCCACAATCAACGTCACCGCCGCTCCAATTACTCGGTTCTCCCTTCTCACATTCATCCTCCCCCCGTTTGTTCTAAATAAGGCCCTTGTCGGTATTCCTCGCACAATCTCATGTCTGCGCTCACAAGCCATTCCCCTTGTGATGTGTCTTCGGATTCAACGTGATGTCGATGTTCGGCGTTACGGCGATAGCTTGGTGGACGGTGCAACCCTGCGCCACCTTCAAGAGGCGCTCTCTTTGTTCTGCAGTGATTCGATGAGGCAGGTGGATTCCGATGTCGATGCGACCAACGCGATGGGGGCGTTCGGCCATGGTCCATTCCGCATCGACGCTCAAGCCCTCCCGAGAAATGCCGTGCCGCCCACAGAATTGCCCGACAAAGTACGCGATACAGCTCGCCACGGACCCGACAAAGAGTTCAACGGGACTCATTCCAGCGTCCCGACCTCCGTCCTCAACCGGCTGGTCGGTGATGACTCGATGTTTGCCGCTCATGATGTCGTAGCGAGTTCCACTGTGATAAGTTGTCGTGAGTTTCATCACAGACCTCCCAGTCCTGGGAGTCTCGCTGCCACCAATCGATAGAGCGACCCTGCCGGGAGGATTCCCGACATATAGAGCTGCTTGATCCTCACACAGGCCACTCCCATAACACCCAACAGATTAACTCCGATCCCGGTCAGGATGAATTTCATGATCGTCTTTTAGGGGATTGAGACTCCGTACTCTGCCGCGCGGTACCAATGCCGACCCCTTGAGGACTTTCCTCTCGCCTGCGTCCCATCAACGACGGGCTGCCTGTCCTTGCGGAGGTGTCCAAGATTTGCTCCGTTCGCCCTGCCCCTCTTCCTGAATTGTGTATGGTAGATCTGGGTGGAAGCGGGAGGTCAGATATGAGACCAGGATGTCTTGCTCTGGCGAGGACAGATACGCTCCCCAGCGGATCATCTTTTCGATCTCCGCCCTCCACTTCGACTCGCCCAATCGCTGTTGTGTGATGAGATCAGTGCTGTGGCACATTACGCACCGGGTATTCAATATTTGAATCGCCTGCGCTTGATCGGAGGAAGTCTGAGCTGAATCCGATCCGTCTTGAGCAGTCGCTCCCCGGCGTTCGTCTGCAACGCAGGAGATCAGAGGTCCCAGAACGATGACAGCCATTCCTATGCGCAGGAGATGGGTCGCAAGCGAACAGTTGACCCGCTTCGTCATCATGCCCTTACCTCAACCTGTACCTGATCAAGGCCGTTCCAGAGATAGCCGCTGGGATTCCATGGACTCGTCAGTGGCTGGGTCTGGCCCCGGTCGTCGGTCGCGCGACACATGAGGGTAAAGCGGCCCGTTCGCATTGCTCGCCAGGAAAACTGCCATCGCCGCCACGCGTACGGTTCATCTTCACCGACCAGAACCGCCGCTTCCCACCTCTGCCCTCCATCGACTGATACATCGACTTTCACCACACGCCCCTCACCGGTCCAGGCCACACCTTCGATCATAACGGAACCCTGATTGAGTACGGTCCCTTGGCCCGGCTGGGCTATCAGGGATTTCACGACCATCGCTTCCACCGGCTTCATCTTCGTTGGGTCGACAGATACCCCTGCCTCGGAAGCAACAACGGGATAACGATAGGCCGTTTGCATGTAGAAGCCAGGCGCTTCCTCGTGGCTGACCGTCAGGTCTGTCAACCACTTGACGCAGGCATCCGCCATCCAGCCCGGCGCGATCAGTCTCGCCGGACTCCCGTGCAGTAACGGGAGCGGTTCGCCATTCATCCGGAGGGCAAGAATGGTGTCGGGGTGCAGGGCTTTCTCGATGGGAATGCTTCGATGGAACAGGGGTGTCTTGGGATGGATCGGCCGATCGGCCCCGAGCATCTGCAGATGACGCCCAGACTGTTGAACACTTGCCTGCCTCAGGACATCGGTCAGCCGCACACCGGTCCATCTGGCGTTCCCGACCGCCCCCCGTTGCCATTGCGCTCCCGCCACGCGGGGGCGGAAGTAGGCCCGTCCGTTCCCACTGCATTGGACGACCGCAGTTACCGTAATCTGGTCGAACGAAAGGAGGTCCTCCAGGCTCAAGCTGAGGTTCTGATCAACCAGACCGGAGACGCGAAGACGCCACGTTTTCGGGTCCACCTGCTCCGGTGGAGGCGCTCCGAAATGACTGCGCACGAAGAATTCTTCATTGGGTGTCACCCACGAGGTGAACGCCCGCACGGATGTTTCCGCGCAATAGGGGCGACTGACCAGGGTGATCAGTGACGGATGTGATTGGTCACCCGTCACCGTCTGGCCCCAAGCCTGAGGCAGCCGGATGCGGCCGGTCGTGAAGGCCATGGCCGCCCCACCAGCGGCGGCAAGCAACGTCCGCCTTGAGAGCAGCCTGTCATCAACGTCTTTCCGCAGCGTCTTCATGATCTCTCCCTGCTCAAAGAGTCGGAGGTCCACTGGACGGTGTCATGGTCACCCAGCCGAACGGTCACTCGGAAATCCCGCCTGCTGCCAGGTCTGCATTCCTCCCACCATCACATGCACCCTAGAGAAGCCGGCCTGCATGAGAATTTGCGCAGCCGTGTGGGCCCGCCCGCCTGACTTGCAGACGGTGATGACATCACGGTTCCGATACGGTTCCAGTTCAGAGAGCCGGTGCGACAGTCCGGTCACTGGAATGTTCGTCACCCCCTTGATGTGGCCAAGTTCACCCTGAAGTTCACCTGGGTCCCGCACGTCGAGCAGGAAAACGCCCGCCCCCCTATCAAGCTCGCGTTTGACCTCATCCGCAGGAATGCCCGCCACCTGTTGATCGTTGGCCCCCAGATCCATCGTGCCCTTGACTTCGCAAGCGGGGACATCAACCGGAATCCAAGCCGCCTTGGGATCTCTTGCGCAAGCATAGTTGGCCTTGAGGACATCCTTCATCCAATCGGCAGGACCGATTTTCAAGGAATCGAGATAATCGACATACTCCGGCTTGCTGCGGGGCTTCAGGTTGGGATTGCGTAGCTTCTGGTCCTTGAGACTTGAAGGTTGGCGATTCCGGTACTCATGCCCCGGGTACACGATCAAGTGATCGGGAAGCTCGAGAATCCGTTGCATGCTGTCCCAATGTTCACCAGGATCGCCGCCGGGTAAATCTGTCCGTCCCGCACCTGCGTCGTCCAAGAAGAGCACGTCGCCTGTTAAGACTCGGTCCGGCAATACCAACGTGAGGCTGTCCTTGGTGTGCCCGGGAGTGGTCATGATCTTGATGGATATTTTGCCCAGATGGAAATCGAACCCATCGGTAAGATGGAAGGTGACACAGCGGGCCGGTGCCTTGACATGCATCGCATACTCGCAACCCACTATATCCTTGAGCGCTGCCCCCCCGGAGATATGATCTGCATGGGTGTGGGTATCGATGACATGGGTCAGCCTGATTTTGTGTTTATCCAGGACGTTCAGGTAGTCGTCGAGGCCCTCGAGGACTGGGTCGATCAATGCGGCTTCCCGGCTCTTCTCATCTCCGAGCAGATAGGTTCTGCAGGCATGAGGATTCAGCTGCTCAAAAATCATGACCAGGTCCTTTCTCTCGCACGGCTCATCACCTTACTGCGACGAGCCTTCACAACATCAAGTGAGCTGTGCTAGTAGGGCACATCCGCAGGCTTGCCTCCCTTCGGCCAGTCGTGGATCTTGTCAGGAAAATCAGGCCGGGGCTGTGTATTCATATAGGCCGCGACATCAAATGCCTCATCGTCCGAAACGGTCCACCCCCAACCTCTTGGCATATTGGCTTTGATAAACGACGCCGCCACGCTGACCCTGGCCATGCCCGCTCCAATATTGTATGACCGTGGCCCCCACAGAGGTGGTCCCGCCATCGTCCCCTGTCCATCGGACCCATGGCAGAACACGCATTTCTGCTCATACACCTTCTTGCCAATGAGGGGATCAGGCTGATGGGTGGACATGAGGCGTGGGATTCCTCGCCATGGCACTGCGCTACCAGCCGGCATACTCTGTGACAACCATTCAATATAGGCGACGATGCCCGTCAATTTTACACTGTCGGGTGGAAGTGACTTGCCGTTCATACTGCGTTCGAAACACTCGTTGATCTGATCCGCGAGGGACATCTGGCGTCCGGCACGCTCACGATATTGCGGGTAGACGACACTGATACCGACAAACGGGGCCGCATTCGGGTTGAGACCGGCATCCAAATGACAATTGGTGCAGTTGAGCGCATTCCCGACGTACCGTTTCCCGTACTCTTGCGTGTCGACCACCATCTTGTAACCCAGCCGTATTTGCTCTCCCCTGAGGCCGCCGGGAATGTCTTCAGGAGAAGGCGGGGCAAACAACGCGTTGACGGTTGACTCAGTATTGGAACGACCGATCGGACCCTCGGAGCCGGTCACCCGTGGGGGTGGGACACAACCGATCGTCATCGACACGACACCCGCCAGCACGATCCCTGCGACCGACCGTGTCCCCATTTTGGACCTCACTTCTTCAGGTTGGATGGAGGAGAACAGGTATTGATTCCGAGCAAAGTGAACAGCGGGCAAAACCCCACCGCCCCGGTAAGCAGTAATATGGCGCCGATTACCAGGAATGTGCCGCTAATGGCCGATGATAGTCCGGCAAAGAGACCGACACTGATTGCCAATAACCCCGTTCCAATCCGTATCGGGCGTTCGATTCCCCCCACATTACATGTCATGTCAATGCCTCCTTGTCTTAAGTTGGTCTCACTCCCTGACAGGTCGTATGAGACAACTTCCACCCATTGGATTCATCTTTTATGGTTGCCCATTGGCCTCGACCCTGAGGGTGCGCACATAGGCCAAGACATCCCAAATTTCTTCATCGGAAAGGGAGTGTTTCCATGCACCCATGGCGGTATTCGGTTTGCCTTCATGAATGCGTCGGAACAACGTACCGTCAAGTCGATTTTGAACATCGGAAGAAGCGAGATCTGCGGGAGGCGGAACAAGTTTGATTCCCATGGCCCCTTTGCCGTCGATACCATGGCAACGGATACAGGTGTTCACGTAGATTTCCCGCCCACTGACTGGATCTCCACTTTTTGCTGAGACAGTTAGCTCTTCTACTCCAAGCCTGCTGAACCCCAGCGCCAGCATGCCAGTCAACAGTGCGCAAAAAACCAGCCTCCGTCCAGTGATAGGCATCTTTTTTACCTCTTATACGCTGAACCTTGCGATCAGTATGCCATTCCCCCAGGAACAGATCGGCACTATTCCCATTACTGAACAATGGCTTACGACGTTGCTTTAGACTGGATCGGAGAAACGGACCTTGAACTGGTGAAAAACGCTACAGGACCCTATCTCCCGCTGGCGCAGGACGCACCACAGCTTCACCTCTGAGTGTCAGAGCCTCGGTAGACGTGAATATAAACCGCCGAATGAACTCGTTACCCCTTTCCAGATAGCGCGCCTATCGAGGAAGTCGACTCGACTCCGCTCGGAAAATGAGAATTTCTTTCAACTTTTTCATAAACCCACTACTCTATTCTTTCAGTAAACAGATCACTCGTAGGAAATATTCCCCCTTGGCATAGTTCCGGATTTGGCGCCTCATTTTAGATGTCGCAACCAACCTCTCCGGCTATACACAACCTCGCATCACTCTTTCAGTGGAGTTGCCGGAGAAATCCGAATGACCTGGCCTACGCGTTCGTCCGTGACAACCTCGAAGTTGAACACCACGTAACATTTGGCCAGCTTGAGCGCAGGGTCTATTCGCTTGCCAACCATCTTGCGCGCGAGGCTCCGCCAGGAACAAGAGCCCTTCTTCTCTACCCGCAGGGGTTGGATGTCGTCTATGCATTTTGGGCATGTGCTTGCGCCGGTCTCGTACCGGTTCCCGCTCCAGCTCCCGATCCCGTCAGGTGGAAACACAGCCTGCCGAGGCTTCGCGCCATCATCGAAGATGCCCAAGTATCGCTGGCACTCACGACTTCAAATATCACGGCTCTGTCTTCGGAGTTTTCCATCGCCAAGGAGGTAGGTTCGATCAGGTGGATGGCAACGGATCAACCCTATGATTCAGTCGATTCGGTTGAGTTGCCACAGCTTCCCAGCACCACCCTTGCCTACTTGCAATACACCTCAGGGTCGACAGCCACTCCCCGTGGGGTCATGATCAGCCATGGGAACGTGCTTTCTCACTGCAGGGCCTTGAGTCTGGCCGGAGAAGTGTCGGACAGCAGCCGGTCGCTCTGCTGGTTGCCGTACTTCCATGACTATGGATTGCTGCATGGAATCATCGCCCCGTTCTATGCCGATACTCCTGCCTATCTGATGTCACCCGTCACGTTTCTCAGGCGACCATTACGGTGGCTTGAGGCGATCTCCAGATTCTCCATCACACACACTGGTGGACCAAACTTTTCTTACGAAGCGTGTCTCCGGGCTGTCCGTCAACGGAAGGAATGGCAGGGTGACCTGAATACCTGGGCGGTCGCCAGTTGCGGCGCCGAACCTATCCACGCCGAGACGGTTGAGCGGTTCATCGCAACCTTTGGTCCAAGGGGCTTCCGACGCACGGCGTTTGCGCCAGCCTATGGGCTCGCCGAAGCCACATTGGTGGTGACGATGAAGCGGGCTGGGAAGGAACCGACGTTTCTGAAACTGGAGACGGACGCGTTGACCAAGTCGATCGTCAAAGAGTCTTCCTCAGTGGATGAGAGAACTCGGACTCTGGTCGGATGCGGAGAACCTCTCGAACAGACCGTTGTCAGGATCGTGAATCCCATGACTCACATCGAATGCCCCCCAGACACCGTGGGCGAGGTGTGGCTGGCCGGAGCCGGAGTCGCCACGGGGTATTGGGAGAAACCGGAAGTGAATCGCGTCACCTTTCGTGCAACCCTTGCTGGTTCCGGTGAGGGCCCCTATCTACGGACCGGCGATCTTGGATTCCTTCACCTCGGAGATCTGTTCCTGACCGGACGGCTCAAGGACCTCATCATCGTCCGAGGACGTAACTACTATCCCCATGATCTGGAGTGGACAGCCGAACGTGCTCATCCAGGCTTGCGGCGAGGAGGCGGAGCAGCCTTCTCAATTGAACGTGAAAGCGGAGAGCAGGTGGTGCTGGTCCATGAGATCGAACCGCAACTGCAGACATCAGACATGACCGAGGTGATGAGCTCCATCCGTCGTGCTTTGGCTGACGAACATGAATTGGAAGTCAACAGTGTGGTGCTCATCCAACCCGGCACCATCCCGCGAACATCAAGCGGAAAAATTCGGCGCCATGCCTGCCGAGCGGCCGTTGAAGCCGGTGAGCTTACGGTGATCACGTCGAGTACGCTGGACATGACCAGGGGAGCGGAAATCGGCGATCCGTTAGCGGATCTTCCAGAAACTCATGCCGAGAGATGCCTGGCCGACATATGGCAAGAAGTGTTGGGCGGGTCTCGCCCATTTCGCCATGCGAATTTCTTCGCCCTTGGAGGAAACTCTCTGCTTGCGGCTCAGGTTGTTGCACGGATTCTTGGCGTCTTCCACATTGAATTACCAATCAGTGTGGTGTTTGAATTCCCTACTCTTTCCGGGTTAGCCGCTCACATCGATGAACGAGGTCTGAAGCGTGCCAACACAGGGGAGACAGAACCGCGCGTGAGTCCTGTCGGTGGAGCCTCACTCCCTGCTCTGGCGCCAATTACCCCGGTGTCGACCAGAAGCGGCCGGACTCCGCTCAGTTCCTCACAGCAACGACTGTGGTTCTTGGAGCAAATTCATCCTGGCATCGCGATTAACCATATTTCCATGAGCGTGCGCATCAGAGGATCGGTCGACCTCGAGGTATTGGAGTGGTCAGTGCGGGAAATCGTCCGTCGTCACGAGATTCTTCGAACTCGGTTCGGATCGGAGCGAGGGGAGGGGTTCGCGGAAGTATCCCCTGAGGCGATCGTCAGGATAGGGCGACAAGATTTCCAACGATTGGATGCCGCAGAGCAAGACGATCAGGTGCAGCAATTCCTGCGAATGGAGCGGATCTGGCCGTTTGATTTACGCCAGGGACCGCTATTCAGAGTGACCCTATTGGCGCTTGAACACGATGTGTACATCCTAGCGTTGACATTCCATCGTCTTGTCGTCGACGGGTGGTCTCTCGGTATCTTCTGGAAGGAATTAGCTTTTCTGTGGGGAGCCCGTAGTGACGTTCACAAGGCCGGTCTTCCCACGTTGAACGTTCAGTATGCGGACTATGCCGATTGGCAGAGAACCAGGCTTGATCAAGGCCTTCGTGAAGTCCAACGTGCCTATTGGATTCGGCAGTTAAGCGACGCCCACTCTCCCGCTGAGCTCCCGGTCGATCGGCAGCGGCCGCGAGTACGCACGTTCGAGGGAGGCGTGCGGTCACGATCGCTCTCTCCAGCACGTTCAGCCAGCCTCGCTCTCCTCTGCCAACAGCAGCACGTCACAACGTTCATGGTGCTGTACGCCATTTTTTCCACGTGGTTGCAACGCTACACACACGAGTCGGATGTCGTGATTGGCTCGATTGTGGCCGGCAGGCGTCGAAGCGAGCTCGAAGGCATGATGGGGTACTGCGTCAATACGGTGGCGTTGCGGGTAGAACTTTCGGATGAGCTGACCGGACAGGACCTGTTGAAGCAGATACGCCGCGTGGTGGTAGATGCCTATGACCATCAGGACCTCCCGTTCGAAGAAGTGATTGAGGCACTGTCGTTACAGCGCGAGCGATCATCGTCCCCACTGTTCAACGTGATGATCGTGGGTGAAGACGACCCCTTATCCACGTTCAGCGTCAAGGACCTTGAGGTCACTCATCTTCCCTGGGAACCGACCGCATCGGAGTTCGACCTCGTGTTGATGGTGGTCAACAAGGTGGACGGCTTGGAGTTGGCGTTTCTCTATGATTCCACGATTTTTGAGGACTCGACGGTCGACCGGATGTTGGGACAACTGGAAATCCTCCTTGAAGAATTTCTCAAGAAACCTGAAGCCCGTCTTGACCAACTTTCATTACTGACCGACGAGGAAAGACGGCTCGTTCCACTGACGTGGAACGAGCCACGCTCTACGGGCTCTGTTATCCATGCGCTCATCGAGGCGCAAGTCGAGCGGACTCCCCATGCACCTGCTGTCACCTGTGGGGACAAATCCATCAGCTATCAAGAGTTGAACGAACGAGCGAATCGAGTCGCTCGCGCGCTACAGAAATTAGGGGTCGGCGCAGATCTCCCGGTGGGTCTCTGTGTAGAGCGCTCGGTTGATGCTCTCGTGGGTCTGCTCGGTATTCTCAAGGCAGGTGGAGGATATGTTCCCCTGGATCCTTCCTTCCCCAGTCATCGCCTCCAGCTCATGCTGGATGAGGCGAAGATCTCGATCGTGGTGACACAGGAGCGCCTGCGCAGCCATTTACAGAACTATGAAGGCTTGATCTGCGACGTGGAGACACTCTGCCATCCACCAACAAATGGAGATGAGGAAAACCTCGCAATCTCTATTTCTCCTGATCAGCTCGCCTATGTCATCTACACATCAGGCTCAACCGGACGGCCCAAAGGCGTGGCTGTGACACACCGCAGCCTGGTGATCTCTCTTCATGCCAGACTCGAGTACTATACCGAACCTGTATCCCGACTCTTGCTGACCTTCTCTCTGGCCTTCGATGGGTCCGTCACAGGTATTTTTTGGACATTATCGCAGGGAGGAGAATTAGTCATTCCATCGGAGAGCGCTCATCGCGATCCCACCGAACTTGCTTCGCTCATCGCACTGCACCACATCTCGCACGTCGTGTGGGTGCCTTCTTTGTACCATGCCGTGCTCGGTGAGGCATTGAGCACTCAGCTGGATCCGCTTCGTATCGTCATTACGGCCGGAGAGAGCCTGCCCATTGAACTCCTTCGACGACATCATCAGCTCCTGCCTCATGCCACGCTCTACAACGAATATGGACCGACGGAAGCCACGGTCTGGTGTAGCGTGTACCAAACGACGCGCGAAGAAACAGGAGCCCGAGTCCCGATCGGCAAACCCATCGCCCATATGCAGCTCTATGTGCTGGATGAGCGTCTACAGCCGGTGCCGATCGGGGTGCCGGGAGAACTCTATGTCGCGGGAGAATGTCTGGCCCGCGGCTATGTCAACCAGCCGGAGTTGACCCAAGAACGGTTTCTTGAAAATCCCTACGTGGCCGGCACCAGGCTGTATCGGACCGGAGACCTGGCTCGGTATCGCGCCGACGGCAATGTGGAGTTTCTTGGACGAGTAGACCAGCAGGTCAAACTGCGTGGATATCGGATTGAGCTCGGAGAAATCGAATATACGCTGAGCAATTTCCCTGGGGTACATCATGCCGCGGTGCTGCTTCGGGAGGATAAACGGGACCAGCACCGGTTGGTCGGCTATCTCACCGGTGAATCGTCACTCAAAGATAAGCTCGAACAGGTCCGCAGCTATCTCGTCGCGCAATTACCACACTATATGGTGCCCTCCGTCATTTTATGGCTCGACACGATGCCACTCAGTGCCACCGGCAAAGTGAATCGAGGTGCTCTTCCCGCTCTGGATCACACACCCGGTCAAGCGGCAGCCAGGATTGCTCCACGAAATCCGGTCGAAGAAGCCTTGGCTGAGCTGTGGAAGTCCGTGCTTGAGGTGCCTGAGGCAGGCATCCACGACCATTTCTTTGAAGCGGGAGGCCACTCGCTCTTGGCCACCCAAATTATCTCACGGATACGCGAGCTCTTCGAAGTTGATATCTCGCTGCAGATGCTTTTTGAGCGACCGACGATCTCGGCCTTGGCCGAAGAAGTGACGCGGTTGCGCCAGAGTCACCAGAGCGCTTCCCAACTTCCACCGATCATTCCGGTGCCTAGAGATCAGCCTCTCCCCCTGTCCTATTCTCAGCAACGCATGTGGCTCATGTATCAGCTGGCGCCTGAGAGTACGGCGTATAACATGCCGTTTGCCTCGCGGCAGATGGGACGACTGAACAAGGCGGCGCTCCGGAGTACGATCGACGCCATCTGTACCCGGCATGAGGCATTTCGAACGATGTTCATGATGAGGGGTGAGGGACCTGTCCAAATGATCCACCCTTTTCGCCCTCCTCATTGGGTCGAAGTGGACCTCAAACACTTACCATCATCAGAGCGACAACAGCAGGCGGCTCGGCTCGTTGAGCAGGAAGCGAACAAGCCGTTTGATCTCGAGAAGGGTCCTCTCGCACGGTTCCTCTTGATTGAAATCGAGCCTGAGGACCATGTGTTGGTACTCACGATGCATCATATCATCGGAGACCAGTGGTCGTTCGGAGTCATCGGCCACGAGTTCGCATTCTTCTACAACGTGTTTTGCCGGGGAGAAGTTCCTTCGGCCAAGCCGATCCTCCTTCAGTATGCCGACTACGCGATGTGGCAGCGGCGTTGTCTGACCGACGATTGGCTCAGTGCGCAATCAAAGTACTGGCAGAAGAAGCTGGCTGGTCTTTCCAAGCTGTCGTTGCCGACCGATTATCCACGGCCCGTGACGCAGACCTTTAACGGCTCCCATCGCATGCTGGAGTTGCCCACGTCGTTGATCGAACGACTGAAACAATTCAGCGCGGAACACAATGCGACGGTGTTCATGACCCTGTTAGCCTGTTTCCAGATTTTCTTAATTCGCTATTCCGGCCAAACCGATGTCGCCGTGGGCTCTCCTATTGCCAACCGGACGCAATCCGCGGTCGAGTCGATCATCGGCTCGTTCGTCAACACACTCGTCATGCGGACCGATCTCTCCGGCGATCCGACGTTCATCGAATTGATGGCGCGGGTACGTGAAACAGCGTTAGAGGCCTACGCTAATCAGGACTTCCCATTCGACAAGTTGGTCGAGATGATGCACTCCACTCGCGACCAGAGCTCTGCCCCTTTGGTGCAGGTCCTTTTCAACGTCCCGAATGCTCCGATCAGGGAGATCAACGTGCAAGGGTTGAGTTGGGTGCCCTTCGAGGTGGAGACGCAAGCCGCACAATTCGACTTGAGCTTGACGATCGAGACAGAGTTCTCAAGAAAAGCCTACTTGACGTTCAATACTGATCTCTTTGAAGCTCAGACCGCTGAACGGATGCTGGGACAGTATAAGATCCTCCTCCAGAGCGCATTGGCGAATCCGCAGAGCAGACTGTCCGAGCTTCCGACACTAACGACGTCCGAGCGAAAACAGATCCTGCAGGACTGGAATCGCACGCAACGAGACTATCCAGCTGCTGAATGTTTTCCTCAGCTGTTCGAAGCACAGGTCGAGAGGATGCCTGACGTCATTGCGTTGTCGAAGGAGAAGCACACGCTCACGTACCGCGAGCTGAACGCCCGAGCTAATCGGCTGGCGCGCTATCTCCAATCGCTGGGCGCCAAGCCTGGGGTGACGGTGGGTGTCGGTCTCGAGCGATCCTTAGAGAAGATCGTTGCGTTAATGGCTGTCCTGAAAACCGGTGCGGCCTACATCCCCCTCGACCCAGAGTTTCCACGAGATCGGCTTCGGTTTATGGTACAGGACGCAGCGGTCGCCGCCGTGCTTACCTCTGCGGAACTATCCGATCGATTTGATGCCCAAGTCTGCCGCTCGGTGTGTCTTAATCGCGAGGAAGAGAGCATCGCACAGGAGGCCGACCACAATCTTGGCCCGATCGCGACGCCTCAAGACCTGGCGTACATCCTGTATACATCGGGATCGACCGGACAGCCCAAAGGCGTGGAGATTCCGCACCGAGGTCTGGTGAACTTCTTGTGGTCGATACGACAAGAACCAGGATGTTCCGCACAAGATGTCATGCTATCGGTTACGACAATCTCCTTCGATATCTTCGGTTTGGAAATCTATGTGCCGTTGCTGGTCGGGGCCCGTGTCGAGATTGCCAGCCGGGCTGTCGCCATGGACGGACGACAACTACGGAGCCTCTGTGAAGCCGTGCAGCCGACCATCATGCAGGCGACCCCGGCAACATGGCGCATGTTGGTCGAGGCGGGTTGGCTGGGCAGTAAAAACCTGACCGTCCTCTGCGGAGGAGAAGCCCTTCCTCCGGACCTTGCGGCTTCCTTACTGAGTCGCAGTGCTGCTTTGTGGAATATGTATGGTCCGACAGAAACCACGATATGGTCAACGATAGAGCGGATCCAACGAGCAGATCAGGAAATTACCATCGGACGGCCGATTGCCAATACGGAAGTGTATATCCTGGATCAATTTCTCCAGCCTGCAGCAATCGGTGTTTCCGGTGAGCTCTATATCGGAGGCCATGGGTTGGCCCGAGGCTATCGCGCCCGACCTGACTTAACAACAGATCGCTTCATTCAACATCCATTTTCTACGGAGCCCCTTGCGAAACTGTACCGCACGGGAGATCTGGCCCGTTACCGCCCCGACGGACGTATCGTGCATCTGGGTCGAATGGATAACCAGGTGAAGATTAGAGGGTTCAGGATCGAATTGGGCGAGATCGAGATCGCGCTGAGCCGCCATCCCTCCATCCGTCAGGCGGTGGTCGCCGCACGGGATGATCGGTCAGGCATTAAGCAGTTGGTGGCCTATGTCGTCTGCCAAGAGGGGCCGACCCCAAGCCAGGCGGAATTGCGCTCGTTTCTGCGGTCCGAGATTCCAGAGTATATGGTCCCATCACTTTTTGTCTTTCTAGAAACCATGCCCCTGACGGCTAATAACAAGGTCGACAGGAACGCGTTACCACCTCCGGCCTCTTCGTTCTCGGATGAACGGATTCGCAGCGGTCCGCGTGATCCGATGGAAGTTCAACTGACGGCCTTATGGCAGCAGGTACTCGACGTTTCAAAGATCGGGATCCACGATAACTTCTTCGATCGCGGTGGCCATTCCCTCAAAGCAGCTCACCTCTTCTTTCTTCTTGAACAGGTGTATGGAAGACGCCTTCCGCTTGCGACGCTTTTTCAAGCACCGACCATTGCAGAGTTAGCGTCGGTGCTCTCGCATGAACACTGGACGCCGCCATGGCAGTCGCTTGTAGCCATTCAGCCGAGCGGGACCGCGATACCGATCTTCATGGTGCCCGGAGTGGGGGGTAATGTATTGGTCTTTGCTCAGTTGGCAAAGTTGCTGGGTCCGAATCAACCCTCCTACGGATTACAGGCGCGAGGACTTGACGGAAAAGAGGCGCCATTTACGTCGGTTCCGGAGATGGCGAGCCATTATATTGCACAGATCCGTCGCGTTCGCCCGAACGGGCCGTATGTCATCCTTGGTGCCTGTACCGGCGGACTGATCGCTTATGAAATGGCTCAGCAACTGCTCGGACAGGGACAAGCCATCACACTTGTGATGATGGAGACCTGGCATCCGTCCTCATATAGTCCACATCGTTACAGGTGGCCGACGAAGTTTGGACTGCCTCTGTTTGTGTTGTGGAGGACCGTGGGTAATATTCGTGCGCTCTTTCGTTTGCCCATCAAAGACTGGATTCCATTTATCCAACGTAAACGCGAGGGACTCATGTCACTATCACGAACCGAAGCCGGTAGCGAACAGTTGCTTGCCAATTTCCAAGTCGAACAAGTGACCCGAGCCACGCTCCAGGCCGTGGCTCGCTACAACGTTTACAAATACCCTGGGCGAATTCTCAATATCGTGGCGTCAAAGCGGCTTGTAGCTCGGACGGTGACAGACACCAGACATGTCTGGCCAGACCTTGGTGGCGAAAGGAGCAGTACCGTGCAGGTCGCCGCCGCCAATTCCGGGATCCTCCTGACCACACCGCATGTTGAAGAAGTGGCTGAGCACCTCCAGGCCTTCCTTGTCGAGGACACTCACAACGAGCCACACCCGTTGGCCGCGTGATGTAGGTGCGTAATTTCCATCTCCCTTCCCATTGAGCGAGAGACGGCGATGCGGCTTGGACGATTTCTCCACTTTATTGTGCAACGGTCGAGGTCCATGGCCTGGCTCATGGTCTGTCTCGGCATCTTGTCGGGTCTTTTGAGCGCCGGTGTCTTAGCGCTCATCAATTATGTACTTCATCATTCCTCCGACCTTTCTCTCCTGGTGCTGCTGGGGTTTGTCAGCCTTGTCGCCGGCAAGATTCTGGCAAATCTCGGATCCCAAATTCTGCTCGTCCGATTCGCGCAAGACACCATCTTGGACCTCTCTTTGTCGCTGTGCGCGAAGATCACGCGGGCTCCGTTGCGTCGTTCCGAGCAACGAGGAGCTGCCAATATTCTTGTCACCCTGACGGATGACGTCAGTTGGGTCACCTGGGCAATCCAATGTTTCCCTCATTTTCTCATGAATGTGGCACTGGTGTTGGGGTGCGGCATCTTTCTTGCCTGGTTGTCGTGGAAAGTATTTCTAGTAGTGGCCGGAGTCGCCGTCGTGAGTGTCCTTGGACAACAGTGGTTGCACACCAGTACCCGCAGCATCATTGCGGCATCCCGAGAAGCCCGAGCAGAGCTGTTTCAATGCTTTCGCTCCCTCACTGATGGGCTGAAGGAACTGATGATGCATAGGTCACGACGGGAGGAGTTTATCAATCAGGAAGTGCGTGGTGCGGCAGAGTTCTACAGAGAGACGAATCTGAAAGCAACGCGCATACAAGCGCTCCTAGGAGTCTGGACTCAGGTCTCGCTTTACTCTCTTATCGGTTCTCTCATATTCCTATTCCCATCTTTTGGGTCAATTGATTCTGAGGCGCTTACGGGATATATCGTGGCCATCCTCTATGTGATGGGTCCCATCTCCAGCATTCTTGGTACGGCACCGACTCTCGAGCGAGGCCAAGTGGCCTTGGAAAACATTGAGCGATTGGGCATATCGTTGGACGTCGGTCTGGAGGAGGTCCAGACGAGAGAAGTGGCAGGTTCAGAACTTGGGCCCAGCCCTCTCGTGCAGTGGAACAATGTCACGTTTTGTTACAAAGAGAACAATGGAGTCGACGCGCCCTTCACGCTTGGCCCCATCAGTCTAGAGCTGTATCCGAGTGAATTGGTGTTCGTCATCGGGGGCAATGGAAGCGGGAAATCCACACTCGTAAAAGTGCTCGCTGGATTGTATCAGCCGATACAAGGAGACGTGAGGCTTGCCGGTACGATGATCACCGATGAGAATCGGGAGTGGTACCGTGAACACTTCTCGATCATATTCTCAGACTTTTATCTCTTCAAGAAACTCCTCGGTCACTCTGATTCTCAGGTGAGTAGACTCGTGCCCGAATACTTGCGATTGCTGCATTTAGATCAGAAGGTCACCGTACACGATCGCACCTTCTCCACCCTCGATCTCTCGCAGGGGCAAAGGAAACGACTGGCGCTGGTGACGGCCTATCTTGAGGATCGTTCGATCTACGTGTTTGATGAATGGGCGGCGGATCAAGATCCGCAGTACAAGGAAGTCTTTTATAAGACCTTACTGCCGGACCTGCGTGCTCGAGGGAAATCGGTTATCGTCATTACCCACGATGATCGGTATTTCCATCTTGGCAATCAGGTCATTAAATTAGAAGACGGAAAAGTTGTTGAACATGTAAGGACGGGGTAAATGGGAGTCAATCACAAGAATGGCAACGTGATGTCGAACGTGCGTATTCGAGATGCCACTGTGCTGATCGCATTCCAACCAATTGAGCGTCTCGCCGATACTAGTCTTCAACATCAGATCCGTCTTGAGCCGAACGCCGTTCACCTCTGGGGAATCGAGCTAGACGGACCGTCACTCTGTCTGGAGCGCTGTGCAGGGTGGCTGGATGAGGTAGAAGGACAGCGAGCCGCTCGCCTTGTTCGGGATGATCTTCGGCGACACTACGTGTTGGCTCACGGAGGGCTCAGAGCAGTACTCAGCCGATATCTGGATGTCGGCCCGGGTTTGGTAAGCTTTGATCGCAGCGAATCAGGCAAGCCCATGTTAAGAAGGGAATTACGAGGACGATCTGCGATCACCTTTAATTTGTCCCATGCCCATGGCCGTGCGCTCGTGGCGGTCTCACGAGCACAAGAGGTCGGAATCGATCTTGAACGTGTTCGTTCAGATGTCCCGGTTGAAAAGTTATCCAGTCGTTTTTTTACTCAATCAGAACACACGACGATCATGCAATCAGCTTCGGAGCAGCGCACAGCCATCTTCTTCCGCTACTGGGTTGCGAAAGAGGCGGTGCTGAAGGCGCACGGTATTGGTCTCAGGGGATTGATTGGGTGCGAGATTATACTTGGGACGGATGGAGTTGGGAAAGACGTTCAAGTCCGGGGCGATTCTCGGCTTCTAGATCCATTGAGAGTTCGGCTTCTCTCTTGCGAGCGGGGGTGGGAAGCGGCGGTGGCTGCTCAAAATTTGGACCAAGTGAGGCAGTGCGGCCTAGACCCACATTAAATGGTAACTTTCTACAAGGCTAGCGAATGACGGGCTCAAGCGTGACCGTGGCTTTCATCGAATTGGATATCAGGCAATTCCGTTCAGCCTTTTTAATCAGCTCCTTGGCCTGAGCCACATCATCTCCGGACTTTAATGTGATCGAAGGCCTGATCGTAATGGTGGTGAATTGAAATTTGCCATCTACTAGCTCCAGCCGACCTTCCGCCGTGCTTTCATAGCTGGAGAAGGCGAGTCCAGCTCGCTCCGCCACGGCCAGAAACGTCGTCATCACGCAGACGTTCGCGGACGCCACGAAGAGGTCTTCGGGAGACCAGATACCCTCGTGTCCCTTGAACTCAGGAGGTGTTGCCACCTGGATCTCCGACTTTCCTGCACATGCCATGACGCCCTTACGCTGTTCCATCCATTTCACTGTGGTGTGATACATATACACTTTGCTCTTCTGTTCCATCCCCCCTCCTAAGTTTCGGGTATCCGCGCACAGCTCATTGCTAGGGTTTACTATAGACCCACCCTACACGCAGCGGAAGAACCACGGGAAACTGATGGCTCGATGGCCCCACCATCGCCGATGCTGGCGGAACCCCCAGTTCAGCACAAACACTTTCGGGTCGTTCTGCGCGTCTTCGATCGGTTGCTGCATTTCATGCAGCTGGTAGAGAGCCGTGATGAGTTTGGGTCTGTTCCAGTCCGAGGCCTGTTCGATCCCTAGGTGCCGCTCGACTGGACCGTTCCCTCATTCCGCTTCGATAAGCCCTTTCACCCAATCGCCGACCGCGTGCGTGATCACCACCACACACAGTGCGATGAGAAGATGTTCGCCGATCACCTTCCACGGCTGAATGGCTTGGGCCCGTGCGACAAAAAAGCTAAGGACCGTCAGCAAGAATAGGCCCCAGGCCACACTGATGACAATCGCCTGATCGAGCGGATGGACTGCAACCGGAACGATGAAGGTCGCTGCAATCACAAACTTGGTCACGAACGTCGCCAGTGTTGCCTCCCAGATCTGCCTGGCAGGGCCGCTGTTCTTCGACTCTTCGGAGATGTGGATGCCGAGGGCATCAGACATGGCATCAGCGATGGCGATGGTCAGAATCCCACCGATCACGATCGCGCGCGAATGTGTTCCGGAATACAGACCCATCATCAGACCGAGCGTGGTAATGACACCCGACGTCAATCCGAAACTGATCCCCGTTTTCCAGGATGTTTTCACTCTGCCTTACCAGCCTTTATCAGCGCGGGAAGGTCAGCACATAGGCCAGCACTTCGCGGATGGCCTCCTCTGATAATCGAGATTTCCAGGCATCCATGGCGGAATTCGGTTTACCCTCATGTATGCTTTTCAAGAGGCGAGAATCCGGTTTTAAGAGCACGCCGCTCGATGTCAGGTCCGCCACAAGCGGTTCAAACTGCACGGCTCCATCCCCTCGACCTTGCGAACCATGATAGGCCAAGCAATACTTCTCATAGAGCTTCTTGCCTCGCGTCAGATTTCGCTCATTCGCGGCGAGGCTGGGTGTGGACGCCACGAGCCAAGAAACCACCGTCAACATGCACAGGACATAGAGGCTGGGGCTCTTCATGGCTTTCCCCTTCCACCACGTCTCGCAAGCACTCCATTAATGGTTACACTCCGGTGAGTGCTGGACGCAGTGCTGAAGCCATGAGACGATCTGATCGAGCAGGCCGGCAACTGCTCGGTTGGCGGCCTGCACCCCCCCATAGGCATTCTCGCTCGGAGCATTCTCCACTACCTCAAACGCCCGGACTCCGAGAATCGTTGATTCCTTCAAGTCCACGAGCTGCAGCCGCGCCGTGATCCTGACTCGGCTGGGCTGTTGGAGAAATTCTTGCTGCAAGAGAAATCCGAATACGTCGAGGCGATAGTCCCCACTGATGGAACTCGGTAAGGGAATCACGGTCCGCCATGGCCCACTCTGATTGAGCACCTGAACCATCAATGGGGTGAGCATACGCACCGGACTATCAGCCCATTGATTCACGGAAAAATATTCGAGTTCGTACGGACGTTTGACATAGACCATGCGCTGCGTTTCAAATCCCGGCTCCGCTTGAGGTGGACTCACAAGCAATACCGGACCATCAATCTGCTTCGGAAGGATGTTGTTAGATAAACCATTAAGGCTCAGGTGATAGGTACGGACTTCCGGGGAATCCGTTCGAAGCGACAGACAACCGCTTCCCGTCAGAACCAACACAGCGCACATGACATGGATGAGCCGATACTTCTTCATATCCTGATATGTCCGAACCTTACTCCCCTGGGCCACGTGGTGGCGTCTTCCGTCCAAACACCAACGAGCTTGGTTCTCGTTCCAATTCCCGGGCCACTCGAGTCAACGAACTCGTAAGCTGTCTGAGCTCCGTGACCAATAGGCCGACTTCGGGCAGAGTCCGTCGCGTGAACTGTTGCAGCTCCGGTCTCGCTTCATTGAGGACCGTTCCAACGGTCTTGCTAGTCCGAGCGAGTTCGTCCGTTGCCGTGCCTAGAGCGGTGACACTTTTGTTGATCCCCGCAAGGAAGGTAGGAACCTCGGTGTTCAACGATGCCGTCAACTTGACAAGATTGTCGGCACTCCGTGCGGCACCATTCAAACTTTGTTCAATCTGGGTTTTGTGCGCTGCGATGGTCTGGGCAACATCTGAGAGATCTTTGAGGGTACCCTTGAGCAGCGTACGATTTTCGTCATCGAGAATCTTCGCCGCCCCTTTGGCTGCAGAATCAAGATCAACCAACAGCTGGGCCAGACCTTCTTCGGAGAGCAGTCGCGAGACGGCTTCGTCAAAGCGAGAGAACAAGGACGGGCCGGTTTTGATGACCGGATAGGGTTCTCCTTCCAGCGCTTGCAACGAAGGAGCCTCCCGACTTCCTCCTGTCAAATTGATGGTTGCAAGACCGGTGAGCCCTTGGGTTTCGAGCACGGCAATGGTGTCCGTCTTAATCGGCGTTCCACGAATAATATGCAGGGTCAGAAGGACTTCCTCTGGATCTTCAGGACTCAAAGCAATGTCCTTGACCCGCCCCACATCAACGCCACGATATTTGACGGTCGAATCGATGCTCAATCCCGCGACCGACTCCTCCATATAGGCCATATACCGGTCGTAGGAGCCGCGGTAGTCTGACTTTCCTAACCACAAAATTCCGGCGAGTATACCAGCCCCGAGTAATGCCACGAACGAGCCGACGAGCACATAGTTGACCTTGGGTTCCATAGCTAACGCCCTTCAGTTGCTCGTCAGTGTCATGCCGGACCTGTGGTCGAGGCGTGATGGTCTCCGGCGTTCCATGCCGCCTGTTCGCTCGCCGCTCTGCCACGTGGTCCGCGGAAGTACTCACGAACGATGGGGTGGTCCAACTGGGACAACTCCTTCATGCTCCCCACCCCCAGGACCTTCCCACCTCCCAGAACCGCCACACGATTGGCAATGCGCCACAACGAATCCAGATCGTGCGTCACCATGACAACCGTCAGCCCCATGAGACTCTTCAACGAGAGGACGAGCTCGTCGAATCCCGCAGCGATGATCGGATCTAAACCGGCCGTCGGTTCGTCAAGAAACAGCAGTTCGGGATCCATCACGATCGCTCGGGCCAGCGCAGCTCGTCTTCGCATACCACCGCTGAGTTCGTTGGGATATTTGTGGGCACTGTCCGGCGCCAATCCTACCATAGTAATTTTTGCCGCGATCACATCACGGATCAGCGCCTCACTGAGAGTGGTATGCTCGCGCAACGGCACGGCGACGTTTTCAGCGAGCGTGAGCGAGCTAAACAGGGCGCCATGCTGAAACATCACCCCGAATCGGCGGTGGATTGGATGGCCGTCACCTGCCACCAACCGGCGACTGTCTAATCCAAAGAGCCGTATCGTTCCGCTCGTCGGTGTGATCAGACCGATGATCTCCCGCAACAACGTGGTCTTGCCGCACCCGTTACCGCCGGCAATCGCAAAAATCTCCCCCCGGTTGATGCACAAGCTGACGTCCTCATGTATGACAGCCTCTCCAAATTTTGTGGCGACGTGGGTCACTTCGATCACCGGTGTTTCAATGTTCGTGGCCAGCGGCATCACGAGCGACCTCTCACATTACATAGCCTGCACAACCTGTTAAAGATCCCACCAATTGAGAAGGATGCTGCAGAGCGCATCGAATACGATCACGAAAAAAATCCCCTGCACGACACTGATGGTGGTGTGTCGACCGACATCGTCAACACCCCCTCGAATTTGAAAACCTTGATAGCTGCCCACCAAGGCAATGATCGCTGCAAAGAATGGCGCCTTTCCCAACCCGATGAGAAATTGCCGCAACGGAACCGCTTCTTCGAATCGATCGATAAACTCGACAAAGCTCACGTTGAGCTCGCCCAAGGCAATCAGCATGCCGCCGAAGACTCCCACGACATCCGCGAACATCGTCAACAGCGGGAGTGCAATGACGAGGCCGATCACCCGCGGAAGCACGAGCAAGTTCATGGGTGAGATGCCCAATGTTCGTATCGCATCTAGTTCCTCCGTGACCTTCATCGTGCCGATTTCGGCTGCATAGGCGGAACCCGACCGGCCGGCGATGAGGATGGCGACGATCAACGGCGCGATTTCTCGCAGCAGAGAAATGCCGACCAAATCGACGATGAAGATGTTCGTGCCGAACTTGCGCAGCTGTTCCGCTCCTTGATAGGCAATAACGACCCCGACCAGAAACGTCAGTAGACCGGTGATCGGCAAGGCGCGTACTCCATCCGATTCTACGATCCGCAAGAGCGCCCGCCATCGAACAGAGCGTGGCCGAATCAGCGATCGGCCAAACGCGATGGTGCTCTCCCCAAGAAACGCAAGCGCGCGAAGAACGGAGGCTCGCCGAGCCTGCACAACTTGAGGAAGAGCCTTGGTCCATCGAATCCTTCTCGGTCGGACCGTTCCTCCGCGCTCCAGGGGAGGCCACTGTGTTTCGATTCTCCTCAGCAGTTCCGTGAACTCTGGCTTGAGCCCTTCGAGTGACGTCTGTTGTCCCTTGCGACGTATGTCGCTGATGCAACGCAGCAGCATGAGCGCACCGCCGGTATCCATGGCGGTCACTCCACCGACGTCGTAGAGAACGGAGGACACATTTGGCCATCGAAGCGCTCGACTTCCTCGCTCCAGCTGGGCCAGGTTCGGAAGGATCCAAGCGCCGCGGCAGCGGATCACATTATCCTCGACCGAGATGGTTGCCTGTTCTTGCATCGGTCCCACGTCGTCGGTTGATCGGACTCCTTAAAAGTCTGAGTATCACACCTGTCCGATCCGTATCAGAAAACCGCAAACAGATCTCCAAGCGCACTCTACGTGCCATCTAGAATCGCCTTCAGCTCAGTCCCGGTAATGACTTCGCGTTCCAACAAAAGTTTGGCGCCCGCTTGGAGTGAGGCTTTCCTTTCTTCCAGCATGTGCCTCACCCGCCCGTACTGCTCATCGATGATTCGCCGCACTTCGCAATCGATCTCACGGGCGGTTTCTTCGGAATAATCGCCTTTTTCCGACGCGACAGAAAGTTGGAGGAACTGGGGCTGTCGTTCTTGTTCCAACGTGATGGTGCCCAGTTTTTCGCTCATCCCATAGGCCTTCACCATGCTTTTCGCGATGTCGGTGGCCTTGAGGAGGTCGTTCTGCGCTCCCGTTGAGGCCTCGCCGAAGATGGTTTCTTCGGCAATCCGCCCACCGAGTAACACAGCAACCTTATTCTCCAATTCAGATTTCGTCATGAGAAACCGGTCTTCTGTCGGAAGCTGCAATGTATAGCCGAGCGCCGCCACGCCACGTGGAATAATCGAGATTTTCTGCACCTGATCCATCCCCGGCAACGACATGGCAATGAGGGCATGACCCGTCTCATGGTAGGCCACCCGCTCCTTCTCCATCTTATTCAAGACGCGATTCTTCTTCTCCAAGCCTGCAATGACTCGCTCGACCGCCTCCTGTAGTTCTGAAAAACCGACCTCATCCTTGCCACGGCGCACAGCCAGCAACGCCGCCTCGTTGATGATGTTGGCCAAATCGGCTCCGGAGAACCCAGGGGTCATCGCGGCGATGTTTTCGAGATCGGCGTCGGGACCAAGCGTCACCTGTTTGGCATGCACACGAAGAATGGCGAGGCGACCGATCTTGTCCGGACGGTCCACCACCACATGTCGATCGAACCGGCCGGCCCGCAGCAACGCAGGATCAAGAATCTCGGGGCGATTGGTCGCTGCCATGAGAATGACCCCGATACGAGGATCGAAGCCATCCATCTCGACCAGCAACTGATTGAGCGTTTGCTCCCGCTCCTCATGCCCCATGGGCCCCGCCCCACGGGCTTTCCCAAGCGCATCCAACTCATCGATGAAAATAATGCAGGGTGCTTTGAGCTTTGCCTGATCGAAGAGATCACGGACCCGGGCGGCCCCGACCCCGACGAACATTTCCACAAATTCAGATCCGCTGATGCTGAAGAACGTCACGCCGGCCTCACCGGCCACAGCGCGGGCCAGCAACGTCTTGCCGGTCCCAGGAGGTCCAACGAGCAGGATCCCCTTGGGAATCTTGCCGCCGAGCTTGGTGAACTTCTCCGGCGTCTTGAGGAACTCAATTACCTCACGCAGTTCTTCTTTGGCCTCGTCCACACCGGCGACATCCGCAAACGTCACCTTGATGTCCTTCTCCACGTAGATCTTCGCTTTGGATTGCCCGACCTGCATGAACCCGCCCTGCGCCTGTCCCAATCGTCGAAAAATGAAGAACCAGATACCGACGAACAGAGCAACCGGGATAACCCATGATAAAAGATCGCGCCAAAACGTGGATTCAATGACGCCGGTAAAGGTTACCCCGTGTTGATTGAGTTCACGCACGAGATCAGGGTCTTCGACCCGTACAGTCGCAAAGGCTTTTGGTTCTTTCGAATCCCCCTCAGGCTTCAATGTTCCGGTCAATACGTGGGTGGTCACGGAGACTTCTGCGACCTTGCCCTCCGTTACCAATCGCTTGAATTCACTGTAGGGAAGCTCTTCGACCTGGTTCAGAGCCCGAATAAAGTCATGCACGAGCACCACAGCCATCATGGCAAGAAGGATGTACCAAATGGAAAAGGAGACTTTTTTATTCATCGGCCTTGCTCAGGACTTGCAAATGCAGCATGGACTCATTCTTCCACCCTCGCAACACCCTAGAACATGAAATACGCGCCGACTCCGAATGATTCGGTCTTCTGGGAGTAGAAGAATTGCCCATAGGGATTATAGCCGTGATAGTAGTTAAAAAGAATCCGAAGACGCTTAAAAGATCCGACCCGAGACATATCGAAGCCCATCAGCAAATTCGTGTTGATGTGCCAGTCCTGCTCTTCAACGGACTTAAAGTCTGCCGTCAGGAGGGGCCAAAAGAGGATCGGATGCGACAACAGACCAAATCCGTAGGATCTCCCAAAAGGGGTTGATGTTCGCGCTTCAAATCCCCATTGCGCAGTATTGCGGTCAATCGTGACCGGTTGACGATTGACCATCACCGCGCCGCCTCCATATAGCCGCAACCATTTCTGGACGTCGTAGGACACAATCATGTCCACTTCTTCAAACTGAAGTCCGATCGACTGAAAGCCTGGATTGGCTCCCAAGAACTCATCCCCGATGTGACTGCTCTGGTGATAATAGCGTAGTCGTGCAGACCAGTTTCCATGACGCCAGGTCACAGGAATGCCCACATTGAAGTCGACATTGATGAGCGTGGAATTTGACGCATCCAAGTCGAATTGTGCAAAAATCCCAGCGAGTAAGCTGATCTGCCATCCGTTACAGCCCGTGCGTCTGGTAAAAAATCCAAAATTCTCTCCAATGCCTACCGACCCGATGTTCGCATTGGTCCGTTCGTTGCGTGACTGCGTAGACTGCCAGAGGGCGAAGAACTGAGGTTGTCTCGGATCAGCCAAGAGCGGTTGAAAAAGATCGTCCGAGGGAAACCATTCATTGGCAATTCCCCCCCCGTCAGATCGCTGGTACCGACAATCAAGCACCTCGTTGGGCTTCCCGTTCTCTATCTTCTTCTCACCCAGTTCATCCGCATAGGCTTGACCCGTAAGCAAGGTGACCAAGACCCATATTCCGACCATCCATCGTTCATTCGGCACGATCCGACCCATCTATCTCCTCCGGCTGATGTTCTTGACTGATGCATTTGAGACGCCGTTCGCCGCCTATTCCGATAGCATATTTGTAAGAGGAAATGCATGTGGTTTTCTGAGCGAGGAGCAGGAAGGTTGAGCCACGTCAGGGTTAGCCGTCGCGGCTATGGTTGCGGTCGCTGCAATGTGAGTCGTCTATGACACGACGTTCTCTCCCGCGCGCGGTGCTTTCAGAGCTCGATGGAGAAACCAAATAAAGGAGCACCCTACAATGAAACTTCCGTTGTCTCAACATCAACCTATGAGCGATGACACCAGGGTGCGCTGTATGCGAATTCGGCGAGAGTAGCCGCAAGGCGCACCGGTCGCAAACAACGTCAGGTCATGCTTCTTCCCTTTGCAAGATGTGAGACGGCATCTTGCTAGAACTCGCGGATGAGGCGGAATCCGATTTCAGGAAGTGTCAAATCGTTGGTGATCCGCACACCGATTCCACCTTGGATCATCCAATGGATTGCTGAACAGGCCGACATGGAACATGGTGTGCTCGGGCGACCGGCAGTTGAACAGGTAGAACAGCTCCACCATGACGAACACGTTTACCGCTGCCGTGTGGGCCGCGACGATAGACTCGGTCCGCTCCAGTTCCCAGATAAACACACCATAGGCGCCGGCCAGCATCCGGAGGGACACGAGCACGATCCGTTCCAGCAAGACACTCGTGAGGATCGGCTGACCGGGATCGCGAGGAGGTCGCGCCATGATCCCTGGCTCCTTCGGTTCAAACGCCAGCATCAGGCCCAGTGCCAGCGCTCATCCCGCCGGCACGTCCAATAGCTACAGTTCACCTTCCATGTTGGGATACAGGTCGCAGCGGAAAGTTATCTTGCCCTGTCGGACGTGCAGCAGGCGGATCATCGCCGTCTTTCCCGGGGTCCATGTTTATCCTCCCGGTGAACACGGTGCCGATGATCAAAGAGACAGCGGCTGAGATCGCAAGGATTGGCAACCATGGCGCTGTATCCAGCGACACCCTGTGAAACAGTCGGTTCATCACGGACGTGCGACGCTCGCACTCCCCTGCCTCATTCCTAGCGCACGCCTTGAAGCCGACTGCACCTCCTATTCATAATTGTCCTCGATCGATAACTGCTCCACTTTACCTCGAAAACTCACGTAGACCCAGATGGTGTAGCCGATGACCAGGCTGATACCGATGCCGAACCAGACCAGGCCGACATGCAATCCATAGGAGGACGCCGCGCTGTTGTAAATCGTCAAACTGTAAGACGGGTCTTCTGTCGACATCAACAAATTGGGAAACAGGCCCCAGGCAACGCTGCCCGAGCTCCCCAGAATGAACAGGCTCCAGCTTAAGAAGGCCGCGCCATCCCGTCGGGACCGACGGCAATACCATGCCGTGAACAGCGCGCACGCGGCGGTCAGCGGCAAGACAGACCCGACCGGATGTTCGTCATACCTGTGCTGCAGTGCCGGTTGGACAAATAGAAGCGCCGGAATAGCTATGATCGCTAGGAGGACCACGGCCCAGGTACCTCCTTCGGCAATCCGGCTTGCTCGGCTGCGGACAGCCGCATCCGTCTTGATCGCGAGATAGTTCGCCCCATGGACGGCAAGGATCGCAACGGCGAGCGCACCCACGAGGACCGTGAACCAGTCCAGGATTCCAGGGGTTGGTCCGGGCGTGAAGGTGGTCCACAGCGCAGCAAAAAAATAGCCGTCGTGAGCGAGAGGCACGCCTCGAATCATGTTGCCCAAGGCAACGCCGAAGACGACAGCAAGCAAAAGGCTGGCGGCTGCGAAAATCGCATCCCAGAATGTTCGCCACAAAGGGTTACGCAGATGGGACCGTAACGCAATCGACAGGCCGCGCATGATCAGAAACCACAAGACAAGGTTGAGAGCCAGGTAAAAGCCGCTGAATCCAGCGGCGAAGGCCTTGGGGAAGGCGAGGAACAGGAGGCCTCCTCCCGCCACGAGCCAGACTTCATTGCCCTTCCACACGGGACCGATGGCCTTGAAGACCAGTTGTCGCTCCGCGTCTGTTCGAGCGACGAACACGTAGATGATGCCCGTCCCAAAATCGAATCCATCCAAGACCGCATAGACGGCGAACATCATGACGACAATCATAAACCACAGAATGTCGATCGACATACGATCCTCGCCCCCTCAACCCGTCGGTTCGGAAGAAGACCGAGGTCCGCCGGTGACGGACGGACCGCGGGAGACCGTTTCGAAAAACAAGAACAGAAACAGCAGCCCGAGCAACACGTAGAGACCG
>JBGTNJ010000036.1:0-3331 GCA_041743145.1 Nitrospira sp. | reverse complement strand
TAACTGCACCGAGTATCTTCCTAAGGTTCCAAATCCGACTAACCGTGAGGACGGGTACGGAATTATGAACCTACTTACCTTTCGTTTCCGCCAGTCTCAAGCCGTGGACTTTTACTGGAGCCTCGAGTTGGCCAAGCGGGGAATTCTACGCGAATTCAAGGTCCATCCCAACATTGCCATTTACGAATCAGCTTTCGACCTCCTGAACCCGATTCAAGTCGCACACGCCTTGTCCCTGGCCAAGGCCTTGGTGCTTGACAAGCGAGCCGAGGTCTTTTCGGGAAACACATCGTTGATCATGGTTGATGTCCGTGATGTGTTGCAGTGCTATCAGCACTCGATGCAGGTCGACGACCATCATGCTCATTGTTGGTTCAAGATCCGGCTCACCTTTGACCTGACCGTGACACGATTCGAGGTGGAGCCCGACGAGTCGACGAAGTCGTTCGTGTTCCCGTGTCGACGTGCGGCTTCTCACGCGTACGGAATTCACTACGAGCACCCGGGGACGGTCTACGACCAACTGGACTCGGCCTTGTGGCGTGCCGGCACACGGTGGTGTCCGCGGCTTGCGGATCTCACAGAAATAAAGCTCATCAACGTGGAGTTGAAAAGTAAAAGATGACGAACCACAGGGTTATGCAGGCGGACCGAGCATGAACATCGTTTTGAATGGTCTGTCTTTTGTTGCAAATGGTGACACCGATTCGATTCATTCATCATTCCCTATTTCGTCGCCACGCCACCCTCAATGAAAATGTCGCATTGGTCTAATTCCGAGATGCCATACTCACTACGGAAATATCGATGACAGCGGTTGCACGCCATGAAAATCATTCTCATTCGATCTCCGGCTTCGCATCGATAACACTGGCCAGCGCTGCGGGCTTTGGGCATCGCTATATCTCCACGACTAGTCTATGAGTTCTCGGGGTGTCTCCACATGACGTGGGGATGACTGCAGGACGGGGTCCGCGTCCGCCACACTGATAACACATGGGTGTTCGTCGCTCCAATTCAAAAGAGACATGCGTTGGCCTTGTGAATTACAATCGCGGCGAGAACCCGGCTCGGAGGGCTGAACTGGTACCGTTTTTGTGACCATCCAGGGCGGGAATGGAAAGGAGGGAAGGGTATGAAACTTATGGAATGGCCTAAGCTATTGGAAGTGAGCATGAATAGGGGAAACCTTTGTAATAGCGAGCCTTGTCAAAAAGGGCCTTTTGTCCCTCTTAATGTTGTTCATAATCCAGCCGCCCTGGAAGATCCAAGAATAGAAATCGACACAATCCTACCAGCTCTCGTTCCCGGGATAAACAGCCATCATCGATGCGAGCATTTGGCTTAGTCGACACTGCGCTTGATCACAATACACCCGTAATAGCAGCCCGATGGAAACCGTAAACCATGGACGTTCCTAGACATGCTCTTCGCCTTCCTCTGGCATGAAAAGCAGCAGCTCCCACAGGCCTGGGTTCAGGCAATTACGGGCAAGATCGACACGGCGAGTGTGCTGTGCTCATGAGACCTTGTGTCGTGTCGGCCCTTACTCCTCATCTCGATATGCAGCGAGGGTCCGCCCGGCGGCATATTCCACGGCGGCTCTTGCGATTTCCGCATCGAACCGTGACGTCACCAACCCGATTTCAGCCCGGGTGCTCGCGACTTCGGATTGGGTGACTTCGACCACGGAACCAAGACCGAGGCGCAAGCGCTCTCGTGCCAGATCAAGAGCCAACCGCGCCGTCGCGACCTGCTCTTCGACGACGAGGATTTTTTCACGGATCACTTGATAAGGGTAGAATGCGCCGGCAACCTGGAGTTCCACTTCCTGCTTCATTTCTCGCAAGCGCCCTTCTTGTTCGTCGCGCTTCGCCCGCGCTTCTCGAATCTGATTCTCGATTCGACCTCCGGTGAACAACGGGATCGAGATAGTCCCGAATGCGCCGTACCACCATTTGCCATCGCGATCGCTGATGGCAGACTGTCCCGAGCTCAATGTGGCGTTCACGTTCGGAAAGTACTGCCGCTTGGCACTGATGATGGCTGCCTCGCTTCCTTTCACTTGCCTTCGTACTGCCTCCAACTCAGGCCGACGCTCCAACGCCTCCGCCGTGAGTTGGCCCAGCGGGGGCAGGTCTGGTTCCAGACGGATGGGATTCTCCAACGAATAGTCCCCGGCTCCATCGAGGCCGATGGCCTTTCTCAAGGCTTGCAAGGACACCTTGTAGTCATTCCCTGCCTGCAGGCGGTCGAGCTGGGCATTCTTGAACTCGATCTCAGCCAGAGACACGTCGATTTTCGACCGTTTCTCGCGTTGGTAAAGCGCCTCGATCAGGTCCTTGATGATTTTTCGCTCCTGCTCGGCCTGTTCGCCGATCTTGACCAGCTGAAGCTGTTTCAGAGTGTTGTAATAGGCACGTTCGACCGTGAGGATCGTGAGAGCCCGATCCGCCTGAAGTTCGTATTCGCGGCTTTCCGCGAGGAAGGCTTTCGACTTGATCTGGTAGAACGTCCGACCGAAGTCATAAATCAGCTGATCGAGCAGAAAGCCTGCTGTCGCCTGATTGCTGTTGGGATTTTCGATGATCGCCCCCGAGGTCAATGACGTGTTCGACCGAGCCGAACCACTGGTGCCGTTCATCACGGCCTGGATCTGCGGGAGGAGTGCTGAACTTGCCTGCCCGGTCTGCGCCTGCGCAGCCAGCGTCCGTTGACGAGACTGAGCGAGCCGGGGATGTTGCTTGAGCGCCATTCGAATCGCTTCATCGAGGGTCAGCGGAGGTCCCTCGCGGGATTCCGCCCCAGCGTTCGAGATGGCCCCCGCCATGCAGATTACGAACACCGCCGGAACCATCAGTGTCTTGAGGCCGTGGACAGGCATGGTTAGCTCCTTGGTTTTTGGATTGGAAGCATGCTGAGCCTGCTTCATCATTCATTGGCCGGATGCATGATGACTCGATCTCCCGGTCGGACACGGTTCTGACCTTGCACGATGACCTGTTCGGTCCCGTTCAAACCGTCCAGCACTTCGACGACGGTGGCATCCTGATACCCCGCACGGATCGGCACGGCCTTTACCCGGCCGTCTTCGACAATCAGAACTTGTTGCGCTCCGGCGTCTGGATGCACCGCTTGGCGGGGGACCGTCATTCTGTTCGTGAGAGACTCCAGTGTGAAGCTGACATGTGCGTACATGCCCGGGTAGAGGAGCCCATTGGGATTGTCGATCTCAATTTCAGTCGGCATGGTCCGGGACTTCGGGTCAAGAGCCGCTGCATAGCGGGTGACCGTTCCGACATAGGTTTCTTCTGCCCTGGCATCGATCGTC
>JBGTNJ010000035.1:0-27814 GCA_041743145.1 Nitrospira sp. | reverse complement strand
GACCGGAACCTGACGAACCTGGACCCGAAGCTCGAGCTGAAGCGGTACTTTTACTGGATGGGCTGGTTGGTGTGCTACATCTGGGGCGTGTACTACGCAGGCAGCTACACGTTGGAGCAGGATGCGGCATGGCACCAAGTGATCATCCGGGACACGAGCTTTACGGCGAGCCACATTGTGGCGTTCTACGGGACGTTCCCGTTGTACATCACGTGCGGCGTGGCGAGCTATCTGTATGCGCAGACGCGGTTGCCGCTGTATAGCCAAGCGACGTCGTTTGCGTTGGTGGCGGCGGTGGTGGGGCCGATGTTCATTCTGCCGAACGTGGGGTTGAATGAGTGGGGCCATGCGTTCTGGTTTGTCGATGAGCTGTTCTCGGCGCCGTTGCACTGGGGCTTTGTGACGTTGGGCTGGTGCGGGTTGTTCGGGGCGGCCGGCGGGGTGGCGGCACAGATCGTGAGCCGCATGTCGAACCTGGCGGACGTGATCTGGAACAATGCGCCCAAGAGCATCCTGGATCCGTTCCCCAGCCAGGTGGGTACCGGAGCCAAGACCGGCTACTAGGCAGACGAGTATAGCTGTAACCCTGATCAAGGGTTTGCAGTCAGAGGGCTGGTTCGGATATCCGGACTGGCCCTCTGCTTTTTCACAGAACGGGTTCCGAGCGCACGAGTCGGTTGGTTCAATTGCAAAAGTCGGGGTTACATTGGATGCGAGTTAAGATACGAGGTGAGGATTAGGTTGCGGGGAAGCGGTTTAGTTCTTATTTAACCCCATCAATCCGTATCCTTCTCAAATGACGGACTGCCCCTTGGATGCTGCTCGAAGCTAAGCGGAAGGGAGACTGGGAACCTGGGCTACTCGTTCAGGGGCAGTTCTCTTCTAGGCTATAGCCTGCTGTTTCTGCCTCGATTTCACTCGCAAACTCCACGCGGTTATCTGGAGCGCAGCGAGAGTGCCAGTCTCACGGGCGCGAGCGATGCACCTCGCAGGTGTTAGCCGGTCGGCTGGTGCCATGGAGACCAGAAACATGTGAACACAGTTTGATGGCGGACAGGCAGACGTCCGCAGAAAAGACTCCCAGTACCTTTCACCGGTTCGATCCGATAGATCATTCACTATTCCGTCTCTTCACCGCCTTCAATGCATACTTCGCATTGGTCCAATTCCGAGGTGCCGTGCTCACTACAGAAGTACCGACGGCACCGGGTGCATGTCATGAAGGTCATCCTGACTCGATCTTCGGCTTCGCATCGATCACACTGGCCAGCACTGCGGGCTTTGGGCATCGCTATGTCTCCACGACAGGTTGTATGAGTTCTTGGGACGTCATTGATGGATTATTGCAGGACGTGGCCCACGGCCGCCACACGGTTCGTTGTACACTGATAGCACATCGGTGTTTGCCGCTCCAATTCCAGACAGACCTGCGTGAGTCGTCCGAATCACAGTTTCTCTTCGACGGTGATGTCTCCCCATTTCGAAATCTGAATTCGCTTACCGGGATTCTTGAGGACCTTCGGGATCACCTTGTGTTCTACGAAATGCTGCAACTCCTCGCTAGACGTGTGGTCGGCTAAAAACTGTTCATTAAAGACCACGTGCCAAGACTGTTTCTCGACACCGTGGCGAAAGCCAAACGTCGGTCTGATAGTCTGACTGTACTTGATGTCGATAAATTGCTTTTCGAGACATTCCCGTATGGTCCGAATTGTATTGGGATGAATGCCACCTGTACCACTGTCCATAGATTTCTCCATAACTGAGTGTAGAAGGAACATGTACATACATATCTTTCGCACTTCTGGCGGTTTTGGAGGATTCAGCCAAGATGAGTAGGACCGCCAGTTGCTGCGCTGGGTGCAACGTTCGCTAATAGCAATTCGCAAAGACAGAATTTCTCCATGGGGAAGACATACAATCCATTTGAGGTTGCCTGATTGGCCCATCCGGTCGGTGTCCGGCCTCTGGGCGCAAGCCGTTCTCCAACGCATTATTGACCAGGAGCTCGATTTCCGCATCGGGCATCGTGGGATATTCGTGTCGAAACTGCCGCTGAAGGGCGGGACGGGTGGTCGCGATGTACTGTTCACGGGACTGGCGGACGCCCTCACGGGCCTGCCGATACAGTGCCTCGCGTTGCTCGGCCGATAGACTGCCAGCTGGGTCAGAAGTCTTGCCGGGCTTTAGGTCGGCACACGCGCTCAACAGGGTGAAGAGCAAAGCCAGAGCAAGTCGCATGATCCCTCTCCGTGAGCGTGCTGACTGTTCGGATGGTTAGTGGTGCTAACCAACCGATGAACCGGGAATGTGGCCATCCACGATCTGCTGGCCATAGGCAATGCACTGGGCCGTGGCTTCCTCGGAGGTCGCATACCGACCGGTCTTCACGAAATGACGGCTGTCCTCTTCGTCCTCCGTGGCCCAGGAAATGAAGACGTTCAACTCCCACTGGCCGGTATCCACGAGCTGCCGAGGGGCAGGTTGTATGGTGAAGCCTTTATAGGGTACGGCTTGGGTCATCGCTGTGGCTCTCCTTCCATTCTAGCTGATTCATTATTTCTTTATCATCTGCAAAGCCAGCAGGCGCGGAGCGCGTGCGACCAGTAGGGAAGTTTTACATCACCGCGTCCGTTAGTCTAGTCCTAAGCTCGCAAGCTGACTGCTTTCGGAACCGGGTGGTTGGCCCGAGTGATGGGCAATGACTGGACGGTTGTTGCCCATGATTGGAGGAAAGCCCCCGGAGGGCCGGAGGCTCCCTGTGAAGCCGCTCAGCGCTTCAGGGTATGAGCGCGGTGATCCACTCTTTGGCGTCACGGGCCACGGTGACAAGCGTCTCGAGGTCATTGAGCCCGAACGAGGTGCCGTTGCGCCACTCACCGGACTGAACCTTGAATGGTCTTGAAAAGGTCGTCGAGAAGAATGGTCCCTTCTCGCTGACATTCTGCCAGCACGTGGGCTTGAAAGCTTTCTTCTGATTCCATTGCTTCTACCCAATTCGGTCATCTTTGAGGATCACTAGCACAAAATTAGCCCATTGCTTTCATGCTTCGTGTCCTGACCGTCTCTCCGAATCGGGCAAAGATGGGCTCTGCGTTCAGGCTTACTCACTGTTCTGAACGGCTGCAGACGACCCCTTGCGGCACTCCACAACTGTCCGCGACGGGGGAGTACAATCGAGTGAATTACCGCGTGCGCACCTTGTTTGACGGGGCCGATTACTACAATGTGAATTCCGCGCTATTTGATTTACCAGAAATCCCATCGACAATGACCACATCTTCAAGGAGCACTCTTCAGCAAATCCCGGCGGGAGTATGGGTACTCGGCTTTGTCAGTATGCTCATGGACATTTCTTCGGAGATGATCCACAGCCTGCTGCCGCTGTTCATGGTCACCTCCCTTGGCGCTAGCGCATTAGCAGTCGGCTTGGTGGAAGGGCTGGGGGAATCCACGGCTCTAATCGTCAAGGTGTTTTCAGGCACCATCAGCGATTATCTGGGCAAGCGCAAAGGCTTGGCCGTACTTGGCTATACCATCGGCGCGCTCAGTAAACCGCTCTTCGCCGCAGCCTCCATGACTGGCGTCGTGCTGACCGCTCGAGTGCTGGATCGGATTGGCAAAGGCATAAGAGGTGCGCCGCGCGATGCCTTGATCGCGGACATTGTGCCGGCACACTTGCGCGGTGCCGCGTTTGGCTTGCGCCAGTCCCTCGATACCGTTGGGGCCTTTATCGGACCACTGTTGGCCGTCTGCTTCATGCTACTCTGGGCCAACGATTTCCGCGCGGTGTTCTGGGTGGCGGTGATTCCCGGCTTGATGGCAGTCGCGCTGTTGGTGTTCGGCCTACGTGAGCCAGAACATCCTCAGGGGAGTCAGCGCGTCAATCCGCTTCGGCGGGAAAACATCAAACGCCTTGGCCGCTCGTATTGGTGGGTGATAGGCGTCGGTGCGGTGTTCGCACTGGCTCGATTCAGCGAGGCATTCCTGGTGCTGCGTGCTCAGCAGAGCGGCATATCACTTGCCTTAGTGCCGCTGGTGATGGTCACCATGAACGTGGTCTATGCGCTATCGGCGTATCCCTTTGGCAAGCTCTCCGACCGAATGAGCCATACCACGCTGTTGGCGCTTGGCTTCATCGTGTTGATCGCGGCCGATCTCGTGTTGGCGACAAGCGGGCATTGGGGTGTCGTATTGGCAGGCGTCTCGCTATGGGGCATCCACATGGGTATGACGCAAGGTCTGCTCGCAGCCATGATTGCCAATACCGCACCGCCCGATCTGCGAGGCACGGCATATGGATTTTTTAACCTGGTCAGCGGACTGGCAATGCTACTGGCGAGCGTGTTGGCTGGCCTGCTCTGGGATCATCTTGGGGCATCGTTCACCTTCTATGTCGGCGCCGCTTTTTGTGCGGTTTCGCTCATGGGTCTGGCGTGGAGCAAAAAGTCTTCTCGCGCTTGAGGTTCCGCTTTCTGAAAGGACCCCAGCGAGACGATAACCTGTGAACAGGCGCTTCGTTCATACGATTTAGCCGTCACCCCAGCGCTCGTTTGGAAACACGTGCAACAAGGACGGCCCCCTTCCCCTCCGCTGCCCGGTGTCACTGATTGATTCGCGCTATTGGCGGCGGCTGTCAACGCAGATGGTGTGTCCGAAGTCGTCCATCTTTAAGATCCGCGAGAAGGGCATCGGGCCTTTGTGCCACTTGATTAATTTCCCGCACAGGTACCAATTCGGTCATAGGACTCTCGCGAAGGCCTTGATCACCGTTGAATGATAGTCATGTTGCCGGTCCCATCATGTCGCGACATTCAGGCCGTCAGTTTTGGAGGGGTCCCCAGGACCGAAAACCCCATGTCCCGTTTGGTACCTTTTGCGGTAATCCGCTACTAACTGCTCATCCCATGAAACCGCCGGAATAGAGCGCAAATCCAACGATCCCAATAAAAAGAGCGGCATATAAATACACCCACCCTGGCTCGTGTATGAGGTCGTCCTTGACGTCCTTTAAGTGTAGATCACTCATAGAGCACCTCCTTGTTTGAAACGTCTTATTTTCCGTAGAAGAGTGTCTGGGCCGTCCTCTATGTTGGATGCATATTAATAAGCGGAACGTTCCTTCGCCATCGCCCAGAAGATTGAATTTGCAGCTACACCGAATGGGTGAGAGGACGGGTAAGGACAAGATGGATCAATGGGACTTGCGGTATGCCAGAATAGCTTCCACGCGACTGCTGATTGAGAAATGTTTAAATTCAGACCAAGGTACCAAATGCGACGGACGAATAGGCGACGCGAGTGCTCGTTTTGGCGAGTTACACGGCACGACTTCTAAATCCTGGACCCCGCCCGCATCTCTCCCTCTTGGCGTGCCTACAGGGCCATTGTCGCCAACCATTCGGGGACAGGTTCGTGACGGTGCCATAGCCGTCCTGTAAGCTGGATTTTGTACTGAATAGGGCTGAAGTTGGGGAACCGACGAGGAGGCCGAAAGACATGGGGCAGGAATACCTCTAAGCAGAGAGGCTCGTATTCTAGGAGGCCGGTGAACAAGATCGCAATCACCACCTACTTGCAGGGCCTCAAGATTGAAATCATAGCCGCTCCTCAAGAAGTCGTAATCCTGATTCTGTGATCTTGACCACTCTGTCTGGGCCCATCTCTACATAGTTCCGTCTCTTTAGGGCCTGTAATGCTAGGCCGGTGTCTCCCGTTCTGTGTGGGTCAAAGAGCATATAGAGATTGTCATAGCGTTTAGATCCGTGACGTTTTAGGTGTTGTAAGACCCGGCGTTGTAGACTCTTCTTCCGTCTCCATTCCCTATCACCTGGCCTTACAGGCTTCTCTGACATGGAATACCTATGAGAGGTGCTTCGCAGTACAGCGTAAAATTTACGCCGGTCTTCACTGAAGACTCAGGCTTTTTTAGTCAGGTTTATAATTGCGAAAGGAAGGAGGCATTTTAAGAGCAATGCTGGCAAATCTCAAGGATGAATGATGGTATATGTGAAGTTCGGTCTATCTAACAGTAAGCATTCCTAATGTAATAATAGTAGGTAGGTAACCTCTGCTTCCTTGGAGTTGTGTTCGGAAACCGCTTTCTGAATCAATCATCAGATTCGGTACCTCAATATGGACCTATGAGGGATGGAAGAGGGATGGAAAGGGCAGGTTTATCTCAAAGACTACTTTAAGGCGACCTTTACGCAAGACTGCCTGTCTGGGATGGCGTCCCCGATTGCCCCGCTACTGAGGAAGGCGAAGAGAGAATAGAGGGTCTGATCAGTCTGGGGCCTCATTCCGGTGGCAAGGAATACCAACCCAGACACAAAGCTTATCTTATAGGGTACGGCGAGATCATGCTTGTACCTTCGCCAGGGCGTCCTCAAGAGCAGGGGTATGGAGGCTCATCGTCATCGCCCCACTCAATTGGAGCACTTCGAGGACTTGGTCCTTCCCCCCACAGAGAGCCATTCGTCCTCCGTTTCGGATGATCGCCATCGCGGTTTTCAGGATCACCCGCAGACCGATCGATGAAATGTACTCGATGCATGAGAGGTCGAGCACAATCTTCTTTTCCCCGCGCTCGATATGGTCTGTGAGGACCTTCTCGACCTCAGGTGCACTGTTCGTGTCGAGCCCGCCTAACGGTTTAACGATTAATACAGGTCCCTTGGCGTACGATTCAACACTCATGTGCACACTGGTGTGAGACAGAACGCGTTTGGTCTCATGGGCATCCTTCGTATTTCTACACGACCACCTTTTCCGCGCAGCCTGAAGAGCATCGGAGCCTCTCCGAGAGACGTATTGTAGGAGGGTGGTGGGGAAGGCGCAAGGGCTTTGCGTGTGCAACGACCGGGCAGTCATTGCACATGGCAGATGGAAGCCCCCGGGAGGGCAGGAGCTTCCCACTGAAGCGGCTCAGCGCTTCAGTGTGTGAGCGGTCCTCCACTCCTTCGCCTCATCTGGACGGGAGTCGCTCACACCTAAGGTGAACTCCGCGCGATCGGCGGCCAAGACCATTAACAACAAACTCACGCTCTTGAGCCGTGAGTCTCAGCTTGCGGTGAAGGAATGGGAATGGGTGGCGAGAATCCGGTGCAAAGAGAATCGTGAATCTCCAATGGTGCAACCATTCCGCAATCACGGAAGCGGAGAGAGAATCAGCGATAAGTTGTTGAAAGAGAAAATGAAAGAATTGGTTGCGGGGAGGCGATTCGGTCACGATTTAACCCCTCGGTGACCATCGCCTTGGTGGCGTGAATTCCCGCATTAAAAATGGTAGCGAGGGGCCGATAAATGATTTATACGACCGGCAATTCGCATTCCGTTGCGCGCTCACAGGGTCGCCCATAAATGAGCGACATAGGGTATAATCACCCCGGGCTAGGCGTGAGGTCGCTCCTCACGCTGACAAGGACCGTTCCCTGCGGCTCCTGCCCGTGCTCTCCACCAGGGATGCGCTCTAATGGAAACGCCAGTGAGAACTGGGGAAATAAGCAAGTTATATTCGTACTTTTCTGTTTCTAGCCACTAACTCCGTAAGGCAAAATCGTGACAATCGGGGTTTCATTAGCAGGCGGCGGACATAGAGCTTCACTTTTTGGCCTAGGAGTGCTTCTCTACTTGGCACATGCAAAGAGGGAAGATAATTCAACGGTTAATAGGGACGTGACGCTTATTTCTTCTGTTTCTGGAGGATCCCTGGCGAACGCCTTTATTGCCCAATCAATGGACTACCGAACCGCAACAACTAAGGACGTGAATTGGATTGCTTCGGAACTTGCATCCCAGATCGCACAGCGAGGCAGTCTGTTCGCCACTTACTTGACATGGGTTTATTTGATAGGACTAGCCGTACTTGCTGTCGTCCCGATCGTGTACCTGATATTCTTCCTGCCACCAAGCTACGGAGACTGGATTCGCATTGTCGGCGTTTTAGTTATAGTTCTAGTGATCGGGGTGGCACTACAAGCACGTAGTTTGGTTTGCGAACTGGCATTCAAACGGACGCTATTTAAAAATGTAAAAGGGCGCAGTCCCCGTTTAATTGACATGGAACATACTGTCAAACACGTACTGTGCGCGACGGAGGTCCAGACGGGACAGCGGATGTACTTTACTAGTAAAGGGATCTTCTGTGATGGCTTCAGGCCTATGCAGAAAGCGGAAGAAGTAACGCTTGCGCGTGCAGCGCAGGCCTCTGCCGCGCTTCCTCCTTTTTTCCCGCCTAGACGCATCCGAGCCACTCTAACATCTCGCCTGGAGGTGGTCTGGCCCAGCAATCAGAGAAAGCCATCGCGAATGGTGGTGGTGGATGGCGGAGTTTTGGACAACTTAGGCATTGAAGGTGTCCTTGACTGGGTCGAATTCCGGACAGCCCGCGATCATCGTGAGCTAAAGTTGCCGGCATTCGACCAAATCATCGTCGTGAGTTCAGCAGCGAACCGCATAAATAAATTTCCATTACGCGGTGATCTACCGTTTATAGGTGAATTATCTGCGCTGAAGAAACTTTACGACATGCCGTATAACACCAGAGAGGCGAACAGTAGGCGCGCGTTGGAATGGCGTTTTCAAGCCCTTGGCGAACTCAACACTAGGGGGGGGCAGGGGGGAACCATAATCCATATCGAGGAGAGCCCTACTGATTTGGCTAGCGAAATTATCCTTTTCCGCAAGGATTGGATATGGCAAAGCACTGATCCCTCAGAACGGAGCTGGGAAGATCATCCCTATGGCAATGTAGTAGATTTGGAGGCTAGAGCTGGGATAAGGCCGCAATCAAGTCGTTGGGTAGCCTCCCACTTGTTTTGGACCGATCCTCCTGCAATCGAACGTGCGCAGAACGTTCTGCAAACATTGGCACGTACAGAGAACTGTGGCGACATCGACGAGGTCCAGAAGTTATGGAAAAGGTGGGCCCGGCAAAATGCCAGCATTACCACCAATTTAAGTGCCCTTGGTACGAAAGACGCGGCCCGGCTGATGCGGCATGGTTTCGCACTGGCTATGGCCAGGCTGCACATCGTCTTGAATTATCCGCTCACCGACGTTCCCAGTCTATCGTTCTTCGAAGAATTGGCCGAGCGTAAGAACAGACGGTACTTTTTTTGGCAAAAGAAGAGCCATTTGTCAGGACGTTCTCACTAATTTGACTTGGAGCGCCGTCGGCTCACCGCCGTGAGTTGTCGCGCGAGCCATTGGGGCAAGGCGCTTGGCAGGTGGGCCTGCGGCCAGTGTCCGGTTATCGAAACCACTCCGACCACGCGCCCGTTGTCAGAAAGAATGGGGGAGCCGGACATCCCAGCCACGATATCCCCAGCCGTTCCCTTCACCATCAGATGGCCGTACCTCGTTGATTGTATTGTGCACGGCATCCACTGCTTCTCAAGGGATAGCATCCAGCCGCGTGTCGGCTGATCATCGGGGTCAAGGTCGAGTGGCTCAATTTCCTCGATGAATTCGTCCCATGCCGCAACTACCTTCTCACCAAAATCTTGACCGCTTGGCCGTCCGAGCACCGCCAAATCCGACACGGGGTCTACGAAGAGGCATTCTCCCCAGATCGAGGGGGCAGTACCGAGCGGCCCGAGCAGATTCCGATACATCTTTTTCTTTGTATAGGCCGCGCGATGGGGAGTCGGCAAACGAGGCAGGCAATGGGCTGCCGTGATGACGTAGTGTCGCTTGAGGAAGGCCGGTGCGCTGAACCCTTGGAGTGCAAGTTTCTGTTTGACCGGATTAGGGAACCGGCCCTCAACAACAAAGCCACGTCCGTTCTTACTCACCGCAATGACGGCACGTGTCGCCGCCTTCGTGTCAAATGGAGGTGGAGGATGTTTCGTCATGTCAACAATAGCTTCACCAGCAGGAACACTTTTAAGAGTGGCCCCTCTTAACTGGAGGAAATGAATTTTGTGGGTTTTCAAACATCTGCGGTAACAATAGATTCGACCAATCATCCCACCTCAGTGAAATAAGAGGCTTTATTTGGGATGGCCGAATAGGAATCTCATTATTAGCACCGAACAGAATCATTTTTAATTGCTGATTGCCAAATTCTTTTCTTAGGCCCCTAGGGAAATCGTGCGGCGATGCATTCTCAAGAAGTTGATCAATTGTTGCCCACTTGTTAGCTGTTTTAATTTTCGAACATTCACCACTCCGGGCCGCACTGCCTGGCACAATATAGTATGGTCCTGCACTAGTAGGAAATAGCATACCTACATACTCTATTGCCTGCGATGGGACAGGGGTGCTTGATAGGGAAGGATCCTGGAAAATACCTGCGACCCGAATGCTTTGAACGGTATCACTATGCCTCTCAAAGATTTCCTTCATTTGCTTGCCGATAATTTCTATTTGTTCTTCAGGAGGTAGGCTTTCCTCTGCGGGAATAACCTGATCCATCTTCACGCACCCCTCTATAAAAGCTGTATGAATGAGCGCCGAAGTTGACGAGGGATTTTTGACCTTGAAGATAATGGCGAGTCTGTGATGGAACATCTTCTGAGTAGTTTTATGATCAGAGGGAAATATCGATGTCTCTTCTTCGTAAAGATGTATAGGCAGGGCACCCAAGATTTCGAGGTTTGGTGATTGCCAATAGCGCGTAGCCAAAGGTTGGATAAGAAATGCGGAAATAGATGTAAGAATAAGGGCGGTAATGTTGGTAATTATAAATGTCGGCCAATGCCATTGGCCATTGTCTTTCATGGCAATGACAATAATATGAAGCAGACTTAGTTACAAGGACATAAGATCTGGTGTCTGAGAATACGAATGCTGGTTTTTGAACGGAGGCGCAAGATCCAGTTTCCCTTTTTCGAGTCCCTCCGCTATAGTCTCCGCCGAGGCCGCTAGGCTGATCACCGACACGCCGGTTTCTCTCACCGGTTCGCGGCCTCTACACCCCACCTGAGAGAGCATCGTGAGAGGAGATGCGCCCCCATGTCTTCCATGCCTGCTCGCTATGTCGCGCTCGACGCTGCGTTGCAGCTCCCTGATCCGAAGGAGCGGAAGAAGGCAGCGCAGCGAGCACTCAACCGAATCTTGAAAGCATTGGAGCCTCTACGCCTCCGTAAGAAACCTGGCCCGAAGCTAGAAAGAAAAGCAGTGAGGCAGGCGACGTTTAGGGTGATGAGACGCCTCTTCCCCGCTGACATGGGCCGCGGGTGGATTCCGCTACTGAAGCTGACGCCGAAGGATATGGATGCGCTGTCGCCCGACGTGTGGAAGCGCACTATGGAGGGTCGTGCGGTGTTCGAGCGTGAGGGGGAGGAGGGATTGGAGCGCTATGTCACGGAACAGAAGTTGATCTACAAGACCTGGAAAGAATTGCACCAAATGGAAGATATCTACAATCTTGTAGAGAAGGAAATGGGCTTGCTCCCTCGTGACGGGCGGATGAACCCACGAGGCGGTAAGTTTCGACAATGGGTCCGAGAGGCGCAAGAGGAATTCTTTTTTTCATGGGCCGGGATGACATGGGAAGTCCTTCCACCGCATCTCCGTGGCAAGTACCGTGATGCAGACGAGTTCAAACAAAAGCTAATGGAGTACCAATGGACCTATTGTTATATTGGTTAAGAATTTGTCTTAAATAGATAGCCCGCTCACCCATCTGTTTAACTCACCGTGCTCGGAATCCCCTCAAAACTCATTTAAAACGGTCTCTCGTATCTCGGGAGACCCAAATGCGCATTCGCAACCTGATTCGTGCTCTCACCGGGCCGAACGATCCGCTACCGCTTGAGCGGCTGGCCGACTTCTGGACCAAGCACAATATCCCGGCATTCACCGCGATTGCGACCCAGTCGATGCTTGATGAGCCAGGAACTGTCTACGTACTTCAACCCATCCGAATTGTTGCGTTCGAAACGGAACGGGCCCGTGCTCGATACCAAAGCCAATTGCACGAGGCGGCAAAGGCGAAGGGAAACGAGGTCGTTTATCGCGCCATTTGTCAGCACGTCGAGGAGCTGGCGCTGTTTGCTCGCGCGGAGTTCCTCGCGGCACTCGCGACGATGGAAGTCCAGGCGACATTCCAATGCGATGAGTTTGCCTATTTGCGCACGAGGGTGCGATGACCCGTGAGCATCGGCAACTCATTCGGGTGCTGGCTGAGGCGGCGATAGACGAATTTTTTGAAGAACAGCCGACCCAGGAAAAGACGTTTATGGAGAGAAGACTAGGAGAGAGCACTTATGTCCATCGTCGAGCGCATTCCGATTGAAAACTTTTACTACGACCCACTTCGCAGAAATTTTATCTATCGTCCCTCAGGCCAACCCTGGAAACCGGGTGGCGTCAATGCCGCCCTCGGCACCATCGAGGGCATGAAAGCCACCGACTGGCTCCGACTGTTCGCGGTGGGACGATGACGACAGTAATACTGGATGCCGCCTGCCGGTACATCGAGCAGGGGCGAGCCCCGGTTCCTATTCCGCCTAAGACGAAAGGCCCTGTCATTAAGGGGTGGCAGAAGTTGCGCCTGACCTTGGACGATGTCCCCAAGCATTTCAATGGCCACGAACAAAATATTGGCCTCATCTTAGGTGAAGCGTCCAACGGGCTGACCGACGCCGACCTAGATTGCAAAGAAGCGCGTGATCTCGCCCATCACTTCCTTCCAAAGACTGGCTTGATCTTTGGTCGTCAGAGTGCGCCTCGGTCCCACTGGGGGTATGTCGTGAACCCCGCGATGGAGACGGAGCAGTGGGCAGCCCCGACCGACAAGGATAGAAAAGGCAAATCGATGCTGGTGGAACTGCGCGGCACCGGCGCCCAAACGGTCTTTCCACCAAGTGTGCATCCATCAGGTGAGTCCGTTCGTTTTGATGAAGACGGAGAACCGGCTGTCGTGGAGCGTGCGGTATTGGTACGGGCCGCCAGTCGATTAGCCGCAGCGTGTTTACTCGTGCGGTATTGGCCTGATGGGTCGCGCCATTCCTGTGTCCTGGCCCTGGCCGGTGGCTTACTCCGTGGCGGGTGGACCGAGGATGACACCGTGGAGTTTATCCGGGCCATTGCGACCGTCACTGAGAGCGAGACGACAGAGAAGCATCTCGCCGCTGTACGCGACACCGCGAAGAAGTTGGCTGAAGGAGGGACCGATGTCACGGGCTGGCCAAAGTTAAGCGAACTGCTTGGGGACAGAGTCGTCAAAAAAGCAATGGAGTGGTGCGAGTGTGAGTTTGTCAGTAGTGAAGTCGCTTCTGATGTCGTGAGTGACTTGAACACCAAACACGCCGTGGTATGGGTCGGCGGGCGATGCGCGGTGCTCACGGAGGTCGAGGATACGCGGCGTCAATACAAAACGATCACTCTCTCTAAACAGAGCGACTTCACACTGTTTTACAAGAATCGCCAGATCCAGGTTGGGAAGCGGCGAATGGATCTTGGCTCCTACTGGCTCGGCCATTCCGCTCGACGGCAGTACAGGAGAGTGGTTTTTGCGCCGGAAGGATGCGCGCCGGACGAGTTTAACCTCTGGCGCGGATTCGCCGTGGAACCGAAGGAAGGGAATTGTGAGTTGTATCTTGAGCACACGCGCAACGTCATTTGCGGAGGGAATGAGACCCACTATCGATGGGTGCTCGCCTGGAAGGCCATGGCTGTACAGCATCCTTGTGTCCGGTTAGGTACGTCGCTCGTGATGCGTGGGCCTGAAGGGGTGGGGAAGGGGATCGAGGCAAAGGGATTTGGCCGACTCTTTGGGCAACACTACGTTCCCCTCACGCAGAGTCGCCACTTAGTCGGGAACTTCAACGCTCATTTACGGGATGCGTTGGTCGTGTTTGTCGATGAGGCTTTTTGGGCCGGCGACAAAAGCGCCGAAGGCGTGCTCAAGGCGTTGATCACGGAAGACCGACACATGGTGGAATCGAAAGGCTTTGATCCCATTCAAGTGGATAATTATACGCACTACATTATTAGTTCCAACAATGACTGGATCGTGCCGGCCGGGGCGACGTCTCGTCGATTTGCCGTTTTCGATGTATGTGACACGCATCGGCAGGACATCGAGTATTTTCGGAAGATCGAAACGCAGATGGAAAATGGTGGCAGCGCCGCCTTGCTTCACTTTTTGCTCCACTATGATGGAAGCGCGGTGGATCTACGACGCGTGCCACAGACCACTGCGCTGATGGATCAGAAAGATCACACCATGACGCCGGTCCAAAAATTCTGGTTCAACTGCCTGAAGGCAGGGAGCCAGATTGGTGAGCGAGTCATGAGGGATGGGGGCTTCTACCCCGATCAGGGGTGGGAAATAGAGATCCGTTCCGGGGCATTGTACGATGCTTATATTACACGATCTCAACAAGCAGGCATCAAGCGACGCGCGATGGAGATGGAGTTGGCCGAGGCGTTGAAGAAGATGGTGCCGAAGGTGGAGCACCGCAAAATATGGGTCGAGGGGCGCCAAACGCGGGGCTGGAAGTTTCCGCTTTTGGATGAATGTCGAAAAGCATTCGATACGTATATGAACTGGACATATTCGTGGCCAGACGACCTAGACGACCCCAAGGCCAAGGTCGGCTCGTCGGAAAGCGGCTCCTAGCGTGGGGGTAGGCGGCCTAGTACGACCTATCCGACCTTTCTTTCTTCTTTATAGAAGAAAAGAGAGAGGAGGGAAGGGGTAGAAGCAAAACGCCTTATAAAGGTTGCCCACGAAAAAGGTCGTCTTAGTCGGCTTGGTCGGCTAAATGTGCTCTACGAGCGGGGTTTCGCCGTTCGAGGGTCGGAACGGGGTCGGCTAGGGTCGGCTAGAGGGTCAACTAGAGGGTCGGCTCTAAACCGTACAGCGAAGCCCTCTAAACACGTGTAGGAGGGGCGCGAGACCCGTACCCCGACTCCTCGGTCGGATCGATAAACGAGGCCTTAAACACGATTTCGTATCAAAGTCGTTGAAAGACTTAGAAAATACCATAATTTCTGGGGACAAACATAAAAATCGGGACCCCGATTCTTCGACGAGAGAGAGGACCACTAGTGCCGAAGTTCGAAAAAGGGAATAAGGCTTATCTCAAGGCCTCGGGCCAGGGGAAGTCCAACCTCCCCACCGACATTTCCACCCGGTATGGCGAAGCGTTCCTAGATGAAATGGATGGACGTTCCCCGGTCTACAAGATGATGAGTCAAAGACTCTTCAGCCTCGTTACCAGCCTCGGTGGCATCGACGGATTGTCTTACCAGGAACGCTCACTGTGTAAGCGAGCCATTCATCTGGAACGATTGATCGAGAAACGAGAACTCACATTGGCGCTCGATGGTACCATCGATGAGCCCGGGTACTTCAATGCCGTGAACGTCCTCAGCGGCCTCTACAGCAAGCTTGGGATGAAGCGACGCACCAAGACGATTTCGCTTAAAGATGTGCTTAATCAGCGATCGGCCCCTTCGGGGCCACAACCGGGCACGGGCCCATAACACGAAAGGAATCCGATCATGGGAACCCCAGTACAGATCATCGCTGCACTTAACGGAGAATTGGCGCATGTGGTCAAGGGAACAGACAACGTTACCTTGAAAACCAAGAACCAGTACATCATCAACATCCTGGCGGCGCTAGCGGTGCATCAGTCCGCCGAGCACACAATTCTCGCGAACGAAAGCCTCTCACAGGAAGGAAAGATGAAAGAACTCAAAAAACTCGGGACTGCGCAGACGGCCCCGGCGCTGAAATGGCTTTCGGACGACATTAAGAAGTTGGAAGCGAAGGATCAACGCTATCGCACCCAGTTCTTCACCATGACCTCGGGTATCGAGAACGCCGTAGAGAGGATGCTCACGTACACCTATTTCTGGACGAAGCTTGATCCGCTCGATCAGTCCGCCCGCGTCACTCGCTTTGTCCAGGCTGCGGAACGCGATGAGATCCAGGTCATGGCGGCGATGTTGGAGAATCCCTTCTCCGGGCCGATGGTCAATGAGGAAGTGAAGGCACGAGCCTTAACCGAACGTGCCAAACGTCTCACGCCGAACGATTACCATAATTTCGAGCAGACCCAAATCTTGCTCGAAGTCCTAACAATGATTCGCGACTGGCTTGGCCGATGGCTCGCGCTCGAAGTCGGAGTGGAAATCTCGGTCATTCGTACCAACTTCGGCGACGAACTCGCCGATGCGCTGGCAGGAAGCCCATTGGAAATGGAGACACAGCAACTTACTGGGGCATCGAAGTAAGTCGCGGCAGCGCTGCCCCCGACTGGTGGCCGGGCCGTACTCCGGTGGAGTGCGGTTCGCGCCACCGATAAGGAGAGCTAGTGTCTGTTCAACTTGATGAGACGCGAGTCGCACTGATCGACCGCATGCTGGACAACGTGATGGTGTGGCTCGATGGGCGGCGGATGGCCGAGGTGCTGATGCCGTTTCAGAGGGCTATCCTCCGGCAGTTCAGCGCGACGATTCGCAGTGACGACGGCGCGCTGTGGTATAGGCGGGGGCTGCTGCATATGGCCAAGAAAAACGCCAAGACCTTGCTGCTCATTCTAGACGCGATGATCACGTTGCACACCGACAAGCCCATGGGCCACAAAGGGTGCCAGATCATCTACGTCGCCAACGATCAGAACCAGGCCGACGAGAACTTGGACTTTACGAAAAAATTATATCGGGTCAACCCGATCCTCATGGATGAAGTCGTCATCAAAAGCAATATCATCGAAAAGAAGGATGCCATGGGGTATATCGAAATCGTGGCGTCGAAGAATGTCGATGCCCTCCACGGGCGGAGCTATCGGAAATTGGAGTGGGATGAGCTCCATGCGCAGGCCGATTATCGCCTGTTGGAAGCGTTGGAACTCGATCCCACGCGCCCCGACGCGCAGCAACTCTTCGCGAGCTACAGCCCGCTAACACCCAAGCCCGGAACCCCAATCGTGGACATGCTCAGGCAGTCTCACGAAGGCCTTGATCCACGCCTCTTTGTCTTCTCCCGCTCCGGGTCGATCGAAGAGGCGAACCCGGCGATGGGTGGGCCGTTGGGGAGTACGAAGGAGGAGATTGAGCACGCCCGCGTGAGGCTACCAACGTGGCACTACCGCCGCCTCTACCAAAACTTGCCCGGCCAAGGCGCTGATAGCGCCTATGATGCCGTCGCGATTGAAGCGTGCGTCGTCAAGGGCCGACGGTCCCTGCCGCCGCTCCCCGGCCGGTCCTATGTCGCATTCGTGGATATGTCGGGCGGCGGGGCCGACGACTCAACCGTGGCCGTGGCGCACCTGGAAAATGGAAAAGCCGTCCTCGACCTGATCCTGGATCAAGGCCCACGCACGGGCGGGGTGTTTTCACCAGACGCGGCTGTCAAAAAATTTGCCGACGTGCTCAGGCTCTACGGGTGTCACACGGTTCAGGGCGACCGATTCGCGGGCCACTGGCCCCGCGATTCGTTCGACAGGTATGGGATTCAGTATGACGTCGCGGACCAAAACCGTTCTCAAATCTACGCCACGGCGGAACCGCTCATTAACGCGGGCACCGTGGAGTTCCTGGACCATCCCCAAATGATCTCGCAATTCATCGGCTTGGTGCGCCGAGGCGACAAGATCGATCATCCGCTCGGGGAACACGACGACTTTTCCAATGCCTGTGGCGGCGCGTTGATTCTCGCCTCACGGGTCCACCGCGCCCCCTACATGTTGAATTTCACAACCGGCAAGCCCTTCAGCTACCGCGACCTCATTGCGCGCGGCCTCGACTAACCAAACATCGCAGTTTGATTTAAATAGATCGCCAATTCGGGATCTATGTAATTCAACTCCATTTCAAAGCCCTCGATCCATCGGATAAATCTGTCAGCACACATTTAAACAGGAGGTTCAATATGTCACAGGCAGTTGTTCCCGAAGTCAGCACCTGCTGTAAGGACCCTCTCCTTTGTGCGAAGTGCGGCTACTGTATCCGATATTGGCCCTTGCACAAGGACGGCTATGCCGGAGCCTTGTACAGCGCCCTCGGCACGGTCCAGTACCTGTCGAGCGGTTTCCATTTCGAGAATCACAAGGCCGTTGGCGCCTTGCTCGATGTGGCTCACCTCGCATTGGAGCAGGTGTTCACTCTCACCAGCACGATGCTCTAAACGGGCTCCCTACGCGAAAACGCGCTGATTAACTTTGTCAATAAAGGAGGTTCTGCGATGGACTGGAAATATGATTGGGCGAGGATGGATGGAGATTCTATTGTTGGGATGACACCGCGAGAGTTGGTGAAAAAGTACGGCCTCCGTGGACATTACTACAACAGAAAATGTCTTACGATGATGGCCAAACTTGGCGAAGAGAATCTGGCCAAACAAGAGGCGTTAAGTCAGGCCGTCTCTGAGGTCGAAGCCAAGTTGCAAGACGCCTAACAGGCATCAGGCACAGCACTTTGCCTGCCTAGTATCCTTCGCTAGCGATAGCGTATACTTGCCTAAGCAATATACTCTAATCACTAGCGAAGGGAGAACGGCGATGAAGAGGATTGTAGTTCCGGTTCCCAACGAGACGAAAGCCAAGCTCGATGAGATGCGGCAACGCGGGTATTCAATTTGCGGCTTTGTCCGCCAGGCTCTCGCCGCTGCCCTGCGCGACGTGAAAGTGCCGAAACGGAGGGTCGCATAATGGACGATCTGGATGACTTCAACCGGTTGGTCGGCTTCTACCGGGGCCGAGGCCTGAGTGAGTCTGAGGCCTACGGCAAGGCGGAGGACCGTATGGAAGAACCCCATCATGGGCCGTCGCTTTCCACTCACGATTCTGAACGCATAACGGAGGAGACTATGAAACAGCTCATGCTTGGCCTTGTGTTGGGCAGCGTGGTGACGGGGGGGCTCGTAGACGCCGCGCGATTATACGATAGCAACGGACAGCCGAGTGCTCCGGCGGGCTCTATTCAGCAACAGGATTATTTTCGGCAACGGCAACAATGGCTCGATGTGACGGCGATGCGCCGCACTCAAGAGGAGGCTCTTCGTCAGCAACGACTTAGCCCCTGTGTGAGGTAACAACCATGAGAGCGGCAATCTATTCGAGGTATAGCAGCGAGGGCCAGCGGGAAGCGTCGATTGAGGATCAAAACCGGAATTGTGAGCGATACGCGAAGCGTGAAGGTTGGACCATCACAGCGCGGTATCACGACAAGGCAATTTCGGGCACTCAGGATGAGAAGGGACGAGAGGGGTATGCCGCGATGTTGAAGGCGGCACGGGCCAAACAGTTTGATGTGCTCCTCGTCGATGACCTCTCCCGGCTTTCGCGGGATAGTATGAAAACGGAAGAGGCGCGGCGACTCTTCGTGTTTTTGAAAATCCGCCTTATTGGGATTAGCGATGGCATCGATACCGCGAGTAAGGGGCACAAGGCCCTCAGCGGATTCAAGGGACTGATGAACGATATGTTCCTTGACGACTTGGCCGAAAAGACGCATCGAGGATTAGCGGGGCAAGCCCTCAAGGGTAACAACTGTGGCGGCCGCAACTATGGCTATAAGCATGTGCCCATCGAACACCCCACAGACAAAGACGAGTATGGGCGCCCGAAAATCTTAGCGGTACGGCGAGAGATCGATCCGGAACAGGCTCATTGGGTGAAACAAATCTTCGAGTGGTTCGCGGAAGGCAAATCACCTCGTCAGATTGCCAGCGAACTGAATCAACGCAAGGTTCCCTCCCCTGGCGCTTCGTATCGACGCCGCAATCCATGTGCGCGATACGGAACGTGGTCCGCGAGTGTCCTGCACGGGGAACTCAACCGGGCGACTGGCATCCTCGCCAACCCCATCTATATTGGCAAACTGATCTGGAATCGGCGGAAATGGGTGCGGAACCCCGAGACTAAGCGCAAGGCACCCGAGTTACGTCCCGAGTCGGAATGGATTGTAACGGAACACCCCGAGTTGCGCATCATTCCACAGGACCTGTGGGACCGCGTGCAACAACGACGCACAATGAAGCGGAAGTGGACCGCGACCCGGCCACGCAGCCCGAAGTACCTCCTATCGAGCCTTCTCAAATGCGGGGTATGCGAGTCGAATTTCGTGATGCAAAGCTATTACCAGTACGGCTGCGCGGGGCATAAGGACCGAGGTCCATCCGTCTGCAATAACGGCTTGCGCGTCTCACGCACCTTGGCGGAAGAAAAGATTCTGGCTGAACTTCAGCGGGACCTCTTTTCTCACGAGGGCTTGGACCTCTTTATTAAAGAAACCACCCGCCTCATGACGGAGCGGCGACGGGAACGAAAACCAGACCCCGCTCGCCTCGCGGTAGTGGAAGCCGAAATTACGAATATCACGAACGCGATCAAGGCGGGGATTCTGACGCCTACGACAAAGGCAGAGTTAGAGAAAGCCGAAGCCGAACGCGCCAGACTCCAGCGTATGATGGAGGAAACGCCCGACGGGGTTATTACGATGCTGCCCAGAGCGAAGGAGCGTTATCACGCCGTGATTAGGGGGATCGGCGAGCTTTCCGCCAAACACCTTCCTCAGGCGCGGGAGCAGGTCCGGGCGCTAGTCGGAGAGATCTGGCTCAAGCCGACGCCAGAGGGCCACCTAGAGGCGACCCTCACCGGACGGTACGAAGGACTAGTAAAGCTATTAAATAGGGGAAAACTGGAGTTAAATCTTGGTGGTTGCGGGGAGAGGATTTGAACCTCTGACCTTTGGGTTATGAGCCCAACGAGCTACCAGGCTGCTCCACCCCGCGGTGGGATGCTAACAAAGCGCTGAACAGCAAGTCAAGTTGAGGTATTGTCGATTGCTTTCTTATGACCGCGATGCTAAAGCCAAGGCATGCGCATTGTCTTCATGGGCACCCCAGAATTTGCTGTGCCGTCGCTGGAGGCCCTGCTTCATTCCGACGATCACGTTGTCGGTGTCGTGACGCAACCTGATCGACCGAAGGGGCGGGGACATCACCTCGTCGCTCCACCTGTAAAAATAGTCGCCAACCGTGCCGGCATTCCCGTCTTACAGCCGCTCAAGATCCGCACCGCTGAGTTTTTAACGGCACTTTCGGACTGGCAACCTGATGTGATTGCCGTGGCGGCCTTCGGGCGAATTTTGCATGCACCGATACTGAGTCTTCCCCCGAAGGGTTGCGTCAATGTGCATGGGTCGCTGCTGCCAAAATATCGAGGCGCAGCGCCGGTTCAATGGGCCATTATCAACGGTGAAAGTGAAACCGGTATCACTACGATGCTCATGGATGAAGGGATGGATACAGGTGCGATCCTGTTGCAAGCGCGATTGGAGATCATGCCGGGCGACACGACAGACACATTGGCGCCGCGTCTTGCCGAGGTGGGTGGACGACTACTTGCGGAAACGATTGCGCAGTTGAAGGCGGGGAGTTTGAAGCCTCAAAAGCAAGATGATGGGCAGGCGACCATGGCGCCGCTCTTGAAGAAGGAAGACGGCCTCATTGATTGGACAATGAGCGCAGAATCTCTTGCGAACCGAGTACGAGGTTTCTCTCCGTGGCCAGGAGCCTACACATTTCGGGGTGAGGAACGATGGAATGTATGGAAGGCTGTTCCAAGCATGAGCATGGCCTCCGACATGGCTGGAACGATTGTGGCTGTAGATAAGCAATCCATTCTGGTGGCAACTGGCGAGGGCCTTCTTGATCTACAAGAAATACAGACGGCCAATTCGAAACGAATGCCCGTCAGCCAATTTCTGACAGGGCATAAAGTCACCGCCGGTATGCAACTGGGGTTGCAGGATGTGTGATTTCTTCCTCTCACATGTCTGAAATGGTGCACCTTCTTCCTGACGATGTCGGGCGAACGCCGCGTAGGAACTTCTGTGTCAGGACCTTCACCACGATCCGTAGCACTCCGCATCCTGCTTGCACGCCAACGGACAGACTGTCCTCTCGATGAACTGATTGACCAGCAAGCCTCCTCAATACCACTACCTCGCGACCGCGCACTGGTGATGGAATTGGCGTACGGAGTCTTGCGCCGGCAGGAACCGATCGATTGGCGATTAGGCGCGGTCCTCTCTAAACCGCTTCACAGACTTCCCGTTTTCGTCCAAATGTTGCTTCGGATCGGGGCCTATCAAGTGCTGTTTCTGGATCGAGTTCCGGATTCCGCGGCCGTGAATGAAACGGTCGAACTGGCGAAAGTTTCTGCACAACGACTCGGGCGTGATTGGAGTGGGTTAGTGAACGGGGTCTTGCGTAATCTCATTCGGATGCCGGCACCGTCCCTTCCAGATCCCGCGACTCATCAGGCTGAATCGTTGTCCATCAAGTACGGCATCCCTATGTGGTTAGTGGTGCGCTGGTTAGACCGAATGGGGATAGTGCAAACAGAATCAGCTTGTCGGGCAACCAGTACCGTTCCGAACGTGACCGTGCGAGTGAATCGTTGCCGACTGACTCGAGAAGAGTTTCTGAAACGTACGCAAGAAGCCGGACTGGCTGCTCACCCAACAGAAGTGAGCCCTGTAGGAGTTGTGGTGGAAAAAGGACACGATGTCACCTCGTTGCCGGGTTTCATGGCAGGGGATTTTTATGTGGAGGATGAAGCGGCCCAGCTCATTCCTCCCATTCTTGATCCTTCACCCATGGAGGTTGTCTTGGATGCCTGTGCGGCCCCGGGTGGCAAGGTTACCCATCTCGCAGAACTCATGGGCGATAGCGGAATGATCGTCGCCGTTGATCAGAAAGCCTCTCGGTTGGACTTGTTGCGAGACAATTGTTCGAGGCTGAGGATCCAAAGCATTGTGCCGGTCGTCGGAGATGCAAGAAAACCTGCCCACTGGACCAGCCTAGTCGTCAGAGATGCCGATCAACCGGTCATTCCGACCGTCTTCGACCGGATTCTCGTCGATGCGCCTTGCAGCGGGCTGGGAGTCTTACGCCGCCATCCTGAAGCGAAAGGACAGAGGTCTGATTCATCGTTTACGCGGCATCAGAAGCTCCAAGTGCAGATCCTTGAATCGGTTGCTCCCACCTTGCGACCAGGTGGGGTGCTGGTCTATAGTACGTGCTCTACGGAAACGGAAGAAACCGAAAAGGTTGTGAACCGATTTTGTGAGACCTCTCCTGGATGGACGCGTGAATCTGTGGCTCCCTGGCTTCCGCCTGCTGCTCATCACTTTGTGACCGCTCAAGGGGCGCTATCCACTCTGTGCAATAGTTTTGGGATGGATGGGTTTTACGCCGTCCGTTTACGAAAGAAAGAGTGATGCCTCATCAGATTTATATTGCACCTTCGATTCTATCTGCCGATTTTGCCAGATTGGCGGACGAAATCGCCGCTGTGGAGCTGGCTGGCGCTGATATGCTGCATGTGGATGTCATGGACGGCCACTTCGTCCCGAATTTGACGGTGGGGCCTCCCATCGTGGAAAGTCTCAGGAAAGTCACCAAACTACCCCTGGACGTGCATTTAATGATCACCAATGCCGATGCGTTTATTCCGGAGTTCGCGGACGCGGGAGCAGATTATCTCACTGTCCACGTTGAAGCCTGCCCGCACCTTCACCGTACGATTCAGTCGATTAAGGAGCGAGGCGTCAAGGCGGGTGTGACCCTGAATCCCGCCACACCGATTGCATCGTTGCAGGAGATTCTCGGTGATGTCGACTTGGTCTTGATCATGTCGGTGAATCCAGGATTCGGCGGGCAGTCATTCATTCCTTCAGTGCTCAAGAAAATCGTCGAGGCACGGACTCAGTTGGATCGAATCAAAAGCCAGGCGATGCTTGAGGTGGATGGCGGTGTGAAGGTGGACAATACACGAGAGATCGTGGCGGCCGGCGCGACGACGCTCGTCGCAGGGTCTGCCATTTTTTCGCAACACGACTACACGGCCACGATTGCCGCCATGCGAGCAGCCGCAGAAGCAGCCATTCAACCGACCCCCCGCACAGCGGTCAATCGATAGGCGATCTAGGGTGGACATCTCCTCTGCAGTCATCGACAGCCTGCATCCTCTCGAAACCAAAGTCCTCACGACCTTAGGTGCAAGCCAACCAGGAATGGCCTTGGACAGCGAACAGTTGGCTGTAGCGGCCGAGTTGGAGCCTTCTCAGCTCAGTATGGCAGTTGAGTGGCTGTTGGCCAAAGGGCTAATTATGATCCAGGCGGAGACGGTGACACCGGTCGCGTCTCTCACGAAAATCGGTGAGGAGTATCGTCAGAGAGGGTCGCCGATTGAACGTGTCCTGGCTGCGGCTCGTGATGCAGCCGGTACAGGGAAGCGACTGACCATCTCCGATCTTCAGTCACAAGATGGGCTTGATCCTTCTGATGTGAGCAAAGCCGTTGGGCGACTCAAGAAGGAAGGGGTGTTACTGATCGTGCAGGGGGGCTGCATCGAAACAACCGGACGTTCAAGCCCGACCGTTGAGGCGCTTAAAGGCCTTCTGCAGCAGCTACAAGAATCCCCGAGAGAACTGAAGGCATTTCCGGAAGGGGATCGCCGAGTGATCGAAGATTACGCCGTAAAACGGGGAAATGCCAAGGAGCCATTCAGGATCGATGAACGAGTGACACGTGCGTTCCTGCTGTCTCCGTCCGGGGCAAGCGCCGTTGAGCAGCTGTTGAGGCAGGGGGTTGCCGAAGAAGTGTCGCAGTTGACCCCCGAAATGTTGAAGGACGGAAGTTGGCGCCACAAACGATTTCGAAGGTACACCATCAGCCTGCGGGCGCCCCGCGTTGGTTCGGGGAAAAAGCATCCCTATCGAGAATTTCTGGATACCGTCAAAGCGAAACTCGTGAGCATGGGGTTCCAAGAAATGCGTGGGGCCTTGGTCGAAACCGAATTTTGGAATATGGACGCCCTGTTCATGCCGCAGTTTCATCCTGCCCGCGATATTCACGATGTGTATTTTATCAAGCGGCCCACCTATGCTTCCGCCATGGATGAATCGGTCCTGTCGCATGTTGCCCAGGTGCACCAACATGGAGCTGGGACGGGTTCCACGGGATGGGGCTATTCGTTCGATGTTCAGCGTGCCAAGCGATTGGTATTGCGAAGTCAAGGTACCGCGGTTTCGGCGCGAACGTTGGCCGCCTCGCCGAGCATTCCCGGAAAGTATTTTTCGATCGCTCGATGTTTTCGCTATGACCAAGTCGATGCGACCCATGCGACGGATTTCTTCCAAGTGGAAGGCATCGTGCTAGGCGAGGACATCAATTTTAGGACGTTACTTGGACTTCTGAATCTGTTTGCGCGGGAAGTTGCGCAAGCGAAAGAGGTGAAGTTTTTGCCCGCGTATTTCCCATTCACCGAGCCTTCCGTCGAACTGCATGTGCGTCATCCTCGCTTAGGGTGGATGGAACTCGGCGGCGCGGGACTGTTCCGTCCGGAAGTCACCTTGCCGCTTGGGGTCACGGTTCCGGTGATTGCCTGGGGACTGGGTCTCGACCGGATGGCGATGGTTGCGCTGGGGATCCACGATATCCGAGAGCTCTTCACGGACAATCTGGAATTGATCCGTGCAACGAGGGGATTGTTCTAGTCGTTGCAATGCCTACGATCACGATTTATAAAGACGATTTCCAGTCTCTGCTAAGCCATGCGCCATCTGCAAGCCGAACTGTTTCCATTGAGGAGTTGGAAGCGTGGCTGATGCTCGTGAAAGGCGAATTGAAGGCCTACAATCCTGAAACCGGGGAACTTCGCATCGAGCTCCAGGACAGCAATAGGCCCGATCTGTGGTGTTGCGAAGGGATCGCTCGGCAAATACGTATTAAGCAGCAGGGGAAGCCTAAGCCCTATTCATTTTTCACTGAAGCATCACAATCCCAGCGGCAGGTCATTGTAAAGCCCGGGATCGAACAGGTGCGTCCCTATGTTGCTGCCTGCGTAGCGAGTGGGTACCGAGTCACCGATGAAGGATTGACGCAGCTGATTCAGACACAAGAAAAATTGGCTGAGATATTCGGCCACAAGCGAAAAACGGTCTCAATCGGGATCTATCAACTGCCCAAGATTATATTTCCTGTCACCTACGAGCTTGTGAAGCCTGACGAAGCACGGTTTACTCCGTTGGGCATGGAAACCGTGATGACGCTGTCGGAGATTCTTATGGTGCACCCGAAGGGATTGGAGTACGGGGCTATCCTTGCAGGAGTGGGGCGCTTACCGATACTCCGAGATGCGGCCAATCAGCCGCTGTCCTTTCCTCCGATCATCAACAGCAGGGAAATCGGCGAAGTGCGGGTGGGTGACGATCAGCTCTTCGTTGAAGTGACCGGCACAGACCTCTCAATGGTCGTCTTGACCCTGAATATTTTCGCGACCAATCTCGCCGACCGTGGGGCAGCCATCGAGCCAATCGAAGTCCAGTATCCGCGGAGTACCCCGTTGGGGAAACGAGTGAAGACTCCGCTGGACCTTGCGAAGTCCAAAACGATTAAGATCCAAACGATCGAACACGCGCTTGGTCAAGAACTGGGCGCAAAGGTTGTGACAGGCGCTCTTGAAACGTATGGGTACGATGTGTCGGCTGGAAAGGGTTCCGTCAAGGCAAAGTTGCCTCCCTATCGGCACGATCTGATGCATACGATGGATGTGGTTGAGGATGTGGCAATGAGTCTGGGGTACGCCGAATTCACTCCGGTCATGCCGGCACAGTTTACCGTGGGTGGCTTATCCGATATCGAACACACGTCAGACCGGGCTCGGGAGTTAATGGTGGGTTTAGGATTTCAGGAGATCATTTCAAATATTCTCGGCTCGCCTGATAGTTATTCCAGTCGGATGCGTCTCGAAGGGGCGGAATGGGGACGCATGGTCGAGGTCGATAACGTCATGTCATTGAGTTTCTCGTGTCTCCGGCAGTGGATCCTGCCTTCTCTGCTACGTGTCGAGGCGGCTTCGAGCCGAGCCTTTTACCCACACCGCATCTTTGAGGCCGGTGATGTCGCGATTCCCGACGCGGGTCATGAGTTGGGTTCGCGGACAGAGACGGTTTTGGGAGCTGTCATCGCGCATGCTTCGGCGCATTTCTCAGAAATTCATTCGTGCTTGGACGTGCTGTTTTACTACCTTGGGAAGGAATACAGCCTCGAGACGGTTCAGCATCCGTCTTTTCTGGAAGGTCGTGCAGGGCGGATTATCGTGGCAGGTCAACCCGTCGGCGTCATCGGTGAACTCCATCCGGAAGTCCTTGAACGATGGCAAATCGCCGTGCCTGTCGTGGCGTTCGATCTGAACCTGTCGCAGCTGTTTTCGTAAGTCAGTCACCGCGAATCACGTGAAATCGCTCCCTCTTTGCAAGCGTCCCTCCATACGGGGCGCATACTCGATTGTGCCGGCTTGGGCTAATTGTTCAATCACCGAGTTCATCACGGCGCGACTCATTTCCTGATTGGCCATTTCTCGTCCACGTGTTGGCGCGCTCGCCGAGTTCGAGCGTAATCTGATCCGCGAGCGTACGATGGCCGGTCTGAAGGCTGCGCGAGCGCGAGGCCGAAAAGGCGGCTGGCCAAAGAAACTCACGGCCATAGATCTACAGACCATTTAAAGCATTGTGGAACACGCACGAAGTGTCAGTAACCCTGTGGCCGCGCAGCTGGCATCGCTCGTTCGACGCGTTATCGCAATGTCGTGGCCAATTCTTAGCGTACTTTATATTCCGTTTCGCCAAACGGCCTCTGAGAGGCACTACCTGCTTATCGCCGCGAACATCCTTATGACGCTATGTTTAATAACTGACAGTTTCAAGTTCCAAGTGCAACGGGTGAATGATGGCGCATGTGGGCATAGACTTCTCGGGGCGTCGCAAAGTTGAGACACTTGCGAGGGCGTGTGTTCAGCCGAGCGGCGATGGCGTTCAACTCCTGTTGGGTATA
>JBGTNJ010000034.1:0-88191 GCA_041743145.1 Nitrospira sp. | reverse complement strand
GTGCATCAGCTGGAGGTTGAGCTGAGCGACCGGGAGGCGGCGCATCGCGGCACGCTGCAGCAGCTGGAACGGACCCTCGCGGACCGTGACCAGCGCATCGGTGAGTTCGATTCGCTTGCGGCGGCTCAAGCGGACGAAGTCGGTGGGGCTCAGCAAGCCTGTCGGGCCGCTGAACAGGCCCAGGAGGTGCTGAAAGAGGAGATTCGCGTCCTCCGCGAACACATTACCCAACTCAATGAAGGCCTCGCCGACCACGGCCGGCTCCGCGCCCAAGTGGCGAAGCTCGACTCTACACAAGACCGCGTGCATCGACTGGAGGTTGAGCTCAGCGACCGGGAAGCCGCCCATCGTGGCACACTCCAGCAGCTCGAGCGGGCCCTAGCCGAACGTGACAAGCGGATTGAGAAGCTCCTGCCGGTCACCCACCTCCTTCGCGAAAAGGAGTCAGAAATCAAGGAATGGGAGAACAAATTCACTCGCACCGTCCGTGACCATGAAGGTCAGGTCACTAAGCTCGAAGAACAATGTGCCGCGCAGGACCAACTCCACGAACAACACCGGCTCGCTGAACAACATCTGCATGAACGAGATGAACAGATCGCGAGCCTCCAACGCCAGCTGCATGACCTTAAGACTGCGCGCCAACAGTTGACCACGGAAGTACAGCGTATCCCAGAGAAAGATGAGCAGATCAGTCGCCTTCGAAAGCGGCTCCGAGAGATACAAGCGGAACTGCGCGCGGAGGCTACTCCTTCAGCTAAAGGATCGACCATTGCCAAGGGGAATTCCATCGCCAAAGCTGCTCCCACTGCTCACCCGGCTCCTAGTACCAAAGCCGCTCAACCAACCATCGGGCCGCGCCAGGGCCGCCAGAATGGAACAGGGCAACATTCCCACGTCGACCAGGCTAAATCCAGTATGGCTCCCAGCACCAAAGCGGATCCCATCACCCAAGCTGTTCCCAGCGCTAAAGCAACTCCTAGTAACAAGCCGTCTTCCACGAAAACCAAGCCGAGTGCCAAGACGACTCCGGCAGCTTCACGTCAGGGCCGACATAATGGAGCGGAAGAAAATTCCCATGGCGTACAATCCAAGTCCGATAACGGCAAGGAGGTTCAGCAAGACGATCTCCGGAAGATCACTGGGATCGGGCCTGTCTTCGCGCAGACCCTCAAGAGGCTGGGCACCCACACATTTATCCAAATCGCCCGTTGGAAACCGGAAGATATCGAGAAGATCTCAAAGAAGCTCGAGACCGATCCAGAACGTATTAAACGGGAACATTGGATCGCGGACGCCAAGAAACAACACTACAAAAAATACGGGGAACGATTGTAGCCATCTCATACAAGACAGTTTCTTAACGGCGACTCTATTCGGTGGTTCCCCTGCCTGGCCGACCGTTGACTCCTTCTGATGCCCTGACTACAATCCCGCAGCGAGGTGTACGTTCCGTGGCGTCCTCTTTTGTTCATCTTCATCTCCACACCCAGTTCAGTCTCCTCGACGGAGCAAACCAGATCGAGCCGTTAGTCCGCCAGATCAAGTCCTTTAACCAGCCTGCAGTGGCGATGACCGACCATGGCAACATGTTCGGCGCGGTTGAGTTTTACCGCAAAGCGAAGGACGCGGGAGTCAAGCCGATCATCGGGTGCGAAGCCTACATGGCCCTCGGAAGCCGTCATGCAAAGAAGGATAGTGGGCTTGCGCACAACGATTACTACCACTTAATCTTGCTCGCGCGAAACCTGACCGGTTATCAAAATCTTATTAAGCTGGTCAGTAAAGGATATCTTGAAGGATTTTATTATAAGCCTCGAATTGATAAAGAACTCTTAAAGCTCCATCACGATGGGATTATTGCATTGTCCGGTTGCTTAAGCGGTGAAATTCCGTATCTCATCGGCCAGAAAGATATGGATGGTGCTATGGCGGTGGCTGGCGAGTTCCAGGAGATCTTCGGGAAGGATCATTTCTATCTTGAGGTTCAGGCCAACGGACTCGATCATCAGCGCATGGCGAACGCCGGACTCACGGAAATCCACAAGAAGCTCGGGATTCCGCTTGCAGGCACCAACGATTGCCACTACCTAAAAAAAGATGATGCACGTCCGCATGAGTTGATGCTGTGTTTGCAAACTGGGAAGACGTTAAGTGACCCCAATCGGATGAAGTTCGACACCGATCAGCTGTATGTCAAATCAACCGAAGAGATCGCCCCCGCATTCGCAGAGTTTCCAGGCGCCGTACTGAACACCTGCCGCATTGCCGATCATTGCGATCTCAATCTCCCACTGAACAAGACACATCTTCCACAATACCGAGTTCCTGAAGAATTCAAAGACCGCGAATCCTATCTCGAGCATCTCGCCGTCGCCGGTCTTAAGGAGCGCCTAAAAGAACGCCCAAGTCGGATCGCTTCAGCTGTTTATGAGCAGCGACTGAGGGAAGAGCTCATAGTGATTTGTTCGATGGGGTTCGCCGGATACTTCCTCATCGTATGGGATATTATCCGCTTTGCGCGATCTCGAACGATCCCTGTGGGACCAGGGCGTGGTTCAGCTGCCGGGAGCCTTGTCGCGTATGCTCTCAGAATTACAGACCTTGATCCATTGGTTTACACCCTCTTGTTCGAGCGATTCTTGAATCCCGAACGCGTGTCTCTTCCGGATATCGACATGGATTTCTGTATGGATCGTCGGGGTGAAGTCATCAACTACGTAGTGGACAAGTACGGCACCGACCATGTGGCCCAGATCATTACCTTCGGAACACTCGGCGCGAAAGCAGCTATCCGTGATGTGGGTCGCGTGTTGGAATTGTCGTACGCCGATGCAGACAAGGTCGCAAAGCTCGTTCCTAATCAATTGAACATCACACTGCAGCAGGCACTGGAAACAGAGCCCCGCTTGCGCGAGTTGGTGGAGACCGACCCCAAAGTCAAAGAACTCATGGCGAACGCGCAATCGCTTGAAGGTTTGGCCCGTCATGCTTCCACCCATGCTGCTGGCGTCGTGATTTCCGAAGGACCACTCACCGACCATGTCCCGCTCTACAAAGGTGCTAATGACGAAATCGTGACCCAGTATTCGATGGGTGACGTTGAGAAAATCGGCTTGGTGAAATTTGATTTCCTGGGCCTCAAGACCCTCACGATGATTCGGCGCGCCGAAACCCTGATCAACGAGACGTATCCCGAGGCCCCGGCGCTCGTGATCGATCACGTCCCCTTCGATGACCCAGCCACCTTTGCACTGCTCAGCTCAGGAAAAACGACCGGGCTATTCCAGCTGGAAAGTTCGGGTATGCGAGATCTGCTCACGGGACTGAAACCAGATCGGTTCGAAGACATTATTGCCATCATCGCGCTGTATCGACCAGGGCCAATGGATTTGATTCCTGATTTCATCAAGCGCAAACAGGGCAAAGTGCCGCTCACGTATGAGGCTCCAGAATTGGAGCCCATCCTTAGAGATACCTATGGCGTGATTGTCTATCAAGAGCAAGTGATGGCGATTGCCAATAAAGTTGCTGGCTTCTCGCTGGGACAAGCCGACATTCTTCGACGCGCGATGGGCAAAAAGAAACCAGAGGAAATGGAAAAGCTGCGCGCGAAGTTTCTCGAAGGGGCGACGCAAAAGAAAATTCCCGAGAAGAAAGCCGAGAAGCTCTACGAGTTGATCCAAAAGTTCGCCGGATACGGCTTCAACAAATCGCACGCGGCAGCCTATGCGGTGGTCTGTTACCAGACAGCATACCTCAAAGCACACTACCCGACAGAATTCATGGCAGCGCTCATGACCACCGATATGGGCAATCAGGATAAACTGGTCGGCTATTTTACCGAATGTCGGGATCTGGGGATCAAAGTCCTAGGACCGGACGTGAATGCCAGCCAAAAGCAGTTCGCTGTGGCCGACGGAGCCATCCGGTTCGGTTTGGCGGCTATTAAGAACGTCGGTGAGGGGGCTGTTGAGTCGGTCCTGGATGTGCGATCTCAGACCGGCCCCTTTGCATCGTTCTTTGATTTTTGCCGGCGGGTCGACTTGCACAAAGTTAATAAGCGTATGTTGGAAGGGTTGATCAAGGCTGGCGCCTTCGATTCTAGCGGAGCCAAGCGCTCGCAACTCATGGCCGTGCTCGACCAAGCCGTCGAAGAAGGTGCAGCCTCACAGCGAGAACGCGATCTTGGACAAATCAGCATCTTTGGTGAGGAACTTAATGCACACAGTGCCTCGATGACCCTGCCCACACCTGCGTTACCTTCAGTGGCTGAATGGGACCAGGCCCAGCGGCTAAAGTACGAGCGTGAATTGACTGGGTTTTATATTTCCGCCCATCCTCTTACGCGCTATGAAGCAATACTCGGTGCCTTGTCCACCACATCCACGATCGGCCTGAAGGATTGCGCCGACGGTGGTGAAGTGAAACTCTGCGGCATCATTGCTGCCGTCAAATCAATGCTCACCAAGAAGGGCGATCGTATGGCCTACCTGACGGTGGAAGACTTGCAAGGCACCGCTGAAGTGATCGTCTTTCCCGATCTATTCAAGACAGCTGGAGACTTGATCGCACCGGAACAGATCGTCAGAATCACGGGCACAATCGATCGCGGGGACAAAGGCACGAAAATCCGCGGCAGTAAGATTGAGTCGTTGGCCGAGGTCCAAGCTCAGTCCATCAAACGCATTCGTATCCGCCTCACAGATTGTCTTGAAGTGAGGGAACAACTGCCTCGCTTGCTCGAGGTTCTCCGGCGGCATCCCGGCGACACAACGATTTCCATGTCGTTTCGAACCGAGGGCCCCTTAGAAGCGGAGACAGCTCCACTCCCGCATCTCACAGTCTGTCCAAGCGACCACTTTGTATCGGATGTTGAAGAAGTGCTAGGCAAAGGGGTTCTTTCTTTGCTATCTTAGGCAGTACTCTCAGAGAGATCTATATGTCTCATAGCTCTCTTGTGTGTTATGGGACTGGAGTGCTGAACGTCTATGCGAGATTACCTCGAGTTTGAGAAGCCGATCCGAGAGATCGAAGAGAAGATTGAGAAACTCTCTGCCGCAGCTTCTACCGGCAAGGCGTCTTCCCAAAACGACATTCGGAAGCTTCGTGCAAAGCTTGCCCAGGTCGAACACGATCTTTATAAGAACCTTACTCCCTGGCAGCGAACTCAGCTGGCCCGCCACCCTCAACGTCCAAGTACATTGGATTATATCGGCGAGCTGACTCGGGACTTCCTCGAGTTCCATGGAGACCGTGTGTTTGGCGACGATCGAGCTATTGTAGGAGGGTTCGCTAGATTCAACGACCGTCCCGTCATGATTATTGGTCATCAGAAAGGCAAGACGCTTAAGGAACGCATGCAACGAAACTTCGGCATGCCCAATCCTGAAGGATATCGGAAAGCGCTCCGCCTCATGAGACTGGCGGAAAAGTTTAATCGGCCGATTGTGACGTTTATTGATACGCCAGGAGCCTATCCCGGTATCGGAGCCGAGGAACGTGGACAAGCTGAAGCCATCGCGCACAACTTATTCGTCATGTCTCGGTTGACAGTTCCTATTCTTTCCGTAGTCATCGGTGAAGGCGGAAGTGGAGGCGCCCTGGCCCTGGGCGTTGCTGATCGCATCCTGATGTTGGAACATTCGGTCTATTCGGTCATTTCACCCGAAGGATGTGCGGCAATTCTTTGGGATAATCCTGAGAAGATTCCTGATGCCGCATCCGCGCTGAAAATGACTGCGGACGATCTGGCCGAACTGGGTGTGATCGACCAGATTGTCTCCGAACCACTAGGCGGCGCTCATCGTGAACCGAGAGCCGTGTATGATCAAGTCGGCAAAGCCCTGACCAATCAATTGTTTGAGCTGCTCGAGGTCCAGGGTGAACAACTCCTCACGCAGCGAGACCAGAAATACCGCAAAATAGGGGCCGTGAAGGGCCTTGTTTCTTGATCAAGGTTGATCTTCCTCTTCTCCGCCTCCACCTACTCCTTTGGTATCTGCAGAAGTCCCGTTTTGGCAAATCGTCGTTCGATCACAGCGAGAATGCGTTCGGCTAATGCCGGACGAAATGGATCGAATACCGCTGCCGCCAAATATCGATTGACGGTTGTCGGTAATTTCCGCAACCACGCCACAGCCGATTGCCTCGCCTGCACGGCCAGACCACCACAGAGGATTCGTCGAATCTCACGCTCGAAGAACGCGACGTGCACCACCTCATCTTCAAGAATCGAGGCGAGATCCGGCCTGAGATTGAGGAGTAAACTGGCGAATTCTAGCCCCAGAGACTCATAACCGTAGATCTGAACGGCTAGGACCGGCCATTGTTGCGGAACTGATGGGAGCCGTTCGCGTTCACGAGGTTGACGACCGATCATCGCTTCAAACTGCGCCAGGTGTTGCTGCTCATCTTCCTCATGTTTTCGAAGAAAAGCATACACGTTCGGAGGAACATGTTGTTGTTGCGCCGACCGCACGGTCCGGAGCGCCATCGCTTCGGCTTTGAGAAACCGCTCCAATAAGGCAGGTTCGCACTCCGGTGGGAGCCAAATGGACGTAGTCTCCTGAGTCGACATGATAACCGCATCGTACGCAAACTGCTCGGAGTTGTCCAAACTTCCGTCGCGGAGGGTTGACTGATACCTCAGATCTGTGTACATCCTAGACCTATTCTGAGGACTGGTGATTTTTGAGAGGCTACGCGTGGCGGCTCACTGGACCGACTGTCAACCAGAACGCACGGCTGACAGCTCGGTGAATACATGAGGCTCTACCCATGACAAACCCCTCCACACCTGTGTCAACGGTTGTCCAACGGGTCGTTCTGTGTCTACTCGCGGCCGCTCTACTGACAGACATAGGCTGTGTCAGTCGTCGTGCCTATGAACAGATCAAAGCCCAGACGATTGAACATGCCCAAGCCTTAGACACTGTTCGAGCGGACATCAAAGAGTTAGATCAGCAAATAGCGGGGTTGCAGGCCGCCAACCGGCATGAGGATGCGATCGCCGGTGAGCTTCGTGCAACCATTCAACGCGAAGAAGAACAGCTACCGATTATGCGTCAACAAGCGGATGAACGGCTCTCGTCCCTGAAGAGCCAGGTAGCCAATCTGCTGAACCAGAGTTGGCACCTGGCTCGCAAGATCGCGGATATCCGAGACGAGAGTGCTTCGTTGCAAATCATGGCCGCCCGATACAAACAAGAAATAGAGGAAGCTCACGCATCGCTGCGGCGAGTTTCCTCTCACTCGACCAAGCCATCCATTACACACGCGACGCCGGCAGAAGAACCTTCTATCCCAGCACTACCGCCCATTGAGGATATTGCGCCACCACAGGTCGCACAAGCCGTTTCTCCAGCTCCCAACCCCGCACCAGTTGCACCGTCTGCTTCTTCATCCCCTGTGAATGTGGAACCAACCACGACCAACGACTCCTGGATTGGTATGATTACCAGCTGGCTCCTCGCGCTTTGGAATTGGCTAATCAGTTAGCTCGAACGGCTGGCACAGTTTTAAACGAACATGCTCTCGTTGGTCCTAGGGCGATGCCTGTGCTTTGGCCCACTCAGCCGCTGCAGCCCCGGCGATACGTCCGGTTGCCAAACAGCCCGTGAGGAGATAGCCGCCGGTCGGCGCCTCCCAATCCAGCATTTCTCCCGCGTAGAATACTCCTGGAAGCGAACGCATCATCAATCTTGTGTCCAGCACCTCGAACGAGACGCCACCGGCCGTGCTGATGGCTTCTTTGAGCGGACGAGGACCTATGAGAGTCACCGGCAGAGATTTGAGTACTGTAGCCAAGCGAACAGGATCCGTGAAGACTTCCTTGGGTACCGTCTCATGTAGGAGACCCGCTTTAACTCCCGCGATCCCAGCGCACCGTTTGAGATGCGTTGCGACCGTCCGCTTACTGCGTGGTCTGGAAAGATCTTGCGCGAGTCGCTTCAGTGGTCGATCCGGGACGAGATCTAACCACAGCGTTGCTATTCCCTCCGCTATAATCACATCCCGTGCAGCGGCTGAAACCATATAGATGACGCCTCCCTCTACTCCGTTCGCCGTAATCACGAACTCGCCCATCCGACGAATCACAGTTCCGTTGACGGCATTCATCGTGACTTGAACCGTCTTCACTGGATGTCCCGCGAACTTCTTGCGGAAGTGCTCACTCCATTGTACGTCAAATCCACAATTAGCTGGTTTCAGCGGAGCAGTCGATACCTTTCGTTCAGCCAGAATCTGAATCCACGCGGCATCGGATCCGAGATGTGGCCAACTGCCTCCGCCGAGCGCCAACACTACAGCGTCGGCGTGAACGCTCTGCGGCCCTTGTTGACTAGTGAAGCGAAGATTATCTTCTTGATCCCAACCACACCATCGATGTCTCACATGGAATTGCACACCGGCTTTTCGTAATCGACGTAGCCATGCGCGTAGAAGCGGCGCAGCTTTGAGATCCGACGGAAAGACTCGTCCGGAACTGCCGACAAATGTCTCAACGCTCAGGCTGTGAGCCCACGCCTGTATGGCTTCAGGGGGGAACGATCGAATCACAGGTTCGATTTCAGGGCGTCGAGTGCCATAACGTGAGAGAAACTGCTCCATCGGCTCCGAATGGGTAAGATTCAAGCCGCCTTTTCCTGCCAGCAGAAATTTTCGCCCGACCGACGGCATGGCGTCATAGAGGTTGACTTCGACGCCCCCTGCAACTGCCGCCTCCGCCGCCATGAGTCCAGCGGGACCACCACCGATAATCACTACCGTGGCCATTAAGACCCCAATAGGTTAAGACCCTGATAGTTCGTTACTAACATTTAAAACTACCAAAAAAACTATCTGCGTATGTCATTAGGTCAATTTGCAGTTGTATGTTTCCGCATACGTATGACCATCCTGACACCAAATACAGTCTGGTTGCGAAATGATGTCGTGCTGCCTCAATGTTTTTGTTAGCTTCGAACGTCTCTCATCTGGTTCGCTTCTTGCTCGTGCATGCGACTGGGAAGCAATGATGGCCATCACGCCTAGTTTTACACGTTTATAACGGTGCTCTCTGGCCAGTTCATCTACTTTATGTCCGCAGTAGGGAGGAATGACGATGCGCATCCGAGCAATGTGTTGTGCCGCCCTTGGCATTGTCGGGCTATTGTCCAGCAATGTTGAGAACGCGCTTGCAGCTGATTCATATACCAGAATGTTCCCAGGGTTGGTACCTTATGCACCTCCGACTAATGAGGTGAGAGATCTGGCTCAGAAAGTTGGCGTCAAAGGTGGGCTCTGCGACGCCTTAGATCTACTCACTGATCCAATCCTGTCGATCACAGAATCCGAAAGATTCAGTCCAAACAATCCCGATAATCCGAACATGACGGCGGGGGTGACCTTCTTCGGGCAGTTCCTTGATCATGATATCACCCTCGCGTTGAAAGCTCCGCTTAAAGAACCGACTGAACCCAGGAGAACCACTAATTTTCGGAGCGCCGAGTTGGACCTGGATAGCCTGTATGGTGATGGTCCTGATAAATCACCGGAACTTTACGACACCAGTTCCGGTGACATCAAATTCCGCGTTGAAGCCATTCCTGGTTCGGAGCAAGTTTCCCGAAACGGCGCCGTCCGCTTCGACCTTCCGCGCGATGGGAACAACAAAGCTATTATCGGGGACTTCCGGAATGATGAACATATCATCCTCAGTCAATTCCATCTGGCGATGTTGAGGTTTCACAATGCGGTCGTCGACCACTTGCGAAAGGATCCCGCGCAGGCCAATCGCTCACCTAAGGAGATCTTCACCGAGGCACAGCGTCAGGTGCGCTGGCACTATCAATGGATCATTGTTAATGAGTTCTTGCCGCTTACGATTGGGCAAGATCGGGTAAATGAGATCATGCGTCAGGGTCCGCGCTTCTACAATGTAACCGATCGCTCACGAAACTCAGAATTCCGTTCTCGCCAGCAAGACCCCTTGATTCCCGTGGAATTCTCCGTCGCCGCCTACCGGTTCGGGCATTCCCAGGTCCGGCCCAGTTATCGGATGAACTTCGGGGCGGCTCCAGGTAGCGAGTTCTTCGCCTTCATCTTCGATGACTCGGCCGATCCCAACGATCCCGACCCCAATGACATGCGAGGCGGCAAGAGAGCGGCTCGTCGATTCGTCGACTGGCAGACCTTCTTCGATTTCAGAGATGGTAACGTGCGCAACAACAAGAAGATCGACACCAAACTCTCGACTCCTCTGATGCTCCTTCCAGGATCACGCGGACCGGCTCCCGGACTGCCGGACGACAAAGTCCAGTCCCTGCCATCTCGAAACATCATGCGTCACGTGAACTTTGGAATCCCCTCAGGACAAGCTATTGCGCGCGTGATGGGAGTCCGGGTTCTGACTCCGGAACAACTCTCAGAACTGACTCCGTTCAGCATGGAGAAAAATACCCCGCTCTGGCTCTATATCCTGAAAGAAGCTGAGGTTTTCGAGAATGGTTTACGGTTGGGTCCGGTGGGAAGTGGTATTGTCGGCGAAGTCTTTGTTGGCTTATTGAAAGCCGACAAAGACTCCTACCTGTCTACGAACAGAAACTGGAAACCGACTCTGCCATCCGCGAAATCAGGAGACTTTGAGATTACTGATCTCTTGAGGTTCGCCGAGGTCGTTCACCCGCTGGAGTAATCCGACCTGCAGCACGCCGGGCGCCCTCCTCCTCGGAGGGCGCCCCAGACAGCACAGTCTTTACGCTTCATCCGCCTGGTTGCAGCTGGCGTCTTGGACACAGGGAGTCCCTTCCTTACCACGCAGACGATAGTCGGCGACTCCACCCCTCCGGTCCAACTCAATCAAGCAGCAGTCCTCAAGCATCTGCCTAAGCTGCTTACGCCCACGCTGTACGCGAGATTTCATACCTGAGAGTGAAAGGCCCATTTGTTTGGCAGCAGCCTGTTGGGTTAGTCCGCCTATCTCCACGAGGGTAATGGCGTCACGATAATCCTGTGAGAGCCGCTCAATCATGGGACGAATGCAACCGGCAAGTTCCGATCGAGACTCTCCACCCTCGTTTCGAGGAGCAGCCTCTGATTTCTTTGATACTTCGTCAAACACGTCAAGTTCTGAACTCAGTCCCGCGGGTATCTCCCGTTGTCTTCCAGGCTTTCGGTAATGATCGATGATCGTATTCCGCGTGACCTGATAGATCCAGGAGACGATTCGGCGGGGATCTTTCACCGTATCCATCTGCCGATGGACACGCACAAAGACGTCCTGCAGAATGTCATCAACATGATCGTGAGCGTTCACCCGCTTAGCAATGAAGGCACGGAGGCCATCATGCACCAGTTGCCAGAGTTCTTCCGTCGCCTTCGTCATGATGGCCTCTCCATGGTGAGCGTCCTGTATGGTCCTGCGCCGGCTCAGACACCGCAAGTGGCCGGCTCGTGAGCGCCGGCCTTTTTCGGCACGCAGCAGCCTGTTTGACTGAGTCGTCCAGTGACTTCCAACTGCTCATGGACTGTAAAGATCTCCCAGGCGTTCCCGTCTGGGTCGGTAAACCAAAGCTTGTCCTGTCGGGCAAAGCAACAGGCGATATTATCTTCGACCTTCTCAAGAATCCCTTCCCGTTGCAACCGCGCCTTCCACTCAGCGATCTCCTCGACCGTCCCGACCTCGATCCCCAAGTGATCCACGGCACTCACCTCCCCGGTAGAGGAGACCAGCGAGAAGTTCAGAGCCGGGCTCGCCAGGTCAAACTTGGCATAATCCGCCACCTGCTTCTGCGGCTTCACCCCGAAGACCTTCTCATAGAACTCGACCGATTTTGCCACATTGCGGACATCAAGTGAAATATGAGGACGCATGGGGAACCTCCTTCTTATAGAGTGGCGGGTCATTCCGCACTCATCTCTATAGACGGAGGAGGTTACAAAAGGACGCAACGATGAACAGGCGGGAAGGATGCGATTACACTTGCTTATAGTGAGAAGATGCCAGGCGATAGGAACGGTCTACCGGCCGAGCCACGTCAGGTAGCGAGTCCCGTATCACTTACTTACCTGGCTTGTGCTCGCGTCTTGGCAAAACAGCTGTTGAGATGGTCGTCCACTATACCCACCGCCTGCATGAAGGCATAGACGATGGTACTCCCCACGAAGCGGAAACCGCGTTTTTTGAGATCCTTTGAGAGTGCATCGCTCTCCAGGCTCATGGCTGGTACGTCCGCCATTGTCCGCCGCCGATTCAGCTTTGGTTTCCCACCAATGAATTGCCAGATATATCGATCGAAGGACCCGAATTCTTTCTGTACAGCCAGAAAGGCATGGGCATTCGTCACCGCTGCGTCGATCTTCAACCGATTTCTGATAATGCCCGGATTGCCCAACAACTGTTTCTTTCTGACGGCTGTAAACTTGGCGACTTTGACAGGATCAAACCCAGCAAAGGCCTTTCGATATCCCTCGCGACGTCGAAGGATTGTATCCCAAGTCAGGCCGGCCTGGGCCCCTTCTAGCAGCAGCATCTCAAACAACCGACGATCGCGATGCACCGGCCTTCCCCACTCCCGGTCGTGGTAGCGGATCATGTATGGCTTGTCGCCGGCCCAAGGGCATCGTATCTTCGGTTTTTTTGCGATAGCCATTACCCAGCCTTGCGACGTACCGATCTACTTGAAGGGTGGATAACTCAAGCCATCACTCGTCTTCCGCCCGCTCTATCGCCGAAAGGCGTCCTTGCCTTTGACCACGTCTTCCAGTACCTTGTCGGCCAACTTGCCAGCCTTCCAGCGTCGGTATCGATGGTGAATCACTACCCAAAGCACTACCCCACCGATCCCGATAAGAATCATCCAACCCATATCGTCCATCAAGACACATTACCTGGCGCCGGCTTCCTGGGCAAGCCTCCCCATTGTCCACCGAGGAATACGTGCATCATCTATCATCACAGACGGTGATCCAAGGAGGAGTGGAGGAGTCACCCACTTCCTTCCCTCCTTCTTCGATCGTGACGTTCCAACACAATGGCTCCATAGGAACCTCGGCGAGGCCGAAGGTGCACAGCATGCCCGAAGGTCGAGGACGCGTGTCATTTCTTAGTTGCCACTGCCATGTACCACTTCGGCTTCATCCTTCCAAAATCCCTCCGCACATGATGTGCGAGTGATCGATTCGAATCGAGGACCCGCTCTCCCTCACCATCCCGCACGAATACCACCCAGTGCCAACATGGCTGTCCATGTTCACGATGCCATTTAATCGAAAGCAACGCCAAATTAGGTAGACTATTCCAGGAACGAAAGCGTAACTCGGTCGAGACAGGGCGCAACCGATACTCACGTAGGATCCGGAGCACATGAACCGTCTCAGACCATAACCGACGATCGTGCGCGAAGATGCCGAGCCCATTCGCCGTGCGTTGAGCTTGTCGGTAGGACACGCCGACCATGGCTGCCACCGCAGCAATTCCGCAGCCAGTCCGTTCTAATTGAACGACGGGTTTCATAACCTCACGTTCACTTCTTTCTGCGTACAGCGATTGGTGCTGGTTTTGTCGAACTCGTGATTTGCTTACGAGTAGGGGGTCGTTTCAACAAGATGTTCTGGAGAGCGACCGCATGGTTGTGTTGCTCGTCTTTGGAGGAATAGAGCAGCGTTACCGGGCGATTTTTCCCATGTTCTGTGATCGTTGTGAGAAGTGCCGTCTTCCCTTTCAGTTCGGCATGATAGCGGCGGCGGAACTCGGTCCATCGAGCGGGATCGTGGTTGAACCATTGTCGAAGCACGGTGGATGGCCCGAGATCGGGCAGCCAGAGGTCAAGCTTCGCATCAGACTTGGAAAGCCCCCGTGGCCACAGCCGATCAACCAGCAGCCGGAAACCATCGGACTTGGTAGCCGGTTCATAGACACGCTTGGCCAGGATCTTACCCATAGTCACTAGAGGCCGATGGCTTCAATTTGGCTCACTTCCTCCGAAAGCAAGGTGAATCGATCCGACTGGAGGTCTTCCTTCATATGCTGAGGATTGGTCGTGCCTGTAAGAGGCAACATACCGACTTGCATGGCAAATCGAAAGATGAGCTGGGCCAGAGTGACTTCATATCGAGCCGCCATGGCTCGAATCTCCGGATCAGTGAAGACTTCACGATTGGCGGTCAGGAGCGAGAATCCCTGATAAATTATTTGGTTAGCCTGGCAAATCTCCCGCACTTCTTTATCCCACCCGAAGGCTGCATAGCAGCGGTTCTGCACCACCATCGGCTTGTGTTTCGCTTTGGCACAGAGCAGGGTCAGCTGGTCGGCCGATACGTTGCTCACTCCGATCATCTTCGTTGTGCCCGCATCGTAGAGCGATTCAATCGCCATCCAAACTTCCCAATCTTCAGCCCCTAAGCCACGCCGGGAATAGGGTCCGTGCAGCACATAGGCGTCGAGATAGTCCGTATGGAGATGGGCCAGCGAACTCTTGTGAGATTGTGCGACCTGCATCGTGATGCTCGCATGGGCATCGTAGGGCAGCCGATGGTCCTGGCCGTCTACCGAGGTAAACTTCGTTTGCAGAAACAGCTTGTCACGGGTGATGCCTTGGTTGGCCAGTTGGACAAGCGCCTCACCCACCCGCGCTTCATCGTAATGGACCAGTTGATTGGCTGTATCGATCCCGGTGAATCCGGCCTCAACCGCTTGCAGTACTAGCCCGGTCGTCGCTTCTTTTTTCCACGCCGTGCCGTACATGAAAGAGGGAATGGAAACGTGATTGTACGTGGTCAATGGCATCGAAGTGTCTCCCATGAATTCCTGTACCATACACAGTTCACGTTCATGGTCTCAATCTGAGAATTAAGTGTAGAGCGGGTTCGCCCCACTTCGTTCCGACATTCTCCGCGTGCGAGCGTGGAACGCTACAGAGTCTTCGTCCACGAGGAACTCAGCTCAGGATACTTCGCGCGATAGTCGGCGTGGCTGGCACGGATGACTTTCCGCGCTTCCTCTCTTCCGTACACGCTGGTGATTTCCACCTTGTGATGAGTCGTCCCAGGCGCACTCTTATAGGTGAGAAAATAATGCTGGAGGCGATCCAGAAGAGCCGTTGGACATTGTGAAATGTCCTTGAAGTTTCCATAGACCGCGTCGTCTCGCATCACGGCAATGATCTTGTCATCGGCCTCACCGCCGTCAGCTAGGCTCAACCCGCCGATCGGCAGAGCTGTCAGAAGGATATCGCTGTGAGGAATGCTCTTCTCCGACAACACACAGATGTCGAGCGGGTCACCGTCCCCGAGCATGTCGTTGCGGCGAGCTCGCTTGGCAAAGATGCCGGCCACCTGGCCACCTGAATAGGTTTGCGGAATGAGGCCATAGTAGACCGGACAGAAGTTGGAAAACCGCTGTGGCCGGTCCACCTTGAGAAAGCCGCTGCTCTTGTCCACTTCGTATTTGACCGTGTCGGTCGGAACGATTTCAATGTAGGCCGTGACCACGTCCGGAGCTTCTTCCCCAATGGACACGCCGTGCCACGGGTGTGCCTTGAACATCAGCCCCAGCAGGCGCTGAAAGGGATCGCTCCCCGCCCGTATCTCGGCTGTCTCGTCCATATCCACACCCTTTCCCTTCCCCCTCTTCTCTTTCATGTCTCCTCCGATCACTGCAGACCATTCCCTGCTCCTTACGACTTCATCAATCGCGCATTAGTATCGCCCAGGAGATCGATCGTGGCAATAGCTTCTCACCGTCTACGATCGCTCCTCACGTCAGAGCGCGAGGAAGCGTTTCGGGAACCGTTTTCACGGTGTGGTGCTTTTTGCAGATTTGGCGTGCAATATCTCGGTGCCAAGTCAGAGGCTCGCATGACAGGAAGAAATCAAGAGCGGCCCTATTTGGTTTGCGACACTTGCAAAATAGTTCGTCAAACCCTGCTAAGACCGAAGGTCACGAGTACTACCGTTTTTTAAGCTCGTAAGAACGTAACAAGAGGGTCGGAAGGCCTGCACCATTCCGACCCAAAACTCCCCGACCTTTTTTGTCGTTCGCTGTCCGCTAGAACCTCGATGACGTCAGCGTCACGTCCGTGTCTGCCCACGCACGGTGGAAGCGCACTTCCGCAGCGGCCGCTTCATTCTTCTTCCCCTGCGCCCGGAGTGCCTGTGCGAGCCCGAACAGGGACCAGCCGTTCTCGGGGAAGCGACGGAGATCCTCGCGATACACTTTTTCAGCTTCGGCATGCTGTCTCGCTTTCACCAGCGCGGCCCCGAGCGAGTGCCGAATCGGGTAGTACCACTTGGGGGGTTCGAAGTAGAGTCCTCGGTCCTCGATCTTGGCCGCCTCCCGGAAGTGGCCGATGCCTGCGTCGAGATCGCCTCGACGAGTCGCGATCTCGCCGGACAGCGCGTGCACGGCGATCGAGAGGGAGAGCTTGCCTTCAGCACCTTCGGGCGTCGCGGCGTCGATCGCCGTCACCGTGTCGAGCGCAGCGTGCGCCTTCGCCCACTCTCCTTTGGCGGCGTGCGCCACGCCGCGGGCGTAGTAAGCCATAGCGTACGAGAAACGGATGTCTTCAGGTGGAAGAGATTGGCCGAGCACCTCGTCCCATCTTCCGAACGTCGTGAGGGTGAGCGCGTGGTACGGCAGCATTTCTTGAAGAAGCCCGACCTGGCGCGCGGCGTCGAGGTTCACCTTGGTGGTGAGCGTATTGGATGCCTCAATAGCCTGCGCACTACGGCCTGCCATCGTAGAGGCGAAAGCAAGGAAGTGGATGTTGTGCGGATAGTAGGCAAGCGGATAGACGCCCATCGGATGCTGTCCTTCGATGAACACCTCGTCGGAGTGGATGGCGTGGTGGTTGGCCTGCATGGCATCGTTCCACCGTCCGACGCGGATGAAGATGTGTGCGGGCATGTGGACCATGTGTCCTTCGCCCGGCATGAGCCGAGTAAGCCGTTCGGCACAGGGCACCGCGGCCTTCGGGGTCACCGCTTCGACCGCGTGGATATAGTAATGACAGGCACCGGGATGATCGGGGTTGCGCGAGATGACTCTCTCGAGCCGGCGTACGATTTCCTTGGTGCCCGGGTAAGGAGTGCCGTCGGGGCGCCAGTAGTTCCACGGGCGGAGGTCCATCAGCGATTCGGCATACAGGGTCGCGGCATCGAGATCCTTGGGGTAGGTGTCAGCGACCCCTTCCATCGCGCGCGAATACAACGTGTCCAACCGGGCACGATCGGCCGGTGGGTCCGCCTCATAGCGCTGCGCGAGCGCCTCGATGTACGCGCACTCATGCGCCGTGGCATGAGACTTGAGCGACAGCGCTTTCTGCACCGCCGCATAGGCGGCGACGCCGCTCACTGTATCCATTGGAGCGTTGACGTGCGGCCCATAGGCGAGTGCGATCCCCCAATAGCACATGGCACAGGTGGGATCGAGCTCTGCGGCGCGCGTGAACGAGCGGATCGCTTCTGCATGGTTGAATCCGTAAACGAGCCGCAAGCCCTGGTCGAAGTACTGCTGTGTGGCCGGAACTTGAGTCGAGATGCGTTTGTGATGAGAGCCCAGGTTGGTATAGAGGGGGACCGTGTCAGAAAGGCTCGGCGGGGCGGGCGCGGCCCTCGATTCTGTGGCAGAATTGGGAGCGGCCCAGAAGAGCAGAGCAGCCGCGGCGAACACGATGACCTGGGAGCTCTTCATGGCCTGCTTCCTTCCAGTCAGCGCAAGTAATCCTAATGGTCTCATGGCAGCCTCCTTAAGTGGAAGCCGGATTGTATCCGGTTTTCCGTTATGATGCTGTCCGTTGAAATTGAGTGAGATCTCGTCGTTTTCTTTCTAGGTACTCCCCGTCATGCTCGAATGCCCATGACTTCGAGATATTCCGCAAAGACGATGGTGGAGTCCGCCCCGCCTCGGTTGTGCGCTGCCCAGAGTGCTTCGAGCTCTTGCCGCAATTGCGCTTGTGCCTCGGCGTTAAGCGACGCGAATGCTCTGTTCGTCGGCCCGTAATGCAGGCGAAAGAACTCCACGACCTCCGACGGTGGAAATGGATAATCGAAGAGGTACTGCCGTCTCGTGAGGCTGAGTTCCGAGAGCCCATGGCCAAGTCGCTCACGAACGGTGGCTTCATCTCCCCACAAAACCGGCGAGGGCATCCCGGACGGCGCGATAAATTTTGATACGGCCTTGAACATCTGTCCAACGAACCCCTGGGGTGTCCAATTGGCCATGGCGATAGTGCCTCCCGGCGCACACACACGAAGCAATTCTTGGGCAACCAGTTGAGGCTGCGGGGCGAACATCGCGCCGATTAGTGTCACCACGACATCGAAGCTCGCATCCTCGAACGGAAGCAGTTCCGCATCGGCCTCTTCAAATCTGGCGTTCAGCCCCTCCGCTTGTGCGCGGGTCCGTGCCCGCTCCACTAGGTTGCCCGCGATATCCACCCCCGTCACCTCGATGCCGTCTTTTGCCGCCATCAGCGCTAGTTGACCGGACCCACAGGCGATGTCCAGCAACTTGCAGCCTGACGCAATGTTCAAGCGTTCGTAAAACTCCCGTGCACCGCCTTCCATGAATCGCGAGAAGCGATCATAGTCGCCTGCCGTCCAGATCGATTTGAGCCGAGCTTTTATACTGTCTATTTCCCCGATCGCTGCATTCGGCATGATGACTTCCTCCTTCTATTGTCGATTAACGGCGCTGTCTCTGTTCGCACTATACCGGACAGGCCTATCAGTGTCTTATCAGCGCGTCTGGCTCTCTTAGCAAGAGCATGCTAAGCTGCGGCTCACTTATCCAGGCGTCCGATTGGCTTAGCAAGACCCCTTACTTGTAGCAATCGATATGGATGTGCTCTCTGCAGTCCTGAAAGCCGTGAAACTGGACGGCGCGGTGTTCTTCAAGGGCGAATTTTCATCGCCGTGGTGCGCACGCGAACCCGACGCAGGTACGTTGGCCTCGTATCTCCCCACCCGTCCGAAGCACGTCATTATCTTTCACCTGGTCACCGAAGGACGAGGCTACGTTCGCGTCGAAGAAAATGGCCGGGTGGTACCTCTTGAAGCCGGCGATATCGTCATCCTTGTACAAGGCGATGCGCATTTTATGGGCAACGGCCCTTTCGTCACACCGATCGACAGCGCAGAGCAACTACGGCAGGTATTGGCCGAAGGACGTATGATTTCTCGGGTCGGAGGCGGGGGAGAGCTCACCAAGCTGATCTGCGGCTACTTGACATGTGATCCACAACTCAGTGAGGTCTTTCTGGCCGGACTCCCCCCGATCGTCAAAGTCCATATCCGGGACAGCCCGTCAGGACAGTGGTTGGAAGATACGTTCCGTTACTCCGTCGATCACGCGGAAGCATCTGGACCGGGCGTCGCCGCGGTCATCGCCAAATTGTCGGAGGTGTTGTTCGTGGAAACGTTGCGGCGGTACATCGGGAAAATGCCGCCGTCACAAACAGGCTGGCTCGCGGGCGTGCGCGATCCGGACGTAGGAAAGGCACTGGCGCTCTTGCACAAGCAGCCATCACACGCCTGGACGATCGCTTCGCTGGCCAATGAGGTTGGCATGTCCCGTTCGGTGTTGGCCGAGCGATTTCGGCATTATCTGTCAGACACCCCGATGGGGTACCTGACGCGCTGGCGGCTGCAGCTCGCCGCTCAGGAGTTGACGTCCACTTCTAAGAGCGTGGCCGAAGTGGCGAGCGAGGTGGGATATGAGTCCGAGCCTTCGTTCAATCGCGCCTTCAAACGGGAGTTCGGTGTCCCCCCGGCGAGGTTCCGCACTCAGACAAGATCCCTTCAACGTAGGAATTGATCGAGGTGGAATGGAAACCGGACAAGACATCACGGTAACTGAGCTTCGGCTGAGCTACCGCTACATCAAAGCGCATCCCTGGGTCGTAACCGCCGTCAATGGCTTTCTCTCTGCCTACTTCATGGAGCAGCCCAGCTTTCGTGTGCAGCGCCATTTTGAAGAATTGCAATCCGGCATGCATGTGTGGATTTGTGAAGTGCCGAATACGATGAAGATGGCAACATTGCTGCGAAGACTGCAAGCGGATATCCCACCCTCCCGGCACAATCAAACCACAACCGAACCGACAAGTCGTCCCCAATATCTCATCGATTCACTCGAACAGAACTAAACAGCTACGCGTGTCGGCTCGCAACATTTCTCAAAGCAAGTGCTCGTCCGCCAATGGTGGAGTATAATACGCTATCATGCATCGTGTGCTTGTGCTCGGGGCCGGCAAGATCGGTTCGTTGATTGCCTGCCTACTCAATCAAACTGGCCGCTACGAGGTTCATCTAGGTGATATGACCCTCAATGCGTCCAAGCATTTGGTCGAAGACCTCAGCTTGGAACGGGTCACTCCCTGCCTGCTCGATGTGCGGCATCCAGATGCCGTCAGCACCTATCTTTCAGCTCATCACTTTGATGCGATTCTTTCGAGCCTCCCCTATTTCTGCAATCCGACGGTCGCCGGCCTAGCCTTGACCCATAGTCTCCACTACTTCGATTTGACGGAAGACGTTGAAGTCACAAATCAGGTCAAGGTCCTCAGTGCCGGCGCGACCCACGCCTTCATGCCGCAATGTGGGCTGGCGCCAGGCTTCATCAGTATTGTGGCGCATGAGCTGATGACGCATTTTGAAACGCTCGATACCGTTAAAATGCGTGTGGGCGCGCTACCAGTGCATCCCAGCAACGCTCTCAAGTATTCGCTCACCTGGTCAACGGACGGACTGATCAACGAATACGGCAATGTCTGTTACGGCATCGAAGAGGGCGAGAAGGTCCCCCTCCAGCCGCTCGAAGGATATGAGACCCTCGAGCTGGATGGACTCCTGTATGAAGCTTTCAATACGTCAGGAGGGTTGGGCACGTTGGCCGATAGTTATGCCGGAAAAGTCAGAACCATGAACTACAAGACACTCCGCTATCCCGGCCACTGCGAGAAAATTCACTTGTTAATGAAAGACCTCAAGCTGAACGAAGACCGCGAGACACTCAAACGCGTGCTCGAACGGGCGATTCCTCAAACCCTGCAGGACGTCGTCCTGATCTATGCGTCGGTGACCGGGACGAAAGGTGGCGGCTTATTTGAGGAGAATTACGCGAAAAAGATTTACCCTCAATGCATCAAGGGTAAACTATGGTCGGCCATTCAAGTGACGACTGCTTCCAGCGCTGGCTGTGTCATGGATCTTGTCTTGAAGAACCCCGCGCAGTACCATGGATTTGTGACACAGGAGTCGATCCCATTGCAGATCTTTTTGGACAATGATTTAGGAGCCTCGTTCAGATGAGCACCATTCATACAGCCGTCTTACGCGATCTGGGCATCCAAGCCGTGAATTCCGGAGGAAGTACTGGCAGCACTTGGTGGTCAGGACGAAATGATGGATCCCTCATCTCTTCGATTAATCCTTCCACAGGGGAGCAAATCGCGGGGGTCTATCCATGTTCGCCGGAAGACTATCAACGGATTATGAAAGAATCAGTTGACGCGTTCCGCACATGGCGTATGGTCCCAGCACCGAAGCGCGGTGAACTGGTTCGGCTCATCGGCCAAGCCTTGCGTGAGAAGAAAGATCGCTTGGGGACACTGGTGTCGTTGGAGGTCGGCAAGATCGAGGCGGAGGGAGACGGAGAAGTTCAGGAGATGATCGACATGGCTGATTTTGCCGTCGGCCAGTCACGCATGCTCTACGGTGTGACAATGCAATCGGAACGGCCGGCTCACCGTATGAGTGAACAGTGGCATCCGTTGGGCCCGGTGGGTGTCATCACGGCGTTCAATTTTCCCGTTGCCGTGTGGGCCTGGAACGCCTTCGTGGCCGCCATTGCTGGTGATACCGTCATTTGGAAACCCTCGCCCAAGGCGCCGCTCTGCGCGATTGCGGTGCAGCAGATTTGCAATCGGGTAATGCAGCAACAGGGGTTTCCAGGAATTTTTTCACTCTTCATCACCGATCAACCGGCGCTCGCAGAGCAGATGGTGCAGGATGAGCGATTGCCTCTCATCTCCTTCACAGGCTCAGTCCCAGTAGGCCGTCGGGTTGCCGCCACGGTGGGCCAGCGATTAGGCAGAACCCTCCTCGAACTCAGCGGCAATAATGCCGTCATCGTCGATGAAACCGCTGATCTGGACATGGCGGTGCGAGCAATAGTATTCGGGTCCGTTGGGACCGCCGGCCAGCGCTGCACAACGACCAGACGACTTCTGATTCATGAGTCGCGATATGCGGAATTAGTCGGCAGGCTCGTGAAGGCCTATGCCCAAGTGCAGATCGGCAATCCGCTGGAAAAAGACGTCCTCATGGGGCCGCTCATCGACCAGGTAGCCGTGGAGGGCTATCGCGCTGCGCTCGACGAGATCAAAAATGAAGGTGGCGAAATCCTGTACGGTGGGCATGTGCTGAATCGCCCCGGCTATTTTGTCGAACCGACGATCGTGCGGGCCCAGAACCGATGGCCCATCGTGCAGCGTGAAACGTTTGCACCGATTCTGTACGTCATACCGTTTCAAACCATGGACGAAGCCATCACGATGCAGAATGACGTCCCACAAGGCCTCTCCTCCGCCATATTTTCGAACGATGTGCGCCATGGTGAGCAATTTGTGTCTGCAGCGGGAAGTGATTGCGGCATCGCCAACGTCAACATTGGAACTTCCGGCGCCGAGATCGGGGGTGCATTCGGTGGAGAAAAGGAAACAGGCGGAGGTCGCGAAGCAGGATCCGATTCCTGGAAAGCCTATATGCGTCGCCAAACCAATACGGTCAATTGGGGAAGGGAATTGCCCCTTGCCCAAGGTATCAAGTTTGGATCTTGAAGGGGACGACCATGGACCAAGCCCAAGCACTAGATGATCTTCTGGACCGAATGGTTGCTGATTATGTCGAGCACAACTGGGCTGCCGGTGTCCTCAAAGCGATGCTCGATGAGTCCGGTGTGGGATTCTCGCCGGTCATGGACCATGTGACGATTCGTACGCTGGATATCGACCGTGGAGCCGAACCGTTCGTGAGACTGGGCTATGCGTACGATGAAACCCTTGAATACGACGACTGGTATGCCAAGGTCTACCGTAGAGTCGGCCACCCTGCCCTCTTCGTCGACCAGGCATATCCCGATGAACGAGGGAAAACCAGTATCATTCCTGGTTGGGTCAATAAGTTTGGTGACCAGGTCTTCCACCACGTTGCTGTTCGGGTCGAAGATATCCAACACGCTGTCGCTCGGCTGCAGGAAAAAGGGGTAGTATTTGCCGGAAAAATCGTGGGAGCTTCCGGCGGGTCACTCAGGCAGATTTTCTCAGCGCCGGAAATGATCGACGGGCAGCCATTCTCTGTTTTGGAACTGGCCGAACGGCACCGCGGTTATCAAGGGTTCTTACCTCCACAAGCCGACAGCCTCATGAAATCTTCTACAGGTCGCTAACCAACCACGCAACTTCCAGCTTCTTTGCGAAAGAAGCCGACAGATTTTTCACCAAATTACCTGGTCACGTCCACGGAATTGATCACGGTGGATCATGTCGAAGGTGTTGCTCACCCCATGTCCCGCAGCACATGATCGGGATTGCGATCGCGTGCGATGGTCTTCATGAGCTGATCGCCGAAGAGGACGACGATCCGATCACGATGGTCTTTGACAATCATCGAGGCTGACGGAGATTTGAACGTCGAAGGATCTCCGTCCAACCATGCACTACAGGTAAACGGTAGCGCATCCAAGATCGTTTCGACGCGATATTCCTGACGGAGCCGATACTGGAGCACTTCAAACTGAAGGCGACCCACCGCAGCAATCAAGGTTTCCTGATCGGTGAGGCTTCGCATGATCTGGACCGTTCCCTCTTGCGCCATCTGGGATAGGCCTTTGTCGAAGGCTTTGCGCTTGCCGACATCCGTCGGTCTTAGACGCGCAAAGATTTCCGGTTGGAACTGTGGAAGCGGTTTAAAATTGAAGCCTCCCGTCACTGAAACCGTGTCACCGATGGCAAACACGCCGGGATTGATGATTCCGACGATATCACCAGGGTAGGCCTCTTCGAGCATGCTCCGCTCCTGTGCCACCAGACTATGCGGCCTCGCTAATCGAATATCGCGATTCAGCCGGTGATGCTTCACGACCAAATCCCGTTCAAAGCGGCCTGAGCAGATCCGAAGAAATGCTGTGCTGTCCCGATGCTTGGGGTTCATATTTGCCTGAAGCTTAAAGACATAGGCACTGAACGGCATGTCGATGGGATCGATGGATAGCTCAGTTCCATCATCGCTGGCAGCCGGTCTGGAGCCGGGGCTTGGCGCCAAGTCGACGAACGCATCGAGGAAGCTTTCTATTCCGAAGTTTGTAAGGGCCGAGGCAAAAAAGACAGGAGTGACTTCACCCTGAAGAAACTGCTCGCGAGTGAAGGTGTTTCCGGCGATCTCCAACAACTCCAAATCGTGCAGAACTTCTGCCATGGTCTCCTGTGACACTCGACCGGTTGAGTTGAGCTCAGCCAACGCTATCCGATCCGTCTCAACCTTCGTCGCCCCGCCATGCACGGTTCTGCTGAAGAGCTGCACCTGGTTATCGGCACGGGTCACAATACCCACGAAATCACTCCCGGACCCGATGGGCCAGTTGATGGCGCTTGCGTGAATATCCAACGCCTGCTCCACCTCAGTCATCAAGTCAAGGGGTGGACGACCCGGAAGATCCATTTTATTGATCAAGGTCAGGACTGGAATCCGACGCAGACGGCACACAGCAAACAGTTTGCGCGTCTGCGCTTCCACGCCCTTGGCGGCATCGATGACCATGATTGCGCTGTCGGCCGCCGTCAGCGTGCGATAGGTATCTTCGGAAAAGTCTTGGTGGCCTGGGGTATCGAGTAAATTGATGACGGCCTCTTTATATGGAAACTGCATGGCAGAGGCCGTGATAGAAATCCCACGCTCCTGTTCCATTCCCATCCAATCCGAGGCCGTCGCTTTGCCACCCTTACGTCCCCGCACCATCCCGGCGGTTCGAATCAATCCAGAATAGAGAAGCAGCTTTTCAGTCAACGTGGTCTTGCCCGCATCAGGGTGACTGATGATAGCAAACGTCCTCCTTCGGGCAATGGCCGCAGTCAGTTCGCTCGCAAAAGTGGTGTCAGCCCTCATGATGAAAAAGCAGCATAGCACATTTTTGCTGGCAGAAAAGGCTCTTCACAGGGAAGGTCAGTCTGCAACGTACTCGTACTCAGCTCGATCCAAGGCACGGCGGACAGCGCTATGAACAGCTGGAGCATCGGCATGTGGCAAAACGGATAGGTTCGGGGTGGCACGGAGTTTAGCTAGCAGTTGCTCAATCTCATCACCCTCATCACCGGCTAATTTGTCGGACATCTCGTATAACCCCTCAGGTCCCTCTTCGATCAGGTTGTGCGTGTCTAAGATCTTCCGTAGCGTGATAATAAGACCTGCAGTCGGAGTCGGCATGAGCAACGCCGCGATCGCGCCATGATCGAGTCGGAGCTTCACGGCAAGAAGGAGTGGCTCGCCTCCAGTCCATCGTTGAACCGCTGGTATCAGGATTTTCTCCTCCATCCCAATGTGGCGGAGGAGGCCTGCTCGAAATTGATCATAGACTCCTTGGTCCACCTTGCCCACGCAAGCAACGGCTCGTTGAAGCAATTTCTCCAATCTGCGGTGGTCTTCTGAGAGAAAGTGCGTGAGTGGGCCGGAAGAATCTTTCATTTGTTCCGTTTAGTTACTGAAGTGGCCGCTACGGGCTGGTTGGACGACAACCAGCCAAGCGCCGAGAGAATAAGAATACAGGCTACGGGGGTCAAAATTCTAGAACCTTTAGCGCCACACTGATGGATTGGCTGTCGAAGAGAAACCAAGAATTGTGTCAGGTAGGAACTATGGGCGCCCAAGAGCATCCGCTCAAAATTCGTCTCTTGCTTCATCTATGAGGCAGTCAGTCGTAGAATATCGCAAGAGGTACCTATGATTTTTCGGTTGGTCTCGGCCATCCTCGTAACGATTTCTGTGAGCCATTGGCATACAGTTGGTTTCGCAGAAACAGCCAGAGTTAAGAATGACCTCATTGGGCCCGTTCTGAGCGTGACGGTCAAAAAAAGCGGGTATTCCATCACAGAAACCTACGATCGTGCTGGCCACCTCATAGATGCCGTCCTCGATCTCTCCCACGCTAACACAGCAACCCATTCCCACTTTCGATACGACCGCGATGGGCATCTGGAGGAAGAACTCGCTCTGGATCCGAGTGGAAGACACATATTTCGAAAGCGGTCCATCTATGCACGGGACCCCGAGGGACGAAACACCGCATCGGTGACGGTGTCCGATGATGGACGCTTTCAAAATGCCGAGTTCTCGCTGTACGACCAGCGAGGTCATCTCTGGGAACAATTATGGGTGAATAGTACAACAGCCTACAAAACTCTATTCGATGTACGGGGGAATCGCATCTATTCGGCATACTACAGTAAAGGAGCACTACTCAACGAATTGAAGCACAGGTATGACGTGTTGGGGCGACTCGATGAACTCGTCAGTTACGATGACCATGGCATCGTGACCGCTCGGGTGACGAATGACTACGATGAAGCGGGCAAGTGTACCCGATCCACAACCCAAACCTTTGGTGGCGCACGGCCCCGTACGTGGGTGACGACTTATGAGTACGATTCCGTAGGCAACTGGATCAAAGAACAGACTTCTGAACAATCCCCCTCTCCCCAAACAATCACGTCTTCCACAGTCCCTATCGTGGAGGAACGCACAATTCAATATTACAACGGCGCGGACAGCGACGTGGTTGTACTCCCCTAGCTCGGAATCCATCACCACATCTTCGATCCCTTTTGGACCATGCCGTAGGAATAGTCTCAATTACGAGGTACGCACAAAAGGCACACAGCACACGTTATCGGAAGAACACCCTGGAGCTTGTGACCGAGCCTGCAACAATGAGGTGATGCCTCTATGGATGAGGCGGCGCTACGAGTGGATGAAGGATAAACCGAAACGGCTATGAATCATCACTGCATGTGCTTTGAGGAAACAAATGCCGAAATAGCAATGACTTTTTCAGTACTCGTGAATCCCGCCGCTTGATCAGTAATCAGTTGAAATTCTGTCAAGGTAAGAGTCTTTTTCCGGCTGAGCCATTTTCTTAGTGGCGTCCAACATGGATCAAAATGCTGGAACCACCATACCGGTGGAATACACCCTACATTGGGTTCCCCTGGACAAGACATGTGCATTTCAAGGGCAAGCGGCTTCATTGTCATGGACTTCCTGCCCGATAGAGCTTATGACCTCGGTCTACTCTATCTCCTCAATTGACCTTCCCTTACATACAATCATCATGGTCTGACTCTCTCTCCGGAAACTATTTGATTCGATCTCACAAAGAAGAACCATTCTCCGCAGGTGTATGTTATCCACTGAATTCACAGAGTGCTACCTACCTCAGACTGTGCTATTTGAGTAGCAATCGAGGTGCCTAAGACTATTATTGTTGTTTCTTAACGGTTTGGAATACTCGGTTCATAAGAATGGTTGCATGAATGCCATGGTTGTGTGGCAACTGTACCACAATAGGACATTTTCTTTACTTCACCGCAGCCACTTTTTTGTTTAAGGGAACGAGAGATCAAGAGTGTTTCACAATGAAACAGTGTGGACTTTTTTCTACGGCTTCCACACGGCAAGCTGCGAAATGATCTTTGGTTTTTTCTCGATGAGTTCGTTGATTAACTATTGGGACGGCGTAGATGTATTCGCGTTATCTTTTGACGATGTCATACGGTTTAACCATTTCCCCAAAGGAAACGCCGTCGGAATCCGGAGCGTCACTTGGAGATCCGGCGCTTCACGTGTCGCTCCGACACCAACCACGAAATTCACAAAGCTGCGCTCACTCCACCGATACGAGCCTCCAAGGAGCAAGACTCCGATATGAGTGACTTGCGGCGCGGTGGTGAGGAGTAAGTTGGAGGCAGAAGTGGGTTTTGAAAAGATGGTATGGTCGTACCCCAGCGTTAACGACAACTTTTCATTTAGCGACACGCCGATGCCCAGATTTGCATTGCCGCCGCTGCCGGGATCGACGCGCCCAACACCGCCGCCGACATCACGGGGTATGTTGTAGATGAAGCTCACGCTGCTGAAGAGGACGACCGGATCGCTTGGGTAAAGCATGGTAAGACCCGGTTGAAAAATGTAAAACCCTGACCCCGTCGGTAATTCTGTTTGCACCCCTGTGATCGGGTCTCTCGGTATTTCAAACGGACCTGTTCCACTGATGCTCTTGAAGCGGGTGAACCCGATAAAATACGGTTTGTCGGGGCCTCCCTGGTTGATCTGAAACCGGCCGGTTGCTTCAACGTCTCCGAGACCCCAGCCGTTGAAAGTCGAGAGGGTATCAGCCTGAGATGGAGTGGCGATGGGTCGCTGCGTAAGCGAGTCCTCCCGATAGAGACCGGGCACCCGCACTTCGACCTCTAGCCGGTTCGTCAATCCATAGCGCCCCACCAGCGCCGCGGTGTAAATGTCCCGGCTCACACCTTGGATGTTAATGAGCCCGATCGTGATGGCTGGAACTATGGTAAACCCCGTCAGTGTCACTCGGTTGCTACTGAGATGGGCAAATTGCAAATACGGCTCCACTATGAGTGTGCCCTTCGGGGTCAGCACTCCGGCCCCAGGCAAATCGAATGTCCGAACCATCCATGAAGGGAGAACCTCTTGTTTACTCTCCGGAGCGACCCCCACTGGGCTGACAGATTGCTGACCTTCCGCAGAACGCTCTTCCGTCACGGGTTGATTCTGCACGCGGCGCCGAGGTCCGGCTGCCTGGGCGGTCTGTTCGTTTGCGGCGAGATATTGGAAGGCGTTGGCCGACCACGGACGGCGAGGCCCTTGAACGTTCGTGAATTGGCTTCTACCTAAATGATCGGCATGCCTGACGGAGAGTTCAGGCTGGGCTGCTTTGATCTCGGAAGCAATCGGGCTTACACTGAGCCCCAGTGAGAAGATAATCCAAAAGGATTTACGAGTTCTTCGGGCAGTCTTCGACACCTCGATAGCTTGTCCCCCTTCAGATCGAGACAAATGCAACCTCCGTCGTTCTTCCGGCATGTCTTGTAGATGTTCTTACGACCACTGATCTATCCCAGTGCATACTGGATGCAGTTTGGAACGGTCCAATGTGAACAGAAAAAGTGCCTTTATCGTCTGAGTCGTGGATGAAAGAGAAGGACACAGTGCGTCACGGATCCACACGAGAGTGAAGCCAGCCTTTTTGACAAGCGTCGCAACGTAGGATCCTGTTGCGGTGGGACAGCTCAAGCAGCACTCGACCACTGAAACCTCATACTCTGCATCAGCAATGTATATATCTGACCTCTCGTCTTCAATGTCGGATCGCCTCCATATTGGCCTGGGAGAGCGCGTTCCCGAGGTGGAGCGATCGAGCCCAGGTGAGCACTTCCACTGTAGCGTTGATGACGGTTTCGCTCTGAATGGTCCGGTTATCAAGCGAGTTTTGTATGATGGTCGCAAATGGCGAAAGCGAGGATACATCGTGAGGCAACGAGTTGCTCGGTCCGCTTTGAATGAGCGTGAAGGTCTCGCTGGGATGGTCGGCCACAGACCTCATGGCTGTATGGTCGACAACGGGTTTCACGTTTAAATGCTCGACTAAGGGCCTCCTCGCCGATTGATCCGCCGATGGTCTCCGGTTCGAGTGATCGGCAAAGGGATTCCAGTCGCGATGATCGGCAAATCGTGTCATGTCCGGGATCTTCAGCACTGTTGAACTGACGAGCTTTCCATTGTCAAACACATGCCGCTCAATCCCGAATGACATAAAGGGCCCATCCGGGTCTCGTTGAAATCCCCCTCGCATGCTGTCCAAGACCTCCTCGCTCACTGGCGTCCGGAGCGTAAAGTCCTCAATGCTCTCGTATGCCATGGCCGAAGTCACAGCCGGGAGGCCCATGAGAGCAAGGACTAGCACCTTCGTCGTATGGCGAATGGATCTCGATAAGAGGCACATTAGAAATCCCTCCCTCCTGGGCGAAACAAAACAATGTTGTTTAATGTGTCCGGGCTGAGCGGCCGTCCAAGTGGGGACATCGGACGGACGCTCCAATCACGGGCTGTATTAAATTCCCCGCGCTCACGCAAATCATGGATGACAAACACCACCCGGCTGGGCCATGAGGCTTCGAATTGTTCGCGAGGCAATACGCGTAATCCAACGGCAGGGTCACCGAGCAGAACCTTATCGCCCCGCATGCCTTTCACCACTACAAAATGGTGATATCCGTTATCGACCATCAGCACGATCGCCGGAATGCCGGCCTTCAGGAGATCGTCCAACGAGACTTGAAAACCGTCTGCGGGATAGCCATGAGCCTCTAAGAACCGCTTCATGTCCAGGAACGAAAACCCCTCCTTTTGGATTTTTTCCTGGTTGCCGTGGTCGAACATCGTACGAAAGGCTGTCTCTTCGGTAAGAGGATGACTGTAGTGATACGTGAGAAGGGTGGCGACGGCGGCTGAGCCACAACTGTAATCATATTTCTGAAGGATGACAGACCGGACCTTGAGTTCGCGCATGCTCCAGACTTGAAGCAGCATGCGACTCCCCACGCCCGGAGTCACCTCCACCGTGGCCGCCATCGCCCCTGTCGCGACCGACAGCATCACCGCCACCATGTATCCGATGTGTTTCGTCGACATTGATGGTTACTTCAATGTTAGGTTCAGAACTGTGCCACTCTGCATAATCACGTTGTTGCCGGAATTTTGGAAGACGGTCACCACACCGCCCGCATCAGCAAAGGCATTGCCGTTGATCGAATTATTGCCGGTCACGTTGTCGACGGCGACATTGTCGTACAGCTTCGCCTTCAGGTCGTTCCTGTTGTTGATGATGAGCTGCGGACCGAGATCAGTTCCTCCACGTTGAGCTTCCAGCTGAGCCGCTGGGATGGGATTACCCCAAGATGAGAGGCTCTTCGCCTCCGGTGAGCCGGCATAAACCATATTCACGCAGAGCCAAAGGACGCTCACCACTGTTGAGAAAAAGATACGCATTGTGCCCTCTCTGGTCATGAATAGCACATCGAAGCTGGAGGAGCTGGTGCTCCTCCAGCCAGATTCTACTTAGCGACCAACCGTGACATTCGCCATCGTGGTCACGCCAACCTGCTGAAGGGCCGCAATTCCCGTGTTCTGAATGGCCACGGTCACACCGGCAGCGCCACTGAACCCAGAGAGCGTGTTCGACGCATTGAAGGTCCCTGCACTTCCACCCTGCACGTCCCCTCCATGGCCGCCCGCTGCACCGTTTCCACCCTGGGCTCCAGCTTCCGCATGTCCGCTGGTCGCGTTGCCGCCGTTACCACCGTTCCCACCGGTTGCCGAACCACCATTTCCACCGGTCGCCGCTGCCCCGTTCCCACCGGTTGCCGAACCACCATTTCCACCGGTCGCCCCACCACTTCCTCCACCGGTTGCCTCACCACTGTTTCTGCGCGCCTTGCCGCTGTCGGCATAGCCACCCTTACCACTATCAGCATATCCACCATCGCCGGCCTTGGCCTTACCACCATTGCCACCGTCGGCATAGCCAGCATCACCAGCCTTGGCTTTACCGCCATCTCCACCATAACCACCTTTGGCATCCCCGGACTCCGCCTTGGCCTTAGCGTCGCCGCCACGCCCGCCTCGCGTTCCATTCGCAGCATCGTAGGCGTAGGCCGAACCGCCGTAATTCCCGACGCTGCCGACAAAGTTACCGCTCACATACCCATCCAGCTTGGTGGTATTGACGATGTGAGTCTGGTTGAACGAGTGGTTCATATCCAGCCTCGTAGAGGCTGTCGAGTGGTTGTTGGCTGCCGCCCCAAATTCTCCTGAGTTTTTTGCCTTTCCATCCCAGGCCGTCTTCTCGTTATAGCTGTCTTTCACGTCGTTATCTTCTTTGCTACTGGTCTTCGTATTAGTAATGGTCTTCGTGGACTCGTTATAGCTGTCTTTTATCTTCGTGTCGTTATTGGAATCGGTGTTCGTTTTCGTCACGGTCTTCGTGTCATTATCGTTCTTCGTAACCGTCTTACGATTGTCGTTGTTACTGTCCCTCACGGTGTTGTAGCTATCCGTTGTGGTCTTGGTCTTCGTGTTGGTCGTCGTGTCGTTATCGTTCTTCGTAACCGTCTTCGTATACTGGTCGTTGTCGTTCTTCGTAACCGTCTTCGTATATTGGTCGTTATCGTTCTTCGTAACCGTCTTCCTGTTGTCGTTATAACTGTCGTCAATTTTGGTCTTTACTACGGCCTTCGAACGGTCGTCTGCCGCAGCGCTTCCATTGTCGGCTGTTTGAGCACCCGCGAAGGGTGTAAGGCCAAAGGCCAATGCCACCGCTGCCGTGGAGATCATCACTTTGTTCATTGCAACCTCCTAAGAATTACGGTTAAAAAATGCTCTGCCAAACCATTTCTACTCACATTAGGTAATGCAGCGGTTGGTCACCCCCTTTCTACATGGCTAGCCCTTAACCATTGACGCCGAAACCTGGGGATTTGAGAGAGTCACTTTTCCTCAAGCCTCCTGCCCACCAGTCTTTGGGTACTCATTTCATTAATCCCCCGTTCCACTTACGCATGTATCAACCTAGTGTGACGCCTGGTCGTCCTCAGAGTCTTCTTGTACGGTATCCCCCGGGGGTTCATCCCAAAGGACGACATGAGTCGGTCGCCTTGTGGGAGGACAGCGATCCGGGGGCTGGGCGTCTTTGGAGCGATGGGCCTTTTTGTTTGGTTCACGTTTGTTTGGTTCATGTCGGTCCATCCCACCACCTGACAGTTTTCCCGACAGCTAGTCGCGAGACAGATGAGATTCGGCGAACGCATACCTCCGGAAAAAGCGCTGAACAGTGAACCCGGCGGCATGGTCCTACAGATACCCTGCCATGGATCCCATTCCCAAAGACCACGCAGTCGTTCTCTCATCACAAACCTGACATCAGAATCACAGGATTATTTTCGGTCTCCCCTACCTAAAGACAATTTCTGAGTCGTTTTAAGTGGCTGTTCGCCGCTTGCCCTCGACTCCAGTTGCTCCTTACTGTCGGTTCGTAGACACAGCAATTCTCGAACCATATCGAGAACCGTAAGCTTTATTGATAACTTGTGAAATGAAGACGCTGAATAGAGGGAGCGAGAGCGCCCAAATAGCCGTATTTTACCGACAGTGAACAGTCCTAGTGTCGGGAAGAGCTTGGGGCCTGGAGAGGACGGGAAGGCGTTCCGCGTCAGCGTGTGCGCTTATTCGCTAATCTTTTTACGTACTTTTGGAACTGCAGATGGTTCTTAGCGTTTTCATGGTGGCGTTTGGCAACGTACCAAAAATGGACGGGACTGAATGGCTCTAACCCTAAGTGTTATTTTGCCATGAATGTGAATAACTACAAAGACTTAAGTGGGCGTTCATGGATCTCCGATCATACGTACTGTTTCATTATGATACGGTACGCATATACCTACTGAAGAGTTGATGTGGTTGTTCTGGAGACGCATTGCCTATACGCCGCCACCTAACACTCACACATCCCGAACGATCGCAGGGCTTGTTGCTCTCGTGCGCTTAGTTTTGGTAATGGCGGAGGAAGACGTGTTGGACGGGACGAACTTTTCGAGCCCATAGTCTCGCAGCTTACGATACAATGTCGAGCGACTCACCTCTAGATCACGGGCAATCCTGGTCAAGTTCCCGTGATGCAGGCTGATCGCCCGCACGAGCAATTCCACTTCAATCCGACGGTGAGCCGTTCTCAACGAATCCAGAGAATCGCCCGCGGGGCGTTCTTCACTGACTAAATCCAAGTCATGTGGCGTGATCTCAGGTCCTTCTGCCATGACCACAGCCCGCCGAACCCGATTGCTGAGTTCCCTCACGTTTCCAGGCCAAGGATGGGTGCGCATTGCGCTGATGGCTTCAGACCTATAGCCGGAGATGGCTTTGCGTGAGGCCGCTGCCGCACGCTTGAGGAACATCATAGCCATCAGCAACATGTCCTCATAGCCATCAGCAACATGTCCTCGCCCCGCTCTCTAAGGGGAGGGAGGTGAAGGTGCAATACGCCCAGCCGATAATAGAGGTCTTCTCGAAATCTGTTCTGGACGATGGCAGCTTTCAGATCGACATTGGTGGCAGCGATAACCCGTGCATCGACACGGAGAGTCCCCTGACCTCCAACACGCTCAAACGTACCTTCCTGCAAAAACCTGAGCAGTTTCACTTGTAGCGCGGGCAACAGATCGCCGACTTCATCGAGAAACAATGTGCCCCCAGCGGCTGCTTCTAGCTTGCCCTTCTTTTGGTTCACCGCGCCGGTAAAAGCCCCCCGTTCATGACCGAAGAGCTCGGATTCCAGCAGATTTTCCGGAATGGCTCCACAATTGATAGGGATGAAGAGCCCGTCCTTCCGTAGGCTGCGCACATGAATAGCTTGGGCAGTGAGCTCTTTACCCGTGCCGGTCTCGCCGGTCACCAGCACCGACATTTCGGTCGTCGCGACCTTACGAATCAGGTCAAACACCGCACAAATGGCAGGGCTCGTTCCTACCATTTCATCTAAGACTTCCACGAACGCCTCCTCGAGTAGAACAAAAAGCGACACACCTTACCGCCTCGCCCGCAGAGATCCATAAGTCCAGATGGTTATTCGACAAGACCCACAGACTATCGATCGACAAACACCATGTACTGCCAACCGATCTCGGCATACGGCTCCAGGATATACCATAGTCCAGCAATACGGCTCTAGTCTAAATACCTGGAGTATTCTACATAGTAAATAAAATCTTAGCGTTCTTTGCAGATGCTTCAGGTTAGATGCTGCCGTACAGTTCTTGCATTCATCCCAATGAATGGTGCCTAATGGCACTATCCGTGATCGTTCATGATATTTTTTGGTTCTAAACCCACGTCTGATTCACCTGCACGGAGAGCTGTTTACCTCCTAACCAAACAGTTCATGATGGACTGACGATCGAATAGCTATTACTTCAGCAGCGCTCGCTAGTTGATCATGAAATCGCGCCGTATTCTAGTATCCCAGCACCCCCCATGGAGCATCTTCCTGAAAAACTGACTCATGGGCAGAGAAACGGAACACTTGCGATACGAATCGTTCCATATCGCGCTCGGTCGTGGACATGTTGGAGAATTACATGTTTGATTGGATGACGAATTCAGAAATGTGGATGGCACTGGCCACACTCACTGCCCTGGAAATCGTGCTGGGGATTGATAATATTATTTTCATTTCGGTTCTCGTAGGCCGTCTACCTCAGCATCAACGGAATCGGGCGCGCCGGATGGGATTGGGTCTTGCGATGGTCGCACGGCTGGGGCTGCTCTTCTCTATCTCCCTCATGATGGGCCTGACGGCTCCCATCTTCACCGTGCTGAATCAAGCTCTTTCCGGACGGGATCTGATACTCATCGGTGGGGGTCTATTTCTCCTCGCCAAGGCGACGCATGAGATCCATGAGAGCTTGGAAGGGATAGATGCGCAAAAGACTTCCGTAGCCCCGACCAGCTTCGGCATGATGATGTTTCAGATCACGCTGTTGGACATCGTATTTTCCTTAGATTCCGTCATCACGGCTGTCGGACTTGTAGATGATGTGTCCGTCATGGCGACGGCCATTATCGCGGCCGTACTCGTCATGCTCTTCGCGTCTCGTTCCATCGGAGAATTTGTCGACGCCCATCCCACGATCAAGATTCTTGCACTCTCATTTTTGATTCTCGTTGGGGTCACTCTCATGGTCGAGGGCTTCGATGTGCACGTGCCTAAAGGGTACATCTATTTCGCCATGGCCTTTTCGGTCGTCGTGGAAATGGTCAACCTCAGAATTCGTCCACGCGCCGCATCCCCTCGAAAGCTTCACAATCGCTACTCAAGCGGAAAGACGGAATGTCCTAGTCAGGAACATTAGCCATCACGGACTCACGCGCAATCAGAACTTCTCAGATCGCTGGTACCTCACACTTCTCGATCATGAAACCTTACCAACCGAGTTGCCAACTCTGACCATCCTGCTCCACAAGGACGTCCGCTTCTTTCGGACCCCATGATCCAGCTGTGTAGAGGTGCACCGCTCGAGGGACGACCAAGAGCGGGTCGTAGAGTCGCCAGGCCGTTTCCGTAAAGTCCGCGGTGACAAACAGTGTCTGGTCGCCGATCATCACATCACGCAACAACGTTTCATAGGCTTCCGGCAACTCACCGCGAAACGCCTGACCATAATCAAACCTGAGCGCTCGATCGGTAAACTTGAACGGACGCCCGGGAGTTTTCACCGAGAAGCAGAGAGAGAATCCTTCACTTGGCTGCAGTGTGATCAATAACCTATTGGAACTGAGGCTGCCTGGCTCCAATGATCGAAACACCTGGATCGGTGCCGGTCGGAAAGTGACGGCTACCTGGGTAATCTTGCGAGGAAGCCGTTTTCCCGTTCTGAGATAAAACGGCACCCCTCTCCAGCGCCAATTGTGAATCTCCAGTTTCAACGCGACATACGTTTCAGTTCCCGAATCAGAAGACACACCTTGTTCTTCCAGATAGCCGGGAATCCGCTGACCGGCCACATCCCACGCCGTATATTGACCGAAGAGCACGTCTTGAGTACGGATCGGCGAAATAGAGCGAAGCACTTTCAGCTTTTCGGCTTGGATCTCGGACGCTTCGAACGAAGTCGGCACCTCCATGCCGACCACCGTCAGAAGTTGAGTCAAATGGTTCTGCACCATGTCTCGCAACGCGCCAGCTTCCTGATAGTAAGCCCCGCGGTGTTCAACACCCAGGTCCTCGGCGACAGTGATTTCCACACTCTGCACCGTATCGCGATTCCACAGCGACTCGAAAATAGGGTTCGCAAAGCGAAAAGCCAGCAAGTTTTGCACGGTTTCTTTACCGAGATAGTGATCGATGCGATAGATCTGCGATTCCTCCAGGTACCGATGAAGCAGCGTATTGAGCGCGCGCGCCGAATGAAAATCATGGCCGAATGGTTTTTCAAAGACCACTCGCACCCACCCATGGCTCTTGAGCAACCCGGTCTGATCGAGCAATTCCAATGTGGAGGGCACACTCGTCGGTGGAAGCGCCAAGTAAAAGATTCGGTTTTGAGGCAGATTCCTCGTGACTTCAAGCCGAGCGATAAACTTGGCGAGGGCTTCGTAGTCCGCCAACCTGCCTTCACCGAGGGTTTGATAGTACACATGGTCTTGACACCATTGGCGCAGGTCCGTGGTAACTCGTGTCCCGGAACGGCTTAGCCCCTCATAGGACCACAGCCGGAAGGCCTCCTCACTCAGCTCCGGCAACGCAGCGCCGACGATGAGAGTATTCTGCTTTTCCAATTCGCCGTAGGTGCGTAAATGAAAAAGTGCGGGCAGGAGTTTCCGACGAGTCAAATCACCCGTTGCTCCTAGGATAATAAAGAGATGTGGCTCGACGACTCGTTCCTTCATCTCCACACCAATCTCGAAATTTTCCGTGAAAGACCGTTCTTCATGATCGGACGCAGAGCATCTATGAGCCTCTCAGCGTCCCCAACTTACGGTTGAAGACCGATTTGTAAGGATGAGTATTGCTGAGCATGCAGAAGTGCTATTCTTCCGGCTCGTCGATCGGACCGGCCCATTCACCATGAGCCAGCGTGATTTCTTGAAATCCTCCATCCGGCCATTGAAACTGTCCGGCCTCATCGACAAGCACGATAAAAGGATCCGTTTCGCGCGTTTCTCCACGGAACCAGTACCACCCCGACCGAGTCGGTGTCTCCTTACTCCAACGATAGATCGCCATCGTCTCTTCCTAAGCTCTGCAGAGTCTCGGCATTCCCTCTTGTCTGAACATTTTGGTACAGTCTGCTCAACCTGACTTGTGACCCTATCACGTCATGCTCTCACTTCCAATAGAACATGTCCTGCCGTCGATCCTTCGAGCCCTGGAAACTTGTCCAAACGCCCTCCTCACTGCCCCACCCGGCGCTGGAAAGACCACTCGTGTTCCGCTCGCACTCCTAGCAACGTCCTGGTTATCGGGGAAAAAGGTCTTGTTGCTTGAGCCGAGGCGACTCGCTGCGCGAGCCGCCGCCTATCGTATGGCGGAGGAGATCCATGAGCACGTTGGTGAAACCGTCGGCTACCGGATGCGGCTCGACACAAGGGTCGGGCCGAAGACAAGAATCGAGGTCGTCACGGAGGGGGTTCTCACAAGGATGCTCCACCAGGACCCATCACTCGAGGCCTATGGCATTGTACTGTTCGACGAATTCCACGAACGAAGTCTGCAAGCCGACACCGGGCTCACCCTGTGTCTTGAAGCGCAACGACTGTTTCGCCCGGATCTTCGCCTGCTCGTGATGTCTGCGACTTTGGATTGTGGTTCGGTCAGCGATCTCTTGGGCCACGCCCCAATCATCACCTGCGAAGGCCGGATGTTTCCGGTTGAAACCCGATATCTTGATCAGCCGCTCACTGGACCGCTCGACCGCGCCGTCACTCAGACGATCAAACGCTCCCTCGCGCAGAACCATGGGAGTCTGTTGGTTTTCCTTCCGGGCATGGCCACGATCCGTCGTGTCGAACGGATGCTGTTGGATGCGGATTTCGGATCATCGATACACATAGCGCCGCTTCATGGTGAACTCCCCCACGCGATGCAAGATGCGGCCATTCGACCGACGGCTCACGGATCGAGGAAGATCGTGCTCGCCACATCAATCGCCGAAACCAGTTTGACAATCGACGGAATACGCGTGGTGATCGATTCAGGGTGGCTACGCCTTCCTCGTTTTGATCCCCGTTCCGGTCTCACTCGCTTGGAGACGGTTCGAATCACCCAGGATTCCGCGGGTCAACGTCGTGGCCGAGCAGGACGACTCGAACCAGGCATCTGCTACCGGTTGTGGACCGAAAAGGAACAAGCCGCGCTGGCTGCCCATCGTCCACCGGAGATTTTGGAAGCTGACTTGGCACCACTGACGCTTGATCTCGCCCAGTGGGGCACACTGGATCCGGAGGAATTATCCTGGCTCACTCCACCACCTCGTGGAGGAATCAGCCAATCCAAAGAGTTGCTCGTGAGGCTCGGAGCGTTTTCTACTGACGGACGCCTGACTCAACATGGTCGGCAAATGGCCGCGCTTCCTCTTCACCCTCGTCTGTCTCACATGATGATCCAATCCAGGCGACCGGGATTGACTGATCTCGCTTGCGAGGTGGCGGCGTTGTTGAGCGAGCGCGATATCTTGCCGGGGGTGGGTCAATATCAGGACCCCGATCTCCGTATCAGACTGGATCTTATCCATGGACAACACAATTCCGTCGGACTGCCAGTGAATCGAGCCACCGTTGAACGGGTGAAGCGGACAGCGCAGCTATGGCGTCGACAACTTAATGCACCATCCGTTAGGGGGAACGGCTACGGACACGACCGCTCGCAGGCAGTCGGGGTGTTGCTTGCGCTGGCCTATCCCGATCGGATTGCGCAACGACAGACTGGTGAGGACGCACGCTATCGGCTGGTCAATGGTCGCGGCGCGCGGTTCACTGGACCGAATTCTTTGGCTGCGGAGCCCTTCTTGGTTATCGCTGATCTGGATGGAGGTACTCCATGGGCTCGAATTAATCTTGCGGCTCCGATTACGATAGAGGAAATTGAATCGCTCTATCGCGACCAACTCGTTGTGGAGGAATCAGTGACCTGGGATAAGGCGAGTGGTGCCGTTCGAGCGTCTCGCCGACAGAAACTCGGCGCGGTGGTGACTACGGATGAGGCCATCTCTGAACCTGACAAAGTCCATATACTTAAAGCCATCTTACATGGTATTCATCAAGCAGGACATGAATCTCTATCATTCACCAATGAGCTTCAGAAGTGGCGGGCTCGGGTGATGTGGGTCCGGCACATAGAGGGACCTCACTCAGACTGGCCCGATCTTTCAAACGAAGCACTACTTACAACATTGGGCACGTGGCTCAGTCCATACCTGGCTGGAATCACCACGCTCGATCGGGTAAAACGACTAGACCTTACCCCGCCGCTGCATGGCCTTCTCACGTATGAACAACACAGGCGTCTTGACCAGCTCGCTCCAACCCATCTCGCAGTACCGAGTGGATCCCGCCTCCGAATCGACTATGAACAGCCCGAATTGCCCGTCTTGGCGGTGCGCCTACAAGAAATGTTCGGATGCAAAGAGACTCCGCGGGTCGCGAATGGGAAAATCCCCGTCATGCTGCATTTGCTCTCTCCTGCCGGACGGCCGGTGCAAGTCACGCAGGATTTAGCCGGATTCTGGAAGCGGGCCTACCATGAGGTCCGGAAAGAACTACGCGGTCGCTATCCAAAACACCAGTGGCCGGAAGATCCACTCAATTCCATTCCGACCGCGAAGCCGAAACGTCGAAGCTAACCTGCTAGACTCCATCGCGGTTCTGTTCCCACACTCGAAATGCTGCCAAGTCTTGCGCGATGCTATGGAGCAGCAATGCCAACACCGCTGCATCGTCGATCAGTCCGATTCCTGGAATAAAGTCCGGCATGAGGTCAATCGGACTCACGATATAGAGCAGGGCCGCGGCAAGAGACAAGATCGTGCGCATCGAGAGACCTCTGTAGCTGCCACCCTTCCAAGCTTTGAGCAATCGAGCCAACAGAGGAAGGTCGGACCAGAGACGGCTGATCATTCGCAGGATCTCAAGGAATCTCGTGGATACTCTCATCTTCACCTCCCTCATAACGTGGGTGCCCCTTACAAGAGCAATCTCCGGAAAGACGACACACAGAATACCAAACACCTCGTGGTTTAGGAAGTGGGTATCAAGTGAACGATTTCGCCAACACCCGATGAAACGCCCGTATCGCTGAGACAATTCCACCCGGCTCTTTCTGGAGCCGACTCCCCAAGACAAAGATCGTATCCCGACCCAACGACGCGCTCAGCTCGGCTAATCGCTCCGGTCCGATTTGTCCACCAACCGCCGGCATGGTCGATCTTGGTTGTCCTCATGGCTGCCGCCGCACCTCTTCGAGGTGTCCCAAGATCATGGATTGGAGCGACGGCGGTAAGAGGTCTTTCTCGGCTTCAATCGTTTGGTCAAAGCAAATTCGGTCCACCGTGGCACGCGCTCTGGATTCGGGTCCATCGACCTCATAGATTGCTGTAAGAAACTCTGACGAACCCTTAACATTATCCTCCATCGCAACTCCTCGTTCTTCGGGCTACTCTCACGATCCTGAGCCAGTAGTGAGGGTGCGCCTATTTTCTTGGGAGCCAACCGCAATCCGATACAGAAGCCATGCGACCAGTATCACCACAACCAGACCGGGCCAACCACCCAGTGGGGGTGAGGCAAACATAATAAACGGATCAGATGCCAGACCAGGCCAGAGTTCTGAGAGCGCGATCGGCATCGCGAGCATGATGCCCATCAAGGCTTCACCGGTAATCAGTCCGGCGGAAAAGAGCAACCCTGACTGTGACGGCTCAAGTCTGCCATCCAATTTTCTACTCGCCAACGCTGCAATCACTCCACCAAGCAAAATAGCCGCAGAGAGTTTCAGCGGCAGATACATCCCAAGCGCTACAGCCAGGTCCGGAAACCGAACCGCGCTGCCGCGACGTTCTTGCAGACGATCTAGCATAATGACCAGACCACCGATCGCTGCCCCCAGTCCCACGAGCGGCCATGGTAGCCCTGCACCAAACACACTCCGCGTCAGATTGGCCATGAGGGTCGCTTGCGGTGCTGTGAGCGGATGAGGGTGGCTGCTTGTTGGTTCGCCTATCCCATACTTAGCCTGGAGCAGGGAGAGAACCGGGACCAACACCAGGGCCCCGGTCACCACACCGAGAACTTGCATGATTTGTTGTTTCCATGGCGTCGCCCCAACCAGATGACCCGTCTTGAGATCCTGCAGATTGTCTCCGCCCATGGCAGCAGCGCAGCAGACAACGGCCCCGATCACCAAGGCAGCGGCCGGTCCAGCCGGATGTCCGGCTCCAAGGAACAGGAGAAGCAACAGTGCGGCCATCATAATCGTAGCAATCGTCACCCCGGACACGGGATTGCTTGAACTTCCGACCAAACCAGCCATGTAGGCTGCGACTGACGAGAAGAGAAACGCGGCGATTGCCATCACGAGTGTCATGACTATACCGATCAACCAACTGTCCACAACTCGCGAATAGATCCACGCCATCGGGATGAGTGAGAGTACCAATGGCACGACAATCCACACAATCGACGCATCCTGTTCCGTCCGGGCTAATCCCTGGCTTGCTTCCATCGATTCGGAAACGCGGTAGCTTGCTCGGAGTGTCTGAAGACTTTTCCAGACCGGCTCACGCAGTTTCGTTAGAGTCCACAAGCCTCCGACTAACATAGCCCCGATTCCGGCATAACGAATCTGCTCGCTCCAGATCGACATGGCGGCCGCCAGTCCTGTCCGATCGGGCGGCACTCCGTTGATGAGCCCATACGTCGGCATTAAAATCATCCATCCAATGACACCACCGAGAAAGACCACCATGGCGGTTCGCAGCCCCAAGATAAAACCTACGGCGAGCAGCGCCGGTGAAAGATTCAGACCACCATAGAACACGGTCTTGCCAACTTGTGCTGCAGCTTCCAACGAATCCGTCCACAATCGCAGGCCGCTCTCGCCGAGTTTCACCGATGCACCTAGCACGGCTGAAGACAACAATGATCGAGACGCCGCCGTCGAATCCCGAAGGCGAGCAGGATTTCGATCTGCCGCGGCCACCTTCAACACTTCCGCCGTCGCCATCCCTTCGGGAAAACGCAAACGCGCCGTGATAATAAGCGCGCGCCGTAATGGAATAGTAAAGAGCACACCGAGTACCCCTCCGACGGTCGCAATGAGAACCGTCTCCCAGTAGTTGAAGTCAGGCCAATAGCCGACCAGGAGAAGCGCAGGAATCGTAAAAATGACACCTGCAGCCAGAGCCTCGCCGGAGGATGCGGCGGTTTGCACGATGTTATTCTCGAGAATGTTGGAGTTGCGGAACAGACGCAAAATTGCCATGGACGCAACGGCTGCCGGAATGGAGGCGGACACTGTCATTCCTGCAAACAATCCCAGGTAGGCATTGGCCGCAGCCAGGATGGCGGCAAGAATCACCGACAGCACAACTGCCTTGACGGTAATCTCGGGAAGTCTGACTGTGGCCGGAACGACAGGCTGGTCGTCCCTCATCGGGAGAGGCAAGCAGTGAAGGCCCAGGAGATGGAATATAATGGCGAGAGATTTTCAGTCGTGGCTATTCGGCAAAGATTAATTTGAATGCTCATGATGTCAGCGTCTTGCACAACCGTACCAGATTTCAGACCATGGCATGATCCGCCAGAACGGTTTCTGCCGCCTTGCGCCCTGATACCAATGCGCCGTCAAGAGTGCCGCTCTCCCGATAATCACCGCAGAGATAAAGCCCATCGGCCACACGAGAAGGCGCCCCGCTCTCAGAGGAAGGAAGCAGATCGACTGGAGGCAGTGCGCGGCGAATTTGATCGGTCCGCAGATGACGCCATTCATCCACCTGTCGCCCGAACCACGATCGTAAGAATTTACGCACAGCGTCTGGAAGCTTATCGTAGCGCTCCTTGTGATCCGTCACCGTTGTGGAGATGAGGGCACGTCCATTCGGCGCGTACGAAGAGGCAGCCTCGCTCAACACGCAGACCGTATTAACCAGCCCACTACCCTCGCCATTTAACATCAACCAGGGTCCGTGTTGCGGTGGAGCCGGCGCATCAAAATAGACCGTGGTCGAGACGCGCGCCTCCCTGCCCGGCACACCGTCACCACGTAACTGAGACGCGGTCTCGTCATCTGTCGCAATCACCAACACATCTCCCGAGAGTGTTTCACCGGACTCCAGTAGTAGGTTGGCTCTATCAATCTGCTGCACCCGCTGGTTCAGGCGGATCGTTCCTGGAGGTAACGTCGCAGCAAGCTGCTGTGCGATTGCTCCCATGCCTTTTCGCGGCAGCGCAGTCACCCCTCGTGAGAATGCTGCCCAGACATGTTCAAACACCCAGCATGGGGTTTCCAGCGCGGTCTCCAAAAAGACACCGCTGAGAAACGGCTGAAAAAAGCGCGTGCGCATCGCCTCTGAAAACCCATAGGACCTCAGACTTTCGCTCGTCGGTCTGGCCGATCCACCGGCTACATCGCAAAGCCGATGGTGCAAGGTACTCTGGCGCAGTCGAAACGCCAAATATTTGTCGGTGACCGAGCCGATGGGATTGAACAAGGTCGCCAGGAGATCTTGTGGGCGCCGCAACGGATCGCCTAGCAGGTGAAAGCGCCCGCTGTAGCGAATAATCGCCCCGGGATGAAAGGGTTTCAGATCAAGGGCCGCATAATCCAATGTTCTGCGTGCTTCCGGGTAACCAGCGAGAAAGACCTGAAATCCGCGATCGAGTTGGAATCCCTCCAGAGTGTCCGTCCTGGCGCGCCCGCCTACACCATCTGAACTTTCAAGCACGATGCAGGTGACACCGGCTTCCGTCAGGCGACGCGCACAAGCCAGTCCCGCCAGTCCGGCACCGATAATGACGATTCGAGGCATTGTCGTCATAGTGAACTATTCTAGAGAGACTCAGCGGGAAAGAAAACTATGCGCATCAGATACAAACTCTTTCGCCTCACTATTCCCGAAATAATCGGACCGGTACCTTCCGGCCTTTAATGCGGACACGACTGAGGGTGTCAACGATGCCGGCGGCCATGGATTCCGGAACATCGACAATGGAAAACCGATCTTCAATTTCAATGGCGCCGATGATGTTGGAGCGCACCTTTGCTTCGTTGGCGATGGCACCCACAAGATCGCCCGGCCTGATCCCCACCTCGCGTCCAGCTCCAATGTACACCCGTGCCATGCCGGGCTCTCGCTGTCCATGACGTGATGGCCCTGTCGGCCGACGATCCGGTCGGGAGGATAGAGTGCGGGATCGGTCATCGTAGCGACCAGCCTGACGGACCGGCCTTCCAAATTCAGGCTGCCGAGCAGGCGTTCCAGGAATCTCTTGTTCCTGACGCTCCCCACCCTGAGCCCGAACGAGCAGCTTGATGGCAGCTGCAGCCACATCAGCCGATGAATGGGAGGTGGTCAGTCGATCGACGAGTGGTACAAACCCTTCGAGTTTTCCATCTTGCAAGACCTCTACCATGGCTGTCTGTATACGCTCCAACTGTTTGGCGCGAAGATCGGCTACGCTGGGCACCGGCACAACTATGACCTGAGCCTTTGTGTGTTGCTCGATACTCCGTAAGAGGCGCTGTTCACGGGGATCGAGGATCGTGATCGCCGCACCCTCACGACCAGCTCGACCGGTCCGGCCGATCCGATGGACATAGACTTCAGCCGAAGAGGGCAGATCGTAGTTGATCACATGGGACACCTGTGGGATATCCAGCCCGCGCGCGGCCACATCAGTCGCAATTAGCAACTCCGTTTGCCCGGTCTTGAACGACTGCATCACGCGGTCACGCTGTCCTTGGCTCATGCCACCGTGGATGGCTTCGGCCCGACATCCACGGGCAACGAGCATTGCGGTGACCTCATCGACCTCCAGCCTCGTGCGACAAAACACCAGCGCTGACTTCGCACCGGCCACGTCGATCACACGGGCCAACGTGGCCGCTCGATGGGGTCTGGCCACGACATAGGCTGTCTGCTTGACACGCGGGACAGTGCCGGCCTTGACCGGTTCCTTGGCGATCGTAATCTCGACCGGATTGTGGAGATGCCGATGGGCGATCGAACGAATTCTTGACGGCATCGTCGCAGAGAATAAGGCGGTCTGTTTCGCCTTGGGTGTTTGTTGCAAAATGGCATCTAGATCATCCGCGAATCCCATATCGAGCATTTCGTCGGCTTCGTCCAGGACGACGATCTGTACATGCTCCAGTTTGAGTACCCCCCGACGAATGTGATCAAGGGCCCTGCCGGGAGTTGCCACGACGATATCCACGCCGCGCTTGAGTGCGTAGAGTTGCGGACCTATAGCCTGTCCTCCATAGACCGCCAGCACGTTGACTCGTAACTCTTTGCCATAGCGCTGCACTGTCTCTCCGACTTGGATCGCCAATTCTCGCGTGGGTACGAGTACCAGTGCCGACGGGCGTGATCTGGAGCTATGACCGATGCGCTGGAGCATCGGCAAGGCAAAGGCTGCCGTCTTCCCCGTTCCAGTGGCGGCTTGCCCGAGAAGATCTCGTCCGGCCAACAGCGGTGGAACAGCCTCGCGTTGGATCGGAGTTGGCTCCTCGTAGCCGAGGGCCTCCAATGTCGTGAGGAGTGACGCCTCCAGGCCTAGTGAAGCGAACCCCGGCGAAAAGCCTGTCGCAGTCGGTGTAGTGGACTCAGAGCGCTGGCTAGGTTTCATGGGTGATACTACTGCCTTTCCGTCGTGGATGAACACACGGGCATCATGAGAGCGATATGCCAACTCATAGGGAGCTGATGTTACGTTGACATGGTGGGACAGCGCAAGGGAGTGTTGCGGCTAATCCAGCCATGTCGCTGCTGTAGGAGATGGCGAAGATCGGCTGAGAGCGAGCCTGACGAAGATAAAGATGTTTCGCCCCACCGGATAGGAATTACCGGCTTGACACGATATCGTTCGGGAATTGTGGGCGGGCAGGAGATTCTACCCCCGTCAGCCCAAGGTCGACCAGAAGCCGATATCGCGTAGAACCTATGTGACCGGGGCATCAGACCACAGCACCGACTCTCAGATTCTTCTCGAAGCCAGGGCACGGACCGATACGAGCTGGTCTCGTGTCGGCAGAAGGAACATCACTTGTGCGAGCGCACGATAGGCCGTTTCCAGCTGACGGCACCGATCCACGAATCGACTGGACGACAATCTAGGGAAGTAGTCCCGATGCCGTTCATAGAACAACGCGCGTCGTTTCCAGCGCTCGGCTTTGAAGATGAACAATCTGGTGACCAACTCCAACAGATGCTCCCGAGATAGCCGCTTTGGTCCTCCTCTCGCTGGAGCAGGGATGACGGATGTGGATATGGCAAGTCTTTTGGTGACTTCCTTCATAGCGAATTCCTCCTTGTGCTATATGCTGAACCAGCGTCCTGAGCATCATGCCTGCGGGGCCACAGACGCCAAGGGTCTGAACTCATCCTGACTTCATTATATAATCCCGCAACATGAAGAGATGATTAGGACAAGATGAAAACTTCTTCATAATACTCAGCCGAACCTTCGCCACCGGTATCCCTGTGTGGATACGAATAGGTGAAACGAATGGCCCCACTATTCTGGGCAGATGCAGTCTGGAGAAGGTCAGACGCAATATCCGTCTGCGGTTGGTGTAGCAGACGAACCCTTTGTATCCTCCAGGGAGGGGCGTCGGATTACAGTCTCATGTAGGGAGAATAGAATCATCGGAGCGAGGACGGAGGAAATAAAGAAGTACTCGGGCCACTGACCAAGAGCCGGCCGGATGTTTTAGGAGCAGGGTGTCGAAATGATTGTGCTACGTCAGATGAATCGCACGCCTGGTTCTCTAGGCCTTAAACGCTGCTACAGCCTCCTCTTCCGTGTTGCACAATTGAACACTTTCTCCATACACGCGGTTCAGTAGATTAAATCCGCTGGCTTCGAGAGCTTCTTTAACCATCCCTTTCGCGGCGGCAATCTTCATCTCTCCCTGCACATTGTTGAGCTGCTTGCACGCCAGAATAATGACTCGGATGCCACCACTGCTGATATAGTCGACATCAGCCAGGTTGAGGACAACTTTCCTGGCGCCCGCGTCGACAATCTTTTTCATTTCCTGGTTCCCGTGCTCGGCTGTGGTAGCGGCAAGGCTTCCCTGCATGTTCACAAAGGTGATGCCGGCGTTCTCACGCGAGGTCACGGTCAATGTGTGTCGGGTTCCCTGGTCCATTTTCTTATGCTCCTTTTCCGGTGAAGATTGCACTAGCTCTGATCTGTTTGGCGCAAGCAAAAAATTTATTGCGCATCCCGCACGTTGGACCAATCATAGCAAAGACAGGCGCACGCTTCCATCCTGACAACAGCGTAGGCATGAACAGCTTGATTCTGAGTGAATGAGAGCTTCTCCAAGGATGAAACGGAGCGCTAGCCCAGCTCTTGGACTTTAGATAGAGCCTCATCCATGGTGGAAGCATGAAGGCTCGTCATCAGTGCTCCGCTCAGTTGCAGGACCGTCCTGACATGGTCGTTCCCTCCAGAGAGAACCACCCTTCCGCCCATTTGCATCATCGCTACCACAGCTCTTAGAATCACCCGCAACCCAATAGAGGAAATGTACGAAATCTGTGAGAGGTCAAGCACAATCTGCCGTTCACCTCGCCCAATGTGGTCGGTCAGAACACGCTCCACCGCCGGCGCGCTGTTCGTATCGAAGCGGTCCCGTGGGGTGACAATCAGCACGGTCCCACTGTGACGTGTTTCGACACCGCTTCCGTCCTTCCGAGAGTCTTCCGGTGATTCTTGCGGAAGTCTCACGACTTCGAGTGCGCTGATTCCTTTCATATCGGTACGGCTGCTTGGGGCAGGTGCCCCGGACACCAGCCTCTTTTTTATAGTCAGAACATTACGTCCCACATTGCGATGATACGTCACTTCGTCAAACATGGCCCGGACCAGATGAATTCCCAAGCCACCGATTTCACGTTCATGCAACAACACCGACAGATCCGGGGGAGCGACGGATAGCGGGTTAAAGGGAATACCATCATCCCGAATAGTCAGAACGACACACACGTCATGCACTTCGCCTTCTACTTCTATGTGATGCTCCGTCGGATCATTGGGGAATGCATACTGCACGACGTTGTTCAGCAGGTCATCCAGCGCCATATTGAGAGTGGGGATGAGCGGCTTGGCCCCTGCCCATTGAGCAACATACTGCTCAAACGCAATCTGTAAGTCAGGGATGGCCATCAACTGGTTAGGCATCGTTTGGTGAAAGACCTTGACCGCAACGTCGGACGGAGGGACACCGTGATACCGCAGTCCCAACATGGTGATATCGTCAGCCTGAGGGGCCTCTCCGGCAAAACCCCTCACCGCATTCATGACCTCACTGAGGCGATCGACGAGGGAGGCGGCTCGGGACTTGGTAAGGATAGATTTCAACCGGCTGTTGCCGAACAGTTCCCGCCGCCTATTATCGGCCTCAGTGACTCCATCGGTGTACAAGAAGAGTTCATCGCCTGGACCCAATTGGATCGTGCTTTCCTTGAACGCGATGCCCGGCATGGGGCCGACCAGAGGTCCGTCTTGGGCCGTCAGCCATTCGAACTCTCCATCGCGCTTCTTCAGCAGCGGATGGTTGTGCCCCGCATTCGTCGCGAGAAGCGTCCCATCGCGAAGATTCAAGATGCCCAGGTACAGCGTCACAAACATGCAGGAATCGTTATCTGCGCTGAGCGCGTCATTCACATGGGTCACGATACTGGCGGGCGAGGGATCAGACATTGCCCTGGTCTTGACCATGATCTTGGTCATCGCCATAAAGAGCGCGGCAGGAACACCGTTGCCCGACACATCGCCGACCACAAAACACAGGCGATGATCGTCGATCAAAAAGAAATCATAAAGATCGCCCCCGATTTCCAGCGCCGGTTCGAGCACAGCATACAGTTCCAGCTCCTTCCGATCCGGGAAGGGGGGAAACACACGTGGAAGCATGCTCCGCTGAATATCCCGACCGACATTCAGTTCTTCCTGCATACGGGCTTTCGCGGCTTCCACCAGCGCCAATGAATCCGCTAAGCGCCTCTTGGCATCCTCGGCAGCCTGTTCAGCATTTTTCAACGCCGTGATGTCCGTTGCAATGGCGACAATGCCGCCATCGTGCGTCTTCTTTTCGTTGATCTGGATCCATTCGCCACTGGACCGGTACTGAATGTAGGGTCCTTGTGGGTCATAGTGCATGTCAAGGCGGTTTTTTACCCAGGATTCGACATTCCCGATCGCCGCGGGGATATCGCCTCGTTTGGCAATGCGGCGAACGATCGATTCGAAGGAGTCGCCTGGTTGGACTTGAGCTCCCGTTCCAGACATCACTTCGCGATACTTGCGATTACAAATCACCAGACGGTCATCCGCATCGAAGAGTGCAAACCATTGAGGGACGCTTTCGATGGCTTCGAGCAACCGAGCATGGCTGTGACGCGCCAGGCTTGATGCAGTGGTGACTTGCCGATCGATGATGGCCAAGAGGGTCGAGAGCGACACCGCGACAACCGCGAGAAGCTGCACTTCGATTCCCGGCGGCGGAGTACTGGTCGTAAGACCCGAAAAACTGTACGCGGGAATCATCCCGGCCAAATGGGAGGCAGCCAGGGCGACCCCCATGGCGCTAGCCTTTTCCGTCACACGCCAGTCCCCGTACCGAATGTTCCAGCCTCCGACCAAGAGGACGACAACACCCAGCCCGACCATCACCACAACAGCGAAGATGAAGAGAGGCAAATCGTGCCGGAGATCGGCCACCTGGTGTATAGCCATCAGACTCGTGAAATGCGTCACCATCAGGCAGGCCCCCATCATCAACCCACCGGATACGAGTCGGAGGTGACTCCCGTCATGGGTGCTGATGAGATACACCGCTATGGCTCCAGCAGCCCCCGCGGATAGAATGGAAACAATGGCAAGGCCCATATCCTGTGAAGCTGGAATCGGCGGGCAGAAGGCTAGGTTCCCGATGAAGTGGATCGCCCAGATCTCCAGCCCGGCTGCGACGGCGCCAACAGAGAGCCATCGCATCTTGAAGGATCCTTGTTCGGTTGCCCGCATCCGTTCGGCAATGCTGAGGATGACATAGGCCGCCGCACCGCCAAGCAGCATCGAACAGACGGCAAGCACTGGATCGCACATTCCCAACACGGCGAAGCTCCAATCAGGACCTGTTTGACATGAGGGCGGTGGAAATCATGACATGTTACATCTCATCTCTCAAGTTGGATATCCAGAGAGGACTCCCCATCGCAGTGTTTGAAGGGTGCCATCAATGTACCGGCTGATTGAGACGATCCCAACGCGGCGAACGTAGGCTGTAATCCACAGACCAGTAGATGAACACGACCTGTCCCAGAATCTGGGCTCTGCTGATGGGCCCCAAGAAGCGGCTATCCAAACTCTCTTCTCTGTTGTCGCCCAAAACATAGTAGGTATCCGGTGGGACGATCAGAGGCCCGACATGATCGCGCACGTTTCCGGGCACTAGAGATCGGTCGGTGTGCTGTACATAGGATTCCGTCATGGGTTCACCATTCACTGAGAGTGCCTGGGCGCGGATCTCGATCTGATCACCAGGAAGACCGATCACACGATGCAACAAACGTTTCCCATCTTCGTCTGGATAGCGGTATAGGACGACATTCCCGCGCCGCGGAGTCGCTGCATGATAGGCAGTCCTGTTCACAATGACGTGGTCCCCCGTCAAGAACGTAGGGATCATCGCCTCGTGAGAAATTTCGAACGTCTGCGACCGGGCTCGCACCACCGGTAATAGATTCGGGAAGCGATCAGTCACAAAACTCTGACGGAGAACCTGCACCTGAGACGATGTGTTCAGGACCTGCCGTTCATACTCATCCACAAGTCTCTGAACCTCTTCGATGGACAGTAATGCAGCATAGTGTTCCGCGAGATGCTGCTCCCAGAAGTCGGCAGGAGCCAGATCGAACAGCATCACCTTGAGTGAGCCTGCGAACGATCGCTTGATGCGCTCAAAGTCGGTCGGGAGCAGCGGACTGGCGAGATCCGACTGGAGCTCAAGTTGGCGGCTATACCCCACCACATCGGCCTGATCCACAACCGCCTGGTACAGACGATTAGAAGCTACTTCTAGGTGTGCCAGTTGTCGAAAAACATTTTTCGGTTCTTGGTCGCGGTGCGAAACGGTACCCGGGGCACTGCTGCATCCTGCCCACAGCCCAATGCATGCAGTAAGCAGACACATCGCAGTGCGATTCGTAGATCGATCGAAGAGGAGGGCCACAGGTGGGGGTACCTTGCCGTTCAGTCGACACCCATTTTCGTTCTTGGATTGCCGTAGGATACCGCACCAGGCCTGAATGGGGAAGGCCTCTTGGACTCAAGCGGCCGCATGTCTGCCCTACGGCAATTTGCCGGACTGGACATCACCAAATTGTCTATTCCCCTCATCAAATGTGTTAGCCTATCTGGAGAGGGAATCATTGCACATGCCACAAACCCTGGCCTGGTGTATTGCCTGACAGGAGTACTGAGAAGATCGGGATAGATGATGCGTCTCGTCCTACTATTGGTCATTGTCGGTCTGGTCGTCTTCGGGCCGCAACTCTGGACCAGACGGGTGTTTGCCAAGCATAGTGCGCCCCGCCCTGACTTTCCGGGAACCGGAGGCGAATTGGCCCGGCACCTGCTCAATCGTTTCGACATGCAGCACGTGAAGGTCGAACCGACCGAGACGGGCGACCACTATGACCCTGTCATCAAAGCAGTCCGCCTCACGCCCCCTATATTCGATGGGAAATCCCTCACGGCGATTACGGTCGCCGCCCACGAGGTCGGACACGCGATTCAAGACCACCTCGGTTACCAGCCGCTCGCGGAACGCACCAAGCTCGTGCGGGTCGCGCAGGGAGCGCAGAAGGTCGGTGTGGTCCTGATGATGGGAATTCCGATCGCGGCGGCCGTTGCCCGAACCCCCGCGGCAGGCATCTTCGTCATGGTAGCCGGGTTGGCGACCATGGGAATCTCCACGCTGGTCCACTTCGTCACGCTTCCAGTCGAGTGGGACGCCAGCTTCAGACGTGCCCTCCCCGTACTCCGACAGGGAAACTATCTGTCGCCCGAAGATGAGCGGGGCGCTCGCAGCATCCTCACCGCCGCCGCCTTGACTTACGTGGCAGCCTCCCTCGCCAGTCTGCTGAACTTGTGGCGCTGGATTGCCCTTCTACGGCGATAGCTCTGGGGCACTCATAATCTTCGAGATCGGCCGCTTAAGACTTGAAGATCTCGAACTTCGCTCGCGCCAATTTGGCGGTGCCGCCCGCCAGTATGCAGATAATCCCCCTAAGGAACCAGCCGTCTCGTCGTCCACGCGCACAACGACCCTGATCTGCCCCTTAGTGTCGGTGTTGTCTGCGCCACTGTCTCCATTGACCACCGCGCCGTTGATCGAGACAATCGTGACGCCCTCTTCTGACACGACCATAAAGCACACGCCAATATAGACGACCGGGACGAGCGATTACGCACTTGGGCCTGTATTCGGCTACGATACGGTCAGCACGAAAGGTCTGGTCTTGCCGACTTCGATTGATGATTCAGACGGTTCAACTGAAAGAACGGTTTGGCCCCCTGCCGATCGATCGGGATGTAACCAATCTCATCGATGATCAGCACATGGGGTTGGGTCAGGAGCTTGGGTTTCTTGTCTAAGCGGTTATCGGCCAGAGGACACGTTATGACAGTTCCGAACGATTTTGGGGAATGGCGGGCTCGTTGCAAGCACGACTGGAACAGTTGCATATACTGCGCTTTTCGTATTTGTCAATGAGGTTTGATGGTATGTTGCTATCGACGTACGAAAAGCTAGAAGAAACTGGATGAGTATGTTCAACGATCTTGCACCCTCCCGGCCAGTCATTCTCGTCGTCGTCGACGATCCCGCCGATCGTTCCTTGATTCGTAAAGGGTTAGAGTCGGCTGACTTCCGGATTGAAGAAGCTGTTGACGGATTGAGTGCCCTCGAAATCTTTCGTACTGTCCATCCACACACCGTCCTTCTTGATGTCGCTATGCCTGGGATCAGTGGGGCCGAGACCTGCACGGCGTTGCGACAATTGCCTGAGGGTGCTCAGGTCCCTATTCTAATGGTCATGAGTGACGACGATATGCATTCCATCACCAGTAGTTACGAAGCTGGCGCCTCAGATATCCTGATCAAGCCCATTCATCCTCACGGCTTGGCACAGCGTATAGGATACCTATTGCGCATTCATCACGCGCTCCTTGTCATGACGAAAACCGCCGCTCACCTCGGTCATGCTCAATCCATTGCGGGGCTCGGATCCTGGGAATGGGAACCTCATTCCGACGCACTACAATGCACAGACCAAGTCGCCCGCATTTTCGGCAGGAGACCTGAGCACTTTCCGAAGACCCTTACCGGAATTCTTGAACTGATACATCCTGATGATCGGAGTGGGGTTCTCAAATTATTTCATGATGGCATTACTCAAGAACACCACCACAGTAAGGAGTACCGCATCCTCCTTCCTGACGGCACGCAGCTGGTAGTTGAAAGTCTGACGCGACCTATGCGTGATGACCTAAATCGCGTAGTGGGCATGGCGGCAACTGTCCATGACATCACCAACCGAAAGCAGGCAGAGGAGAAAATCCATTCTCTCGCGTACTATGACAGCCTGACCGGCCTCGCCAATCGCCACCTCTTCAAAGATCGCGTAGCTCAAGCCATAGCTTATGCGCAGCGCCATCAAGTCATTACTGCCATACTCTATATGGATCTGGACCGTTTCAAAGTCATCAATGACAGCCTCGGCCATGAGATGGGCGACCACTTACTTCAAGAAGTGGCGGAACGACTCAGGACGTGTGTGAGGACGAGTGACTCGGTCGCCCGTGACACCGATGTTACTTCACAGTCCTGCTTAGCACGCCTAGGTGGTGATGAATTTACCGTCTTGCTCAATAACTTAACTGATCCTGCAGACGGCGGGCGGGTGGCACAACGGATCCAGCGCGAATTAGCAGAACCATTCCATTTGGGACAGCATGAAGTGTTCGTGACTGCGAGTATCGGCATTGCTTGTTTTCCCGCGGATGGTCTTGACTTGGACGCACTACTGAAAAATTCTGATACGGCCATGTATTCCGTCAAATCGCTGGGCCGCAACGGATATAAATTCTACTCCTCATCGATGAATGAGCATGCCGAGCAACGCTTCGTATTGGAGGCGGACCTTCATCGCGCATTGGACCGTGAAGAGTTCATCATATACTTCCAGCCGCTGATCGATCTCCGAACCGGCGCAATTGTCAAGGGCGAAGCTCTACTCCGCTGGCACCATCCGAAGCTTGGGATTTTATCTCCTGGGAAATTCCTACAGATCGTTGAAGATGCAGGGCTAGGAGCCAAGCTCGGTGCATGGGTGCTTCGGACTGCTTGTACACAGGCGAAATGTTGGTCAACGGCCGGCCATACATCCATCCAGCTCGCGGTGAACTTGTCCGACTCACAGTTTCATGACGCCAATCTAACCAACACAGTCGCTCACGCGTTAACGGAGACGAAGTTTCCAGCGGAACTTCTTGACTTAGAATTGACCGAAACGATCGTGTTCAGGAATCCCGAGCACGCCATCACGATCCTGCAGGGCTTGCGAGCCCTCGGTATCCAGCTTGCGCTCGACGATTTCGGGACCGGTTTCTCCTCATTGCGTCATCTGCAGCAATACCCCATCAATGCCTTAAAAATCGACCAGTCGTTCATTCGAAACATCGCGACGAACGAGCGGGACGCTACGATAACCAGAACGGTAATCGCGATGGCACACAGCCTTGGACTGCGCATTTTAGCCGAAGGAGTTGAGACACAGGAACAACTCGACTTTCTGCGCGAACACGGCTGCGAAGAAGTTCAGGGGTTTATCGTCAGCCAGCCTCTGCCTCCCGAGCAATTTATAAAATTTGTCGCTAAGCACATCGCCACCGAAGCGGGCCGCCGGTTCACTTCCTTCAGGCGCTTCGCCTGATAGCTGCAGAGCGTCGCTCCATAGTGCACGTTTCGGTAGGTGTCCGTTGACAGTGCGTTGTGGGAGCATCGTGAGACTGATGCGGGGCAGGACCAGCCTGAGGCTCAATTGGCGCTATCTGCGGTGTTGATCGCTCGCCTTAAATCTTTCACGAATTGTTGAAACTGCTCATTCAGCTGTTGAAATTCCTCATTGTGATTCGACACCGCCGCGGTGCGGGTGGCTATTTCTTGTTTCAGTCGTGCGTTGCTTTGCAGCAATTCTTTGTATCGAAGGTCGATGAGCGCGTTGATGCCGTCCATCCGCATTTCTGCGCGTTTAGCCAACTCCCACTTATAAGCTAAGGAGACGGCCAACTGTTCCACTTCGAGCGCATCGAACGGCTTGCGAAGGATCAGCAGCCGATCGGTTCTCCCAACGCGGGCGGCTATTTCATGCCACGGACGGTCGGAGAATGCGGTGCAAATCACCACCTGAATAGAGGAATCCGTTTTCCAAATCTGCTCGATCGTCTGAAGTCCATCCCATCCAGGCGGCATGCGCATATCGACGAAGGCCAAGGCGTATGGGGTTTTTTCAGCGACGGCTTGCTCCACCATGTGAAAGCCTGTTTGTCCCTGGTCGGCAAAGCTCACTTCGAAAGACTTGCCGTATGCGGGAACGGGCGCTTCATCGAACAGGGATGCCCCCGCCTGATCGAGATTGGTGGAATCGGTAGCTCCCGTCAGAATTTTTCGGAAATCCTCGTGAATGGTGAGATTGTCGTCGATGACGAGGATACGGCGGTTGTCACAAGTTGCGATATGCCTATCATTGAGCATGGCTCCTCCGCTCAAAACTTTCAGCCCGTCACAGTAACTTGTGCCAGTTGGTAAATCCAGCGTGAACGTGGCTCCCAGCCCCTCGCTGGGAGTGGCACCAGATATGCGCGTTATTTCGTTTCTTTACACAAAAGTACTCCACTCTGCTGATTTGTCATGACTTTTCTGCTTTTGCTGCCGGCAACCGTGCTCCCGCCCTTGCGCACCACTGGTTTGGGTATCCCGCGGTTCTAGACGTGACTCCACGTAGAAGGTGGCCGGAGTGAGTCGCAAGCGGATGCGACGACAATTAGTGTCAGCCCTATAGCTCACTCGTGTATCTGACGACGGATGAGCTTCTCGAACAGTGTCAAGGAAAGCCTTTCGTTGAAGAAGTCTTCTGCACAGGCCAAGAACAGTCCCATTACGGGACTATCGTCAGAGCCAGAATGTTTCCTCTGGACAGGCTATGCTTTAGGGGAGCTTTCGCGTTGGCGGGTAGATTTAGCCTCCGAGTCCTTGAACCACTGAGGCGTCAGAAGCTTGAGCAGAGTCCGAGGCGTAAACGCCAAGTCTCGATAGGACCGCTTCCCGGCCATCACGTCCGTCACCGCTTCACAGAGGCGTTGCCCCTGTCGCGAGAACGCCCACGATCGAGTGCGAGGAAAGTTGTACAGTAGCCGGGCCAACCATCGCCCTCTTTGCAGTTCAGGAAGGATCGTCTCAGCCAGTGAGCGGGTATACGCCTGTTTGACGGACTCCTCTTCAAGATGCCTGTCGATCAAGGATTGAGCTGCCATCAAGCTGCTACGAATCGCGAACGAAATGCCTTCTCCGGTGACAGGGTCGGCGAAGCCGGCAGCATCACCGACCAACAGGATACGTTTGTCGGCAAATGGCCCTCTTCGCGGTCGGATGGGAATCACAAAGCCATGTCGCTCGACCTGCGTGACCGAACCACAGCCAAGCTGGTCGAGATAGCGCGCCATCGATGATTTGAGGTCGCCTCCACGCTGCGCCGTCGACAGCACACCGATCGACAGATGATCCTTTTTGGGAAAGGCCCATGCATACCCATGAGGCAGCACGCCAAAATCAAATCTCGCCGTGCCGTGAAATCTATCCATTCGATCACGTGAAACCGTCACTTCGTACTCGAGAGCTGGAATGAGAACACGTCCGTCGGCCAGCCCTATCTTGCCTGCAACCGTACTGAACGCCCCGTCGGCGGCTACCACGAACTTGGCCTTCATTGAACCCGTGTTTGTGCCGACCGTGAGAAAGTCGCCGTGGAACGAAACATTCTCTACGGCACACCGTTGGTGAACGACGGCCCCAGCTGCTTGCGCAGCTGACAGAAGGGCGAAGTCAAACTGAGATCGCATCGTCATGGAGACGATGGGCGTCTGTCGATGAGTCGTGAAGGACAATTCGGCTGGGAGAAGATTTAACTGGGCGGTATGACAGTCCTGTTCGACCACGTGGCGCACATCTACGGGCAAGGCCTGCATCGCCCGACCCACGACCCCACCGCCACAGGTCTTGTACCGCGGCAGCGCGGCCTTCTCGAGGACGGCAACCGCCACACCCGCTTTTGCCAGACGCCACGCCGTGCACGACCCAGCCGGTCCACTGCCGACCACAATGACGTCATAGGTGGAGTTCATACCTCACGCTTGTGGCTACTTCACAGAGATGTTAGCCCCTCTTCACATTCGGGTGCCTCGTCATCACGCAAGCTTCTTTTTGATCACGGTCAGGTGCTCAGGGGTCGATCGCACCAGTATCGTGAGTCCCTCGGCATCATACTCTTCGGACAAGATCCGCATCCGAGCGCGGATCTCTGCAAGGACCCCTTGAGCCGTAAACGGCAGACGTAACTCCTCGTCGATCATCTCGCGCTCAAAGTATCTCATGATCTGCTCGCGTAACGATTTCAGATCGTCCTGGCTTCTCGTGGACAGAAACACGGCGTCGGGATATTCCACCTTCAGTGACGCGAGAACGTCCGGTCCGAGACGATCTTGTTTATTCAGCACCAAGAGGCTGGGAACTTCCGTGGATCCAACTTCGGCCAGCACCTTCCGCGTGACCTCGAGCTGGGATCGAAACGATGGATCTGAGGCATCGACGACAAACAGCAACAGCGAGGCACAGGCCGCTTCATCAAGCGTCGACTTGAACGACGCCACCAGGTCATGCGGGAGCTTCTTGATGAATCCCACCGTATCGGTCATGAGCAGTTTGGGACGCGTTTCAGGATATAGAGGCCGAATCGTGGTATCGAGCGTGGCGAACAGCTTGTCGGCTACGAGCACATCGATACCCGTCATCGCTCGCATCAGCGAGGATTTGCCCGCGTTGGTGTACCCGACGAGCGCGACCGTCAATTCATTTCCCCGTCTCGCGCGGCGCGTGAGATGCTCGTCCCCAATCGCCGCCAATTCTACTCTGAGTTCTTTGATGCGATCGCGAATTCTACGCTTATCGAGCTCGAGACTCGTCTCTCCTGCCCCTTTGCCTCCGACCCCCCCGCTTTGCCGCTCTCCACCGCCACCGGTTTCACGCAACCGTGGCGCAAGATAATTGAGCCTGGCAATCTCCACCTGGAGCCGGGCCGCTCTGGTCCGAGCATGTCGACTGAAAATCTCAATGATGACCCCGGTACGATCGAGCACCGGCACGCCGGCGGCACGTTCAAGATTTTTCAATTGTGACGGCGACAGATCACAGTCCACGATGACGATCTGCGCCTGTTCGGGAGGACTGGGTGAGGCCTCGCTGGTTTCCTCCGATTCGCCTTCTTCTGAGTCCTCCGCTCCATCCGCTGCCACAGCCTCACGCTGCAAGGCCGCTTTGTGCATCGGTCTCTCAAACGACGCCCCTACGGTTCCAGAACCTCCGGTCCACCGCGCCAGTTCGGCGAGTTTGCCCTGACCCAGGACCGTCGCGAATTTATCGGAACTCCGTTTTTGCGTCACCTGGCCCACGACATGGTATCCGAGGGTTTTCACAAGATGGGTAAGCTCGTGCAGCGAACTCTCCAGCTCCTCCCCCGTCATACGAGGTGTCTGGATCGCCACCAGTACGGCACGAGATGGTGAAGGCGTCGACATCGCTTACTTTTCCTGAGTTACAATCTGGTGAGAGTCTGCCATCTTAACACAGGTCAAGATCCCACCCCATCGATCCGAAGACATCTCTCGCTGTACGTCACGCCATACCGAGGAGAACGACTATCGCTCACTGACTTGACAAGGTGTGTAGCTCCAATGTCATTACAAACTAGACACCCCATCGTATGGAGAGAGGAGAGCGATGAAAGCAGGCGTGGTCCGAATCGGGAACTCACAAGGGATCCGGATTCCGAAATCCGTCATTGAGCAATGCCACCTGCATGGAGCTGTCGATCTGGAGATCCACCAGAAGCAACTGGTCATTCGCTCGGCAGCCAAGCCACGCGCCGGATGGAACGAAGCCTTCGAGCAGATGCATCGACACGGAGACGATCGCCTGAAGGATCAGGAATCAGCCACCCCATCCACGTGGGACCGTAGTGAGTGGACATGGTAGCGTCCCGCTTCGACGTCTACCTCATCCGCCTCGATCCCACCCAAGGCCGTGAAATCCGCAAAACCCGCCCGTGCCTCATCATCTCCCCGGACGAAATGAACCAGCACATCGATACCGTGATCATCGCCTCCATGACACCGCGACTCACCCGCCCACCCCGGATGCGCCGAGACGCATCCTTGCCCGAGAGCCTTCCCTACCCCACCCGCGTCCCGGTGCGATTCAAAGGCAAATCGGGCCAGATCGTGTTGGATCAAATCAGGACCGTGGATAACAGCCGGCTCGTGAAGCGCGTGGAAAAGATCGACGAACCGACACGCAGACAGGTCCTCACCCTCCTCGCTGAACTCTTCGCCCCATGAGCTCTCCACCGTACACGAGTATCGGGGGAAATGTTGAAACACAAACACATCTGCCCGACAACAGCTCGAGTGGTCGTGTCAGTGGGAGAATCCGTTCAGCTCGCTCGTAAACTCCCAATCGAATCCGCTGGGGCAAGATGAGCTCCTCGTCATCCAAGGAAACGGCAGGTGAAGGGATATTACTTTGGGAGGGGAGGGGCTGCAGACTCGATAGCGGCGAGAATTTTTGCCCAGGTTTCGGCATTGAACTCATGACCATAGAATCGGAGAAAGAGACCTTTTCGAAGGGCCACCCCGTTCGCGTGAGGATCTTGCTGTAACAGCGAAGCCTCCACAAGCGCACGGGCTGTCTCGCGCATCGCACACCCCATGATCAGCCGTTCTTCGCCGGTGCGTGCCAGGAGCATGGCCCGAAACCGCTCGTCAATTTCTGGGGCGGTATCGTTCATGAATGGAACTCACGATACAGTGCGGTCAGCCCTAAGCGATCGGCCCAATGACTGAGGTAGACCGTGTCCAAGTCCTGCACGGACCGGAGCAAGTTCCGCACATCATCGAGTTAGATCTGCGAGCGACTCTCTCTTGCCCAGTCCAGCTTTGACAAGATCAGATCCTCGGGAGCCACGATGGCCACCGATTGGCCGGCAAGGGTGATAGTCCGTCGCCGTGCGAACTCTTCCCGCCGATAGTCGGTATCTTTTCGAACCAGGCAATCCACCTTGACCACCAACGCATTGTGAATCATGTTGAACATGGACCTGTTTCGAATGGCCTGCTGCACCATGTCTGGATCAATGTAGTACGTATCTTGAAAGAGACTGACGACGCGATCGATGTCGGCATCTGACAGTTCGACCACCAGGTCGATGTCCCGCGTCATACGAGGTGTGGCATAGAAGTTCGCTGCCATGGAGCCAGTCACCATATAGGAAATACCGCCTGCCTGTAACCTCCCAGTCACGGACTGCAAGACATCGAGTTCATCACTCACAGATACGTCTCACCCTGTTTATCAATCGAAATGGTCTTGATGCGGAGCTTACCCGTTTACCTTTAATAAATCACGCCTTTAACTGCCGTTGCTCCTTCCGTTACCGCCTACTGGGCAATAGACTTCGTGGCTGGTGTCGGTTTGCCGACATCGAGCAGGATGGCGACGAGCATGTCACTCATGACGTTCACACCGGAGCGGGCGCGGGCGATGATCCAATCCACGGTCAAGATCAAGGGAATGGCCGCGAGGATGACCTGGTCCGGAAGACCGGCGGCTGAAAGCACGAGCGGCAGGACGATCATACCTGCTTCAGGGATGCCCGCCACGCCGGCGCCGGCAATGATGGAGGCCACGACGATCACGATTTGTTTCGACATCGGCAGGTCGTAGCCGAGCGCATGGGCGAGGAACAGCGCCGCCATCGCTTCGTAGAGCGTGATGCCGTCGTTATTCAAATTCGTCCCGACACAGGCGGCGAGGCGAGCCGATTGTGACGAGACCCGCATGCGCTCGAGACAACGGAGCGTGATGGGCACGGTAGCCAAACTACTGTTGCAAGACACCGCCGTCAGAATGGCATCGGCCCCCTGCCCGATATAGACCGCCGGCGGTTTCTTTCCGACCACCCAGGCGACGAGCGGATAGTAGAGCAACGCATGCACTGCCAGGCCGAGGAGCATGGCGGCGAGGAAGATCCACAGCACGGAGAAGACTCCGATCCCTGATTTGCCGACAACACTTGCGACGACACCAAACACGGCGAACGGCACGACCAGGATGACCCACCAGAGAATGGTCACCAGCCAGCCATAGGCACGCTCAATAGCCCAAGCCACGCGGTCGATGACGACGTGCGGAAGGCCGCTCTTACTCCGTGTCCACCGCAATACCAGCCCGAGCCCGAGCGCGAAGAGGACGACACCGATGATGTTATGGCCGGCGAATGGATCGGCAAGTGTACGAGGAATATAGGCTAGCAAGTCTTGGAGTGGATGGTCCGATGGCGTGAAAGTCGGGGTGAGATTCGCTCCTGGTACTACATGGAGGAGTTCCTCGACGTGGTCCTGCCACGCTTTCCCCGGCTGCCAGACATTCATGATGGCGAGGCCGATCAGCATGGCCATGGAGACATTGATCAGACAGATCGCGAGCAGCTTCACTCCCTGATGCAACGGGATTGAGGCCCGGAGCAACGAATCGAGGATCGCCACGAAGATAAGCGGAACAGCGAGCGTCTTGAGCACCCAGACCACCCACTGACCGAGCTGACCAAGCTGCTCGTTGCGTAGCCCTGCCAGATAGGGCTCTTGGCCAAATAAGACGCCGAGCGTCGCACCGAAGAGCACGGCGACAAGAACTTGCGCATACAATGGGAAGGGAGTCCGGCCTGACGAGTCGTGCATCGTGATAGTGAGGTCGCGGGAGCTTACTCGGTTTCAGAACAAGAAAGCACGCATCCTTCATGGGGAAGCAACGCTGATCCCTGAGTCATCTGATGCGACGCGCACCTGACAGCTGAATAGGAAACCGTTTGCTGCGTGAAAAATAATCAGGTGGGAATATCTCTGGTCCCGTCGTACGACGTACGAGATTGGTACGAGAACTTCACCGTGTCGCCGTCTTTGACGTACGAATCCTCCGAGCCGATTTTCTTGTTGATCGTGATGAGCGCTTCGCGGCTCTTGATGTACGGGAGCAAGCCCCCCAGCTGCGCCTGGTTCGTTTCGATTAGTTGCTTCACAGTGGCCTGCCCTGTCACGGAGACTTTGAGCTCACTCTCCTCGACGGCTGCGCGCAACATTTGACCGAATATCTGCACCGATACCATTGCATCCTCAACAAGTCATTCACCGACGCCGATTTCGCGGTGAGAGCGGTGTGCACTATACACCATCGGCGGGACAGACTCAGCTTTTCTCCCGTTCGGCTGCTTGATAGGCGTCTTGAAGAAGTTGCGCAACATGTTTGACTTGGACAGATTCACGCAGCCCGTTCTTGAGCTGAATCATACAGGCCGGACAACTGGTGGCCACCACATTCGCGCCGGTTTGCGCGATGGCGCGGGCTTTTCGATCAAAAATCTTCTGCGATGTGTCGTAGTCTTTGACAATATAGGTGCCTGCGCCTCCGGCGCAGCGGTCGGCGTCCTGCATCTCGACAAAATTAACCCCAGGCATGGACGAGAGGACTTGTCGTGGCTCTTTCGTCACGCCTGCTGCCCTGAGATGGCAGGACGAATGGTAAGTGATGCGTTTGGTCGGCCCATGGATCTTGGCCATAGGAGGGTGCTCAGCTGAGCGCGCGACGAATTCCGATATATGGACCACTTTCTTGGCTAATGCGTCGGCCTGCCGCCGGTCCTCTCCTTCCTGAAACACTGTCGGATAGTCTTTCAGCATCAATGTGCACGAGGCACAGCCGGTGACGATGGTTTCGTAGGGAGCCAACGATCGGAGATTAAACCGCGCTCCCTCACGTGCCAAGTCAACATGGCCATAGGTTTGAATCGGTGTTCCCGAACATCGTTGAGGAGGTAGGGCCGGCTCCACCCCATGTTTTTTTAACACCTCAATCACGGCGTCCCCTACCCCATCATCAAAATAGTTGGCGGCGCATCCATGAAAATAGGCCACCGTCCTGGTCGGCGCAGTATCCGCTCCACGAGGAATCAAATGCGCATACCGTTCGCGCAGGTGTCGTTGGGCCAACTTCGGCAGCACGAGATCATGCGGCAGACGCGCCGTTGGAGCCAGCGCCTTCATGAACGGGGCAGTGATTCGATCCAGCAGCTTCCGTATCGATGGACGGTCCCAGATGTGTTGTGTGCTCCCTAGGAACCGTAAGAGCGATTCAAAAGCGGCTCCGTGGGCCTGGCGTTTGAAGATCCAGCCAGCCAACCGGTTCGGATGCTCTGCCCGCTTCCGAAGAATCAGGTCGGACACATCCACACCGGCCGGACAGATGGTGCGGCACGACTTGCAATTCAGGCAGGATTCAACGACTCGTTTGGAATTGAGATAGCTATAGTCTTTGGCTGTGACAATCTCGAACCAGCCACGCGCGCTCATGTCTTCCGATTGAAAGACGTCGTACACGGGGCACACGGAGTTGCATTTCGCGCAGGTCGCGCAGGATTTGGAGAGTCGCGTGTAGTCGATATGGTCGGTGAAGGGAGCCTCGCTCAACTTGATACCGGGATTAAGGATATTCCCCGGATCGAACGCCTTTTTGACCTGCACAAAGAGGTCGTACAGCTCCTCTCCGAACATGGTCTTGACGAACCCAGCCCGAACTCGACCATCGCCATGTTCTCCACAAATCGAGCCGCCGAACCGATTCAGCACAGTCGCATGGATCTCTTGGTAGGCCTGCACCATCTTCTGGAAGTCTCCGGCATCGTTGACGTCCAACAGTGGAACGATATGCGCATTCCCATTGCCGATATGGCCGAAGATCGCCACGGGCACCTGTTGTCCCCCAAAAAACTCCTCCAAGTATCGGATCAGCTCGCTGATACGTTCAGCCGGTACGACGACGTCATCAACGAAGTTGATCGGCTTCTTTTTGGCATCAAATCGATAGAGAGTCGGATAGAGGGCCTTCCGGGCTTTCCAGAGATGCTCCCGTTGCGACGCATCAAACGCAAGGGTGAGTTCCGACGCCAGTTTGTACGGTCGACAGATGGCTGCCATCGCGTCGGCCTTCTCACGGAGGTCGACGACGAGCGAATCGCCATCTAACTCAACCAGCAATGTGGCCGCCGCATCACCCGGAATGCCATGGTTTCCACGACCGATCAAATTAAGCGTGTTGGCATCCATGACTTCCAAGGCGCTTGGCTGGAGAGTCAGGAGCTGAGGGACGACTTCACCGATCTCTTCGAGACTCTGGAAATGAATCAGCGCAGTCAGCGTCGCCGCAGGCTTCTCCGCCAACATGACCTTGGCTTCACTGACGATACCCAGCGTTCCCTCGCTGCCCACAAATAGCTTGGGGAGATCGAAATGGCCTCGGGTCAAACCATCGGCCACCCCAAAGAGATTATATCCACAGCTGTTCTTACTGACGGTCGGTTGCTTGGCGGAGATGAGATCGGCATGAGCCTGGGTCAATACGAGTACGTCGCGCAGTGCAGGCACGGACGTTAGTAACCGTTCAAGCGTCGGATCATTCAGAGCATAAGATCGAGCCTCGATCCAGGACGATGAGGTCAGGCACAGCCGAAGGCTTTGGATATTGTCCTTCACGGAGCCATAACGCAACGTATGCGGACCTGAAGAATTATTGGCGATCATGCCGCCCAGCTTGCACATGTCTCCGCTGGACGGGTCGGGGCCGAATAGGAGCCGTTGCGGGCCGAGCTGCTTGTTCAATTCCGCCAAAACGATACCTGGCTGAACACGGGCCCAGCGCTCCTCCCGGTTCACTTCGAGGATTCGATTCATCCGTGACACATCGAGAATGATGCCGGACCCGATGGCAGAACCGGTCAGATTCGTCCCGGCGGCTCGAGGCGTCAGTGGAATGCCTCGTGACACAGCGTAGCTCACCGTCGCAGCGATCTCATCTTCCGACTCGACCAGAACAACGGCTTGTGGAGGAACGCGGTAGATGCTGGCGTCCACCGCATAAGCTGTCAGCGCGGGGCCATCGTCCAAGACTTTCCCTACTCCCAAGAGAGCACGAAGATCCTTCGCGACCGCGCGGCTCCTTGTCGGTTGGATCAATGATGGAGAAGAAGGTGTCATGAGCCTTGACTTGTTCCTAACCGGGACAGTCTGCGGGTCAGCATCGTCGTTGTTCCTGGAGTCCGATTTCTTCTACAATGCACACGACCATGGATCGGCCGACTTTATTGATCACCCGTCTGCTGCCTCAGCCAGTGATGGACGTCATCCCTCGACACTACCAGGTGCTGGCTGAATCACTCGACCGACCACTGACCACAGAAGAGCTACAGCGCGGCTTCTCCCAGGCCGATGCCGTGATCTGTACGCTGGCCGACCACATCGACGCGTCACTACTGTCCCACACGACAAAGCTTAAAATTGTCGCCAACTATGCCGTCGGCTACAACAACATCGACCTGTCTGATGCGGCTCAGCGTGGCATCATTGTCACCAATACACCAGATGTACTGACCGACGCCACCGCCGACCTGACGTGGGCGCTGTTGTTGGCGGTCGCGAGGCGTGTCGGCGAAGGAAATGCCTGGATTCGAACCGGTAATTGGACGGGATGGACTCCGACGCAAATGCTGGGTTCCGACATTACGGGGAAAACCTTGGGCATTATCGGCATGGGACGCATCGGCCAGGCGGTGGCACAACGAGCAGCCGGATTTCGAATGTCGATACTCTATGCTGGCCGTCATGCTGTTTCAAGTCCTCCGGGTCTTTCCTGGACATGGCAGCCGCTGGATGCCGTGCTCACAAACTCCGATTTCCTTTCGCTTCATGTTCCACTTACCGACACCACTCGTCACCTTATCGGCCAACGTGAGCTCGCTCGGATGAAGCCGACGGCCTTTCTCATCAACACGTCACGGGGGCCGGTCATCGATGAGTCCGCCTTGCTGTCGTCGCTCAAGGCACGAACCATCGCCGGAGCCGGGCTGGATGTCTACGAACACGAACCGACGATCTCCCCTGCCCTGTGCTCGCTGCCGAATGTCGTCCTTCTTCCCCACCTCGGATCGGCCACGCTTCAAACGCGTGTTCGCATGGGACTTATCTGTCTCGATAATATTACAGCCGCATTGGAAGGTCGATCGGTTCCGAATCGGGTGAATTGAGGGATGATGGAGAAATGGTCACGTAGCTACGACACATACCGAAAACCGGAGTCCCCTCCTCTTTGCTTCCCCTTCAAGGCTGCCAGACGCTGAGGGACGTCATGGAAGGAAGGGATTGACTGGAAGGCGTGAGAGGCCTTCTCCCACTGTTCCTCGGCTTCGTACAGTAAGCCCAGCTCATACCGTATGGCTTGCCCCTTTGCACCCTCACATCGTGGATCAGCCAAGACCGTCTCCAGCCCGCGAATGGCGAGAGCGATCTGGCGCTCTTCCTTGAGACAGACCGCCGTCATCAGCGCCGAATCAAGATAGAATGAGTCGCTGTTCATCGACACCTGGAATTCTTCCTTCACCTCTTCGTAGAGTCCCATGTTCTTGTAGGCCACACCTAGCGCGTAGTGTGCCTCATAGTCTGGCAGCGGCCCAGCGGGTTCCTTAGTCGCCACCGTGGGAGAAACAGATGGCATCTCTGGAGCAGTCAGGTGGCTTGATGGCAGATCAACGGCCGGCTTGGTCGGAGGTGGGACTGGTGCTGGGATCGCTTTGGATTGCTGTGTCCTGTCTTTCGTCGCGGAGGTTGGCTTCTCAGTCGATGGCACACGAACCGGCTGACTTTGCTCCTGACGCGAGGCCGTTGGCGACGAGGGCGCTGCTTTGGCAACCGCCGACACCTGCGTGGTCGATGCAGGTCTGACCTGTGTCCCTTCCTTTGTATGAGCATCCTGCTCGTGGGCTTCACTCATTACTGGCAACCCGTGATTTTTGTCAAACGGATTCACGTCGTCAGGTTCCGCCCCAACAAGTGAAAATCCTTGAACCTCTCGAGTCTTTTCCTCCAGACCGTTCGCAGGATCTTCCTTCATGTCGGTCCCAGCCGATTCACCACTCTGGCCTAACGAAGACGCACCGATCCGTGCCTCGTGTTCAGGAGCAATCTGTACGGATTCTCTCGACTCTGCCGAGATATCTCCCCTTATCCTTGCCGCCAACCGATTCACGAACGCCTCATCGGTGGACAGAGATCTCACTTTTTCAAAGAGTTCTTCGTGGAGGCTTTCCATTCCCGGTTCAGGGTGTTCCAGTAACAATTCGACCGCCTTCGCATATTGAAGCGCTGCGCCAGAATGATCTCCTTTTTCTTGATAGAGTTCACCGTTCAGTTCCAGTAAGGGAACCGAGTTCGGCTCAGCAGAGAGAAACTCCTGGATCAGTGATTCAGCCAAACCTAAATCATGGGCCCGTAACGCGGCTCCTGCCAAGAAGCGATACTCGCCCAGCGCGACTTGCACATCCCCTCGTTGCAAGTGCAACCGAGCGAGGAGCTGACAGACTTGCGGATCCCCAGGTACCCGCGTAAGCATCTGGTTCAAGATCCCTTCCGCTCCGGCATATTGCTTCTCGTCAATGCGCCGGATCGCTTCGGTCAGGAGGTCGAGCGGTTCAGACGGCTTCTGCGCCGGTACAGAAGAACTTGGTTTAACGACATTGACCGCTCCAGTCCCACCTTTCTTGATACTTTCGACAAACTGGGCCGCTTCACTATTCGCAGGATCGATCCTCAGTACGGCAAGATACGCGTCCTTCGCCTCATCGTATCGACCTTGCGCCGATCGTTCGCGGCCCAGCTGGAGATATACTTTGGTCGCTTCATCCTGCTGGTTTTCCTGGACACAGAGTTCGGCGACGCGCTGTTGTGCATTGAGATTCGACGGATCCTGCATGACGATCTTCTTGTAGATCTCGAGTGCGTCTTTCCCTCGACGCTCCTTCAAATAGTACTTCCCGAGTGTGAGATAGTCCTGAACCGCGCTACTGATGAGTCCTCGCTCAACGTTGAGGTCGCCGAGGTGGCGATAGACTTCATAGCGTGTGGGATCACACTTGAGGACTTTTTTGAAGGCGGCGATCGCTTTGAGGGTAGCACCTTCCGCTCGGAATGCCGATGCGGCCTGGAGGAATGCTGTGGCGGCTTCCCCTGGGACGTTTCGTTTTAAGTGTAAATCTCCGATAGAATTATGAATACTCCCGTCGCCGGGCATTTCCGTGGCCAGCTTCCTCCACTCGGCAATCGCCGCTTCAAACTGTCCACGGGAAGCCAGGAGTTGAACCTGTTGAAGAACGCGACTTCGATCCAGTGGCACAACCATTCCCTCCACAAACGGAACAGCCAAACGCTAACAGTCTCAATAAGTTTTGTCTAGAAAATGGAAGAATCAGACGGGAGAACAGCCCGGCAGAAGAGACCGTTCCTCCAGTTCGGAGGACCGGCTCTCCAGCCGGGCAGGGTGAGACGAGTCTTCTCTAGGACGTGGCGATCGCCGACTTGAGAACGTTGGCTGCTTGAGGTCCTTTCGCTCCTTGCACAATATCAAATTCCACGTTTTCCCCTTCCTTGAGGGTCTTGAAGCCGTCCCCTTGCAACGCCGAGTAATGGACGAAGACGTCTTCTCCGCTGTCCAGCCTGATAAAGCCAAACCCTATTCGATCGTTGAACCACTTGACCGTTCCTTTTGTCTTCACTGAGCCCCTCCTTTTGTCAACAACTACGAGCAGTTACGTGGCGCCATCGCCCAAGCTGCATAGCTTCACTAATGTGAAAGATGAAGATAGACCGGACAAGAATTCGGTTGGTCGAATGGACGGGCACCTGAAGGAGTGATACATCGCTCACGGAACCCATCATTTCAGAGGAAAGTCGCGCAGCATGTAACATAGGGCTGATGGTCTGTCAAGCGAATCTTCATCGAACGGGGATTTCTCCTGTATTTACAAGGGAGAATGACTGCCCTATAGTGTGTGACATTTCCCGTCCCCGATCCAGAGACTTTGTGATCCTACGAACTCTTCTCGACCGCTACATTTTCACCGAACTTCTTTCTCCATTTGGTCTCAGTCTTGGGGCACTCTGTTTTGTGATGTTGACGAGAGAGCTCCTGCGTCTTGTCGAGTTGCTCGTCTCCAAGGGGGTGGGATTCTGGGCGGTCTTGAAAGTGATTGCCATGCTGCTCCCCTCCGGTCTGGTGCTCACGCTGCCCATCGCGGGCCTGATCGCTTCGATTACGGCATTCGGTCGATTGTCATTCGATAAAGAACTGGTCGCCATGCGTGCGGTCGGACTCAGCCTGCTACGCCTCTCACAGCCAGTTCTTCTTTTTTCCGTCTTCGTCTGTACGCTCACACTGGTGTTGTCCCACTGGGGGCAACCATGGAGTTCGCTGAACCTGAAGAAAGTTGCCCTCAATCTGCTCAAAGACCAACTCGTCTTGGCCCTGGAGCAAGGCACCTTCAACGAACCAATTCCTCACATGATGATTTATGTCCCTGAAAGTGAACCAGGTCATCCTCCCGACGGCATTTTCATCTCCGATGAACGCCTACCTGATGAGCCACGAATCATCGTGGCGCAGCAATACCATGTATTCATGGATTCTGAGCATGAGCACGTTGCCCTACGGTTGATCAACGGAACGATTCATAGCCGGCCCCGTCAAGACGACCAGTACCGACAGATCGCGTTCGCGAGTTACGACATCAAGATCAACCTGAATCTGAGCGGCTATTCAGCCACCGAGGAACGTCCATCCTATGATCAAATCATGGCACGCCTGGCAGAAACCGACGGAAAAGATGCCGGCGCTCTTCGGCGCCTGATGGAATATTACAAAGATCTGGCATTCCCGACCGCTTCCCTCGTATTCTGCTTACTCGGAGTGCCGGTCGGCATCGTGTCAAAGCGATCCGGTCGTGTCGGGGGATTTGCCGTCGGCGTGGGTATCATCATTGCCTTCTATATTCTCAACGTCGGCTGCGATTTCTTGGTGACAGCCTTAATCCTTCATCCGTTCCTCGGTGCCTGGCTGCCCAATATCATTTTCGTGGTGATTACGGTAGGGATGTTCGCACGGATGAGCAGGCAATAACTTCAATGACGATCTTGTTTCGCTATATCCTTCGCGAATTCTCGAAAATCTTCGGAATGTGCTTTGCCGGCTTGGTGACCATTTACCTGGTGATCGATTTTTTTGAGAAGGTCCGTCGCTTTCTTCGGTACGAATCCGGCCTTCTTCCCATCCTGACGTACTTCGCCTTAAAAATTCCCTCCATTTCGTTCCAAGTAGCTCCATTTGCCATACTGGTGTCAACTCTTTTGACCCTTGGACTTCTTGCCCGCAGCAACGAAATCACGGCGATGCGCAGCTGTGGAATCAGTCTGCTGTGGATGTCATCCCCCTTTCTTCTCTTCGCCAGCGCCGTGTCACTGGTGCTCCTTACTTTCAGCTCGACCGTTATTCCCCTGGCTTCTGAAAAAGCCGAAGAAATCCGTGTGATCCAAATCGAACAGAAACCCGCTCCGATCACTGTCCAGGCTGCTCAGCCTTGGGCTCGCCTCAGCGCCAATGCACTGATGAAAATCAGTGAAATCGACACCAGCGGCAGGACCGTGCGAGGAGTCCGCATTTTTTATTTTGGTCCTTCTTTTCAACTTGAACGCATCACCGAGGCGGAAGAAGCTCGCTATACTTCGACTGGTTGGATTCTGGTGAATGGGCATCATCGTCGATTCCTTGAAGGCGACACAGCCGAGCTTGTCCAGTTCACTGAAAAGCTGATCAAGATCCCGCTTATTCCGGACGACTTCTCCAGTTCGCTCATCGGGAACTCAGACACGATGACGTTCCGAGAGATACGAAATTATCTTGGGCGTTTCCGACATGAAGGTTTTTCCTTTACTCGCTTATTGACAGACTACTATGGTCGGGTGGCCTTTCCACTGGTCACAGTCGTGATGGTGGTTGTAGGCATTGCCTTGAGTCTTCGACGGAGCGGAGTGCGCGGAGGCAGCATGGCGGTGGGAATTGGACAAGCTTTCATCGTGGGGTTCTGCTACTGGACGACTCACTCCGTCGCGATTGCGCTGGGACGAGGGGGAGCCTTGGCACCAATGCTGGCTGGCTGGATGGCAAACGCACTCTTCCTGAGCTTCGGACTCTATCTCTTGTTGAAAGTTCGCCATTGAACTATGCTTTCCTAGTTGACTGTATTCTGGTCTTCCGGTAAGAGAAGGGCGCCGGAGACGCCTATTGAAGGAGGAACAAGCATGGCCTCGCGCGTAGTGATTACTGGTCTCGGAGTGGTGTCTCCTATTGGGATCGGCGTCAGTGAATTTTGGAAATCGGCTCTTGCGGGTCGGTCGGGGGTTACGGCAATCCCATCGCTTGGGTGGTTTCCCATGTCCGGGTATCGCTCGCAGGTGGCCGGCCAGGTCCATAATTTCGCACCAGAGCAATATCTGACGGCCACACAAGCCAATCGTGTGGATCGCTATGCGCAGTTTTCCTTGGTCGCTGCCAAGGAGGCGCTGACCGATGCCAACCTGAGCATGGCAAAGGAAGCTCCTCATCGCGTCGGAGTGATCGTTGGAGCAGGGATGGGTGGAATGGTGATGGGAGAGCGAGAAATCACTCAGCTTTTTGAGACCCAACGACCACATCGCGTACACCCTAATTTCATTCCTACGATCACACTGAACTCTGCCTCTGGTATTGTCGCCATGGCCCATGGCGCCAAGGGGCCGAATCTCACCATCTCGACAGCATGCTCCTCCAGTGCCCATGCGCTCGGCCAGGCCCTGCACTGCATTCGTACCGGTCAGGCCGATGTGGTTATCGCCGTCGGGGCTGATGCGAGTATTACTCCCTTGGTCTTCGCCGGATTCTGCTCCTTACGTGCGCTCTCGAGTGCATTCAACAATGCTCCGGAGCAAGCGTCACGTCCTTTTGACCAACGCCGCGACGGCTTCGTGATGGGAGAAGGATCTGCCGCCTTGATCGTAGAATCGTGGGCACATGCCAAGAAACGGAAAGCCCGAGTCTATGCCGAGCTCGCCGGATACGCCGCGACCAGCGAAGCCTATCATATGGTCATTCCCCAAGAGGATGGCCTGGAAATCTGCACCACGATGAAAATCGGTCTGAAGTCGGCTGGGATCGGCCCGGACCAAGTGGACTATATTAACGCGCATGCCACCTCCACGACGATCGGTGATGCCGTCGAGACCAAGGCTATCAGGAGGCTCTTTAAGAATCGAGCGGACAAGATCGCCGTCAATGCAACGAAGTCACTTGTCGGCCACACCTTGGGCGCGGCAGGGGCGATCGGGGCGGTGGCAACGACCCTTTCCATCCATACTGGACAGATCCATCCTACCGCCAACTACGAGGAGCCAGACCCGGACTGCCGTTTAGATGGGATCCGTCGAGCCGTCCAAGAGCGAAAGGTCCGCTACGCCCTCTTAAACGCATTTGGATTCGGTAGCAACAATGCCACGGTTGTCTTCAAGAAATTTGTCGCCTAGAAAATTGTCGAACGATAATGAGGCCCATTCACCCAGTTCAGCTGCGAAGAGCCTCGTCCCACTCAAGGAGTACCCATAATGACTGAACGGATCGACCCCCAGATCACAGAAAAAATCGTCCATGCGCTGGCCAGCTATCTTAAGCGAGATCCGGCATCAATTACCGAGGCTCATCATCTCCGAGATGATCTTGGCCTCGATTCAGTGGCCGTCATTGAGCTCCTCTTCGAGATCGAAGAACGATTTAAACTTCAGATTCCAGACCAGGACCTCCCGGGACTGAGCACGGTAGGCTCGGTTACAGCCTACGTGCAGCGACGTCTCGCAGAACCTCAGGGGAGCTCGAAGCCTGAATCACCCAAATCCAAGACGCTATCCACCAAGTCGGGATCAAAAAAGTCCGCTTCATCCAGGTCGACATCGGTAAAATCATCTTCCATCAAATCGGCCTCAACGAAACTGAAATCCGGCTCCGCCAAGAAGCCCAAAACAATGCCCACTGCCGCTTCGAAGACAAAGAAAAAGGTCGCAGCCCGATGAGCAAACCTCAACTGCCCACGCCTATCACGCTGGCTCAGATCCATCAGGTTGTCGGCGGTACGATCCATGGCAACGACCAGACACAGATCTTTAGTCTTACAAGCCTCGGTCAGGCTGACCCACAGGCTCTCTCATTCGTGACGAACGAGAAAATGGCAAAGGAGGCATCCAACCTTGCCGTCGCGGCACTGTTGGTACATCGGCATCAGCCGGATCTTGCAGTCTCGCAGATCGTCGTTGACAATCCGATGCTGGCCTTCGCGCATGTCGCACAGAAATTTTTCGTTCGTACTCCGACTCCCCGCGGGATTGCCGAACATGTGACACAAGGTTCCGACGTACAGGTTGGAGCCGATCCGTCCATCTGGCCCTTTGTCACTCTGGGCGACCGTGTGAAGATCGGTGATCGGGTTACTCTCTTCCCAGGAGTTTTCATAGGATCCGATGTGACGATCGGCAACGATTGTACGTTGTACCCCAATGTCGTGGTGCGCGAGGGCTGTTCACTTGGGGCTCGAGTGATCGTCCACAGTGGAACTGTCATCGGAGCAGACGGATTTGGGTATGTGCAGCATCAAGGTCGTCATCACAAAATCCCTCAACTAGGAGGCGTGACCATCGAAGACGACGTGGAGCTGGGGGCTAATGTCACGATCGACCGGGCCACATTCGGACGAACTCTGGTCAAGCAAGGCACCAAGGTAGACAACCTCGTTCAAATCGCCCACAACGTAACCGTGGGAGAACACTGTATTCTCGTCGCACAAGTTGGCATTGCCGGCAGCACAACGATCGGCCATCATGTGATGATTGGTGGCCAAGCTGGCCTTTCCGATCACCTGACCATCGGCGATCAAGTGCTGATTGCGGCGAAAGCAGGGGTCAATCGCAGTGTCGAATCGAATCAGATTGTCGGAGGCATTCCTGCCATGCCACGTGAAAAAGCGCTCAGAGTCCAAGGAGCCATTTTCCAGTTGCCTGAGTTGAAACAACTTGTGAGGGGTTTGGAAGCGCGCGTGACGACGCTCGAAACAAATCTCAAAAAAGTTCCTGGACGCACTTCTCGAGCGCAGAAGGCTCGTCCTAAAAAGAGATAAGACCTCAGGCCTTTACTTTTTCTATTGGGATCACTTTCCGCCATGAGAACAGCCTTGCCCAATAATAGCCGGCCCAAGGCAGAAAAATCGCAGGAACGATGTACACGTGTCCGTAGGCGAACGCCGCAATGGTGCTTCCCACAAGGAGCGTGATGCCTGCGACATAGGCGAACGGGACCAATTGCCGGCCGGGATGCTCAAAATCCATGGGTTCCGATCTCTTCTTCAGCTTCCCCTTCTTTCTATCCAAAGTTTGTCTCATCCGCGCCGCCAAAATTTCTGGGAATTCACGTAACAGATATCGCTGGTACAGGGTATGCCCCGCCCCCAATCCGATACCTAACAGAAACAAACCGGAACTCTGATAAAACGTATCCCACGTATAGGTGTCGGTTGCAAACCACTGATAGCCTAGCCCTCCAACCACGCCGACCAAACAAATGAGGCCGAGAAAACCAGACGGCATGAGTATGTGTATCTTCACATACCCCTGAGCCTGTTGCGTAGTTTGTTGTGAATGCTGAATGTTAATAAGTTTCGGCACGATGCTCCCTTCTTGATATCTCAAAACTGTACCTGACTAGTAGCGCATTATAGCGACCTCATTCGCTTCAGCAAAGTGGAGAACCATGGGTCTCGAAAATTGGTTCGGTGCGCAGAAGTCTACGGTACGGCGACAGGATCCCCATTTAAGGCAGAACATCGCTACGCAGGATCTATGGCGAGAGGGTCGCTCGAGGACGCGAGTACATTCACACCTCAACTGTCCCGCTAGAGATGAGAAAGGTGCGTTAATCCGGTTGATGGCTCGATGGTTTCGTCGCCGAAAGAGGGGGGATGATGTCTGCGCCAGGTTCTTTCATCGCGACACGACGGCTTGTAACCACTCCTTGCATAGTTGATGCGATCGCATCAAGGCTTTCGAGAAGAGCCGTGAAGGAATCGGAAACAGCTGTCGTGGAAACTGACCTCTGGACCCGAGATGAGCGATCGGCAAATTTAACACGCCCAACGGCAGGGGGATTCATCGTTTCAATCACCGAGATCAGAGGGGTGACGCTCAGATCAATCTGACAACCCTCCGCACCCTCATCCGCCTGCTGCCCATCAACCCTGACGACCGGACGAAGAGGATAGCGGCTATTCACCTTGGCCACGACGCCGACATCCCCGGTCGTCAATCGGACAATCGTCCCGAGCGGGTACGCTGACAATTGCTCGACGAGGGCCTTGAGGATCTCTCGTGGGAAAGTCGCTCGCTCGGCAACCAGGAGCTCTTTAAGGGCTTCATGGGGGAGCAGCCGGCGGCGATAGGGTCGTTCACTGACCAGTGCGTCAAATACATCCACGACTCCACAAATCAGAGCCATCTCGTTGATCTCTCGTCCCTTGAGCTGATTGGGATATCCCTGGCCATTAAATCGTTCGTGAACCTGACATATCAATCGCGCAAGCCAGTGATAGTCCGGACCACACTGCTCGATGACTCGATAGCCGAACTCCGGATGCTGTTCAATCAGTGCTCGTTCTTCCTGAGTCAATCGGCCGCTTTTGGTGATCAATGTGTTCGGTACCGCAAATAACCCGATATCGTGTACGAGCCCCGTGAGTGCCAATCGATGCAGCTCTTCTCCATAGTACCCCAACCCTATCCCTACCTTTGTTCCGAGTATGGCCACATTGATCAAGTTGGTAATCAAGGGTGCGCCAGAGCGTCCGGATAAGGCTTCAACGACGAGTTCATCATTCTGTTCTAGAGACGAGACCAGATCTGTCGCAAGCTGCTCAAGCGAGTGCAGCGCGAAGGCATGCTGGCCTTGCAGCGTGATCGCGATCTCGTTCAACTCCTGTTCGGACTGAGAATACCAGTCTTTCACAAGCACGCCCCTGCACTGCTGCTGTCATGTCGGCACAACATGTTTTCTGCAACCCGTTCAACCAACGCTCGTCTGATCTGACGGACATCCGCGACGCTCCCAAAGTAGAGGCATAAGTCGCACAGTGAGTTAATTAAACGGCAGACTCCGCCAGTCCGTTGAAAAATTGAGGAAATCGCACCAGAAGAAAAGATCAGCGGAACACAACCAGCAGCAGCCAAGCGAGCTACGATGTACGCTTTCGTCTCGGCACGATTGAGCCGGTCGATATGGTGATGAATGGCCACACGCTGCGCGAGTTGTGGAATATGCGCGATACGATCGCGGAGTTCCGGTTGACCGACTAGCACCAGTGTCATGAGAAACCGGTCGTTCAACTGAAAATTGCTGAGGAGTCGTAGCTCCTCGAACAAGCGCTCGTGCTCAATCGCCTGTGCTTCATCCACCACTACGACGGTATCGATGTCTTGCTGGTAATTGGCCAGTAGCTGGTCATTTAATCGACGTAGCTGCTCGCCTCTGGTTCCGCCTGATTCCAAGCCGAGCTGGAACAAAATCTCGCCGAGGAATTCGTTTCCTGGGATGGTCGGGTTGGACAGGAGGCCAATCTCATATCGGGATCGAGGAAGCTTCAGAATGACCGCGCGACTCAGGAGCGTCTTGCCACTCCCGATCTCGCCAGTCAGCATGACAATTCCTTTTCGGGCATGAATTCCATACAGCATGCGCGCCATGGCGGCTTCATGCTTCGCCGATGGAACGTAGAATGCAGGGTCCGGCACGTTTTCAAACGGGCGAAGCTGCAATCCCCAGTGTGGCTCATATGTCAAACGCTGGATCACCTGCTGCTCTTGAACAGCTTCAACGAGAGACACCATCCTACCTCACTCTCTTCGGTCACACGGACCCATCGAGTGTCGCCACGAGCGGATTCAACTTGGCAAGACACGTTGTATGGCTGCGCGTTCCGCCTGTCCGCATTGCGCCCATTCCTCGAGGCTGGTGACGCTTTGAGCGAGACGAGATTGAACCGCCTCGTATCGCTTGGCGTCAACCGTCACCCGGCGCTCCATCACGATCGCGAGAAAACTATGGAGCCCCATGAAAAACGTCATGGTATGGGAGGCATTGACCTGTTGAGCTGCAGACCACAACTGTGCAACGCGTTCTACAGCGGTCTGTAGATGGGATGATGGCACATCTGAGGAGGCGCTGCCGTTCTTCAGCGCCTGAAGGGTGGTGGATAGATGAGGGACTTCCTGACGAGCAAGCTCCAGAAATCCCTGCTCCCCTTCCGCCAATCGGTCAAGAAACTCCTGTATAGAAAGGAGGTTACATTGTTCCACTCCACGCTGCAGAAGCCCCTCTGTCTGAGCCACCATGGTCTGAACTAAATTGCGGGAAAAGGTCCTTGTCGCCGGGCCTTGATCGTACAGACCACGGAGGAGAGCCAACAATTCTTTCGTGCCAATTGCCGCCGGGGCGTCAGCAGAGACTTGGGCGGCCTCGGTGTCAAAGGCGACACCGGTTGCTCGTGTCAGCGTTCCATGAATGTGCCCCAACTGTTTACAGAGTGCGAGAAAATCATCAGCCGAAATTCGTGCACTCGGTTCCTGAACAGCTTCGATAAATGGCAGAGCTGAAAAACTTGCTCGCTCAACATCACTCAGATTAATGGTCGCCGCAGATCCACCAAGGTTCGTGATGCCGATCTTGATCGTCTGGGCCAAGGACCGATGGCGCTCTGCAGGGGGAGCCTGTTGAAGTTCGTCGAGAGCCACATGAATCTGCTGAAGCCATTCCTGTGCTTCTTGAACGAACAGTTCAATCAGTTCTTTCTGGAACGCATCTTCGGCTTCGACAGACATCGGCATCGGTCAATCACCAGCAACACAGTCATCTCACTATTCTGACTAGTTACCTCAGGACTGTCCTTTCCCATTTCCAAGTTGGGAGGCCAACCCCGCGATCTCGCCTAATTTGCGGGCCATTTCTTCAAATCGTTTGGTCGCATTCTCAGCTGCTTGCTCTGTTTCCACTACCTGCCGAGAAAGCACTCCGTTACGCTCACGTTCAGCCACGAGAAGTCCTTCCAGTTCCTGAACTTTCGTCGCGGTTTTCTCCGCTTCCTGCAATCGACCTTCCGTTTCGGTGTGCTTCCGCTGTTCAGCCGTGAAATCCGTTTCGAGCGTCTTGATTCTCTGCCGGAGTTCGGCCACCTGTTTTTGCTCACTGAGGAGTCGCTCTTCAGCATCCTGAACCTTTGCCGAGATCTGTTCCGAGTCGGCAAGCTGTTGGACCAGCTGCTCCGCAGCCGCCCGTTCGGCATTGAGAGCAGATTCCAGTTCTGCAATGCGTCCAGAAGCCTTCTGCAAAGTCAGAACTTGCTCATTGAGTGTCTCCACTCGGTCCTGTTCTGCCTTGAGCGCTGCCTCCAATTCAGGAATTCTTACCGTCTGCGGTTCGAGCTTCGCGAGTTTCGATTCCAGATCGCTGAAACGCCGCCGTTCCGTGTCCAACTGTGCTTCGATTTCCTTGGCTCGCTCAAGCTGCTCCATCGTCTCGGATAGTCGTTTGGTCAAATCCTCGGATCCCGCTCGTTCCACGTCCAACTGCGCTTCGCTTTCTTTTGCTCGCCCCAGCTGCTCCATTGCTTCGGACAGCTGTTTGGTCAACTCTTCGGATCGGGCCCGTTCCGTCTGAAGCTGGTCTGCAATTTCCTTGAGTTTGCTGGCACTCTGATTCATGTTGTCTTGCTGGTGGATCGATATCAAGGGAGCTTTTTCAACGGGTGCTGGCGTGTGATCAGAGACAGGTCGAGTGGCCACGGGCGATTCTGGTACCGCATCCTTTCGTTTTGCCATCAGTTCTAGCACACGATCTTTCAACGATGTGCCTTGGAACGGCTTCTTCAAGACACCATCTGCTCGACAGGACTCAGCCTGCTTGGTCACTTCATCGTTCACGATGCCAGAGATCAAGAGCACCGGAGTCGTTGCTAGGGTGGGATTTCCACGGACAAACGCGCATACCTCATACCCACTCTTGTCCGGCATAATCACGTCAGAGACGACGACATCCGGCCGTTCCTTTGCTAAATAGGCCAAGGCTTCCTCGCCATTTGCCGCGAGCGTGACACCTAGCCCAGCCTCGGTCAACAGTCGTTCGGCTACTTTTCGAACTGCGATGCTGTCATCGGCTATGAGGATCTTCGGCATGCCTGCACCTTTCGTCTTTCTAGGTCTCTTGAAGAATCATTTCATGCACGATCCGAGTTGTGATACAGCGAGAATCGGTATCTCATCTAGTCCGTTGGCATAGCTTCCTTCGGCCGGTATGTCCTTCCCCCGATAGGCCTGAATGGCGGCGGGTTCTAAAGTGTGAAGGACCGGCATCTCATCATCGATACACATCACCATATCTCCCAAAGGATGTTTTATCTTGAGACACAGGGGATTGTTGCCCTGCACGCAAAGATGCAGAAGTGAAGACAGGTCGAAAACCGGCAGTACCGCATGATCCTCACGAACGACCGCAGTGAAAAAAGGCGTTCGACTGGCAACCGGAATGCACGGTCTCCATGGTGAAATACCTGCCACATCCACCGTCTTCACAGCCAACAGTCTTCCCCCTACTGAAAACACCAAAAGGTTCCACAATGAACGTGCTGCGTGCCGCTGGTGTTTTTCCCCTATCCTCAGCACGTCCGACCATCGCTTACTGCAATCCCCCTAGCGCCGACCAAGGGATCAGTGTTTCCTCGTGTATGGGCACTGTCGAAATCCGAATTCCATGGCTCTAGAATCCAAGTTGGATTGAGTATCATCGCAACGCTTTTCTCAAATAAAATCATGCCCTGATACCAACCTCGCTCCACGCCGCTGAATAGTGCGGGCAGAGGTAGGACCTGAGACTGATGAACTTGCAATAGCCCAAGGACCTCGCTGACTCGAATGCTGCCTCGCATTCCTCGATCTGTGAGCAACAACGTTCGCGTATTCGGATGCGTGGAATCACCTGAAATGCCAAGCCGCACAATGAGATCGCCCGTCCTGTCGGCCACATCTTGTATCGTCGAATCGCCATGTCTTTCTAACTCTCTGAGAGTCACCACCCCTTCTACGGATCCAGCATTTACAGCCAGATACCTTCCGCTGATGGTGACCATGACAAAGCGCAGTGGAGAGGGGTCCGATGAAGTCGACACCCGCTGTTTCTGAATGTCCATGCCTGGGCTCCCGTTCTCATTCTCCGCAACAACCAACTTTCCGTCAATGAATACGAACATTTCCGCAAGGTTACCTGCCGAGTATGGACGTCTTGCTAACCCATCGTTCAACCTCTTGTAATAGCATTCGCTCCTCCACCGGTTTAGCAATGTACGAGTTCGCGCCGATGTTCAGCGCCATCTGTCGGTGCTTGTCTCCAGCGCGTGTCGTCATCACGACGATCGGGGTCTCCTTCGTTTCGGGGCGGCTTCTAAGAGCTTGAATGACCTCGAAGCCGTTTAGCTTCGGCATTTCAAGATCGGTGAGGATCATTCGATACTTGACAGCGGAGGCCTTCCGAAGTCCATCTTCCCCATCCACGGCCGTGTCGATCTGGTATCCTGCTGACTCCAGCATTTTCCCGACGAACTTCCGGATGCTCAACGAATCATCGATCAACAATAGGCGTGCATCGCGCGACTCAATTGAAAGTGTTTCTTCAGGCAAGACGTCTTCAGGCAGAACAGCGGTCTTTACAAACACCGTGTGCACAACTGACCCTCTCGTCTCACGTGAGACCAATCGGGCCGGATCAATGACCAGAATAACGCGTCCCTCTGGATCGATCGTCGCTCCGCCGAAAAAAGAATGTTCCAACAGCTTGAGCATCCCCAGCGACTTGATGACGATTTCTTGCCGGCCCAATAGTTCATCGACGGCCAATCCCATCGGGCCTCCTGCAGCCCGAACGATCACAACCGGCATCGTTCCATCGACGCTTCCGGATTCGCGCCTGAGCATGTGATACAGTGATTGGACTTCAACGGTCTGCTCAGCGAGCTGCAACATTGTCCGCCCATTCTCTTCCCGCATGGCCGACGCCGTCGGCATCGTCACTTCTTGAATATTGACTAGAGGAATGGCATACAGTTCTGTCCCCAGCCGGACCATTAATGCGGTCGCAATGAGCAACGTAAGAGGAAGATACAGGGTAAACTTGGTTCCTATTCCGGGCGCGGACTCTACCTCAATGTGCCCATTCATTCCCTCAATCACCCGCTTGACAACGTCCAACCCTACACCTCGTCCCGCCTGATCTCCTACCTTTTCAGCTGTGGAAAACCCTGGCAAGAAAATCAATTGCAGCGCTTCCTCATCCGACATGGTTTGTAGCTGGCGCGAGTCCACCAACCCGCTCTTGAGAGCTTTGGCTCGTATTCTGCTCAAATCCAACCCCGCGCCATCATCCTCCACCTCGATAATGACGGAATTTCCGCGATGTGCCGCATGCAAGTAGACCGTACCGGCCGCAGGTTTTCCCCTCGCCACTCGATCGACCGCTGGCTCAATACCGTGATAGACCGCATTTCGAACTAGATGCACCAAGGGGTCCACCAAACGTTCTACTACCCCTGTGTCGACCTCTGTGTGCTCACCCGACGTGACCAGGGAAACTTCCTTGTTTGACGCACGGGCGATCTCCCGGATTGCTCGCCGGAATCGGGTGAATGGGGTACCGATCGGAACCATACGGGCACGCGCAATTTCATCTCTCATTAAGAAGGTCAACTGTTGCAGCTGGCTCATATCCTCATGCGCTCGTCGAATGGACCCATCGAGCTGCGACATCGACTCGCTGATATCGGCCGTGACTTCTCCGATACGACGAGCCAGAATGTTGAAATCATCGTACTTATCTAGCTCCAGGCTACCAAAATCGCCGAATGCCGGAAGTGCTTGAGCAGAAGACGCGATCGAACTGCTCGGTGCCTCCTGATAGGTAAAGGTGTGTTTGTCGGCGAAGGATTGGACGGACTCTACTAGACGGACCTTGAAAGCCAAGACTTGCTGCGACATTTGTTCCAACACCCGTAGGCGTTGTTCTAATCGACCACGCCCGATAACCAACTCTCCGACGAGGTTCATAAGTCGCTCTAGTCGCGCATAACTGACACGGATGACTTCGCGATCTTCTGCCTTCTTGCCATCCTGGGATTTGTCCTGGCCATGAAGCTCCTCCCATCGACCTTGCGGAGAGGCACCAGCCTCGGATATCTCAGGTGAGCGCTGTGCCGATGTCGCTTCAACGGGCACGCCTTGATCTAATCGTTTCAGCTCTGACCGCGCCGCATCGAATCGTTGCCTCGTGCCGCCGACCATGTTGAGATCTCTCCGCATCAGTACCCGCACGACATCGATTGTGCGAAGCATCAAATCGGTATGCCCAGGCAACACGCTCTGAAGCCCATCTCGAACCGCGCCCATAAAGTCTTCGACACGATGGATAAGGTCTCCGATCGACTGAAAACCAACGGTATAGGCAGAACCTTTCAACGTATGCGCGGTCCTGAACACTTGATTGATCAACTCCCTGTTTCCAGGGTCCTTGTCTAATCGCATGAGATTAGCTTCTAAGATTTCGAGGTACTCTTGCGCTTCAGGCGCAAAGTAGGACATCACTTCAGGATCCAGATCAGGGATCAAATACGAATCGGACAGGTCTTGCGGGGATACTTCTATGCTGGCTGGGGGATGCTGCTGGGCAGAGATTGCTGTTCCGGAACCCGTGCCAGGTGTGCTCACTTCCGACATAGCCGTCGTCCCTGCACCTTCACCCATCTGGGTGAGTGCCTGGATAAGACTGGGCACATCGTGCTGGAGCTGCTGAACATTCTCCGGCTCACGTTGAAGAATCAGGCGGATCGTACAGACGGCCTGGGTCATCGTTTCGAGTAGCTGACTTTGTAACTCAAGTCGTTGTTCTCGCACCGCGATCATACAGTTCTCCATCGGATGAGCCATATCTCCGATGACCTGAAAACTTACCGTATAAGCCGACCCTTTGAGGGTGTGAACAGCGCGAAATAGCCGATTGATGGCGTCTTGGTTCTCTGGATCAGCGCGTACATCCCGTATCAGACCGTCCATGGCATCAAGATACTCCTCCGCTTCTGGAACGAAATACGAGATCATCTCTGTGTCAAGCACCGGCAGCACGTATTCCTGACTCACGGAAGCGACTTTGGGGATGAAAGATGCCGTGCCGGTCGTCGCTTCTACTGGTCTTTCAATCGCTGCCAGACAACGTTTCACCGTCTCCGCATCTTCGCGGCCGCCTTGATCGATGGTCCGCACAATCGCCTGAATGCCTTGCGTAATGTTCCGCATAGCGGCCACGGCCCGTGGCCATTGGTCAGGTGGAGTGCTAACCCCTTCCTCAAGCAGCATTTCAAGACGCGCGGCTAGCTGTGAAACTGCGTTGTATCCGTACAAGGCAGCGGCTCCACGGATGCGGTGGGCAACAATAAACTGCTCCGAAAGTTCCTGCGGTAGAGGGATTCCCTCGGCGAGAGGATGCAACGCCGTGGTTAATGCCGCCAGTCCATCTGACACTTCCAGAATGAAAATACTGATGAGATTTTGCCGATCGAACTCCGAGCTCATCGGTGCCCCTCTATCCCATGACGCGGCCTTGCTCAGCCGATGATGCAGATCCTCACGATAGCTTGAACTGCGATACCGATGCCGTCAGACTTTCGGCCAGCTTCACCATGTCTTCCACCGTTGCTCGAGTTGAATCGGTAGCCTTTTGAGTTGCCACGGCACCGCCAGTGAAGTCTTTAATCGACCGTCCCACCTGGTCGGTTGAAGCCGTTTGATTGGTGGCAGCCGCTGCGATACTTTGGGCAAGCTCCGCAGATCGCTTAGCGATCGTCGAAATCTCCCCAAACACATCACCCGTCCGTAACGCGGACGCTGATCCTGCTTCGACTGCGTGAGTTTCTTGTTCCATCGCTACGACCGCGTGTTGTGTCTCGCTTTGAATGACCTTGACCAGATCTGCGACTTCGCGCGTCGCTTGCGTTGAACTCTCAGCCAGTTTCCGCACCTGATCGGCGACCACGGCAAATCGTGCACCGGCCTCCCCTGCACCGGCGGCTTCAATGGCGGCATTCAGGGCCAGCAGGTTGGTTTGATTCGCGATGTCACGAATGGTCGAGACGATCTGCGAGATCTCCAATGAGCGGTCCCCAAGTGCTTTGATCTGCTTCGACATTCGCTGAACCGCCGATCGAATGCGCTGCATATCCTGCACGGTTTCCTGTACTGCGACTCGACCGTCTTCTGTCGCTTTCAAGACCTGCCGTGCGGAATCCGATGAGGCTTCTGCTGTTTCAGCTACCTGTCTCATCGAGGCAGCCAGTTGTTCGACCGCACCGAGCGTCCTCATCGACTCATCTGCTTGGTGCTTCGCAGTTCCCGCCATCTGTCCGGCATTCTCTCGCAAGGTGCCGGCAGATCTGTTCACACGCTCAGCCGATTCCCTCACTTGCTTCAGCAACTGTGCGAACCGCTGGATCATCAGGTTGAAGCCATCGGCCAGGTTACCGAACATATCGGCCGTCACCTCGCCGCGCTTGGTCAAATCGCCTTTCCCGACGTCGGAGACAAGTACGAGGAATTGCACCAGGCGTTTTTGCATCGTGTCCCGTTCTTCCTCCGTCGACACGAGGCTCGTGATTCTGTCAAGCATGGAGTTGAACGCCTTAGCCATATGACCGACCTCGTCGTCGCTCTCCAGCCGAGCTCGAGCTTGAAGATTCCCCGCTGCAGCTTGCTGTGCGACATCGGCCACATGAATGATATCTTTGACGATACCACGAGCGAGAAAGTATCCGATGGCTATGGCCAGGACCAGAGCAAAAATGGCGCCGCCAAGCATCACCTTACTAAGATAGGCAGCCGCATCCTGGCCACGGTCGTTCAATTCCCTTGCAAGGTCTTGGATGAGTCCCGCCAACCATTGAAAGCGCCATATCGCGCGGCCATGCCAAAAGGGCACCTCGCTGGACAGCACCGTGTTGCCAAAATCTTTCATGGACTGCTGTTGTTCCATCGTGAGGGAGGGGTCAAAACTGTCGTTGAAAGCCCCGACCACACTTTCAGCAGCCGCGAAATACTCTCTCAACGTGAACAAAAGAACGTCTAATTCTTGCCCGTCACGACGCCCGTCTTGGGTTTCGTGCGTGGCTGATGGTCGGTAGGATTCAAGAGGCGCAAGGGTTCTCCTCTTCAATTCGGCCAGCGGAATGATCGCCTCATCAAAATCGAGCTTCTGCGTTTGACGCGCAACACTCAACAGTGCACTGTGATAGAGGCTAAGGTTGGTACTGCTGACAGCGGCATTGGAAACTCCAACCGTTGCCTCGTCGTAAATGGATCGCAGTTCTCCTTTGAGCTGGTTGAGGCCTAACACACCGATCAAACCGATTGCCATCATGCCCACGATAATCACAGAGAAACCAATCAGGAGCTTGTGTAGGGTTCTCAGATTCTTGAACAACCCCGCTATTGACCACTTCCATGCCTTGCCACGCTTTGCCATGACTTCCCTCCTCCTCACCGGCCGAGATATGGTTCGCTTTCGGTCGCACCATCATCCCCTTCATTCCTGCCTTGCACTAGTGTACTGGCGTCGCCGATCACTTCATCCACCGCGGCCAGCAATCGCGACACTTCCAGCATGTGACTCACGTTGTCTTTAGTTTTGAAGAAGCGAGAATAAAAAGGATGATCAACGACCATGTCGGTGGTAGATGAGGCCAACAGATCATTAGTATCGATCGTTCGAATTTCAGGCACATCATCAATCAAGAGGCCGACCTGTCGAGTGCCATGCCGTACGATCACCGCATAATTTTGCGTGGCCGAAGTAGAAGTGCCCAAAGTCGAACTGAAATCGGCCAGGGGAATGATGGTCCCACGGAGGTTGGCGACGCCAACCAGCGCTGGAGGCATGCCAGGTACTGGGGTAACCGACTCAAGTTTGAAGACTTCACGAACTTGGCTTAAGTCTATAGCAAAGATTCTTCCTCCCAGTGTGATCAGGCAGACACTCAAGGCTCCTGTGGATTTCGCCTGGTCCAGTGTTGTGTCTGGACTCAGCCGAGGCAGTTCGCGTAGTGGGTCAATCTCTCCAGGCCCATGCGTCATCGGTTCACTCAGCCCAGCGCAGCCTTCACGGCGTGCAGAAAATCTTCCATTTTGAAGGGCTTCACGACATGGCCGTTGGCTCCCTGTTGCTGCCCCCAGAATTTATCGCTTTCTTGCCCTTTCGAGGTGCACAGCACGATCGGGATGTTCTTAAATCGGGGATCGTGCTTCAAATCTCGACATGCTTGAAATCCGTTCCGACCCGGCATCACCACGTCGAGGACAATGAGATCTGGATTTTCAGATGCGATCTTGTCCTCCAATCCGTCTGCGGTTGAGTAGGATAGGACGGTATGGTTGGCAGCCTTCAGATACGACTCGATTAGCTGCAGCTCTGCGTAAGAATCGTCGACGACCACGATTTTACTCATAACGCTCTTCCTCTCCTTTCAATGGACCCTCAGGCTATTGTCGGCACGCCGGCATCACCACACTGATCGCACAGGTAAGTCTCCTTCCTGCTCTTGTGCTATTGTTCATGCTGGATAAGCTCCCATTTCCTAGAGAATGACCATGGTAATGGTGATATGCGGCCTCCGCCGTATTAGGGATACATCATGCAAATGCTTAGAACCTATCTCAAAATAGTTGACGGCGTGACCATCTATCCCTATCAGTCCGGTCATGCTTCGTCTGCGCGATGACCACTGGGAACGGATTCGGGAACATTTCCCGGAAGAACACATCCCGGACAGTCGTCCTGGCCGC
>JBGTNJ010000033.1:0-79783 GCA_041743145.1 Nitrospira sp. | reverse complement strand
GCGGGCCCACTGCTCCAGTTGCTGGCGTTCGGGTTCAGTCAGCTGAATGGAAGGGGCGATACGCATGGTCCGGTCCTCCTCTGGAGAGGAGTATACACGTACTGTATAATATGTAAAGCTATTTATGTATCACTACACTAGTGGTACTCAAACGAGCGGAGCCCTCCTAAAGGACAATGGGCATCTACCGTCTCCATGAAATGAACATGCTGCCGGAGTGCGAGGTGTTTTGAACCGGAATTGGATGCTGCTTGTCATATACAGAGGCATGTGAGGCAACGTGGCTGCTGCCTTCCTCTAGCAGGGGTAGAACGTAGTCTCTAAATTCAAGAACGTCACTCGCTGGGGCATCAGCGCTCACGGCTCCTAGCGGTGCCCAAAATCCTCCCCAAAATCCTCCCAATGATCTGCTGTCTTCTGATGGACCAACAGGTTTCCCACAAACGGCATTCTTGAACATAACACTAGGAAGCACGTAGCTTTCTGATCTCTTCCAGCGTGGTCTCTATTTCCTTCGGCGAGTTAATGAGACTCGGCGCGAGCCGGACATACTTGGTCGCATAGGGTGTCACACTGCCGACGATGCTTCGTTGGCGCAGCTTGTCCACGACCTGGGGAGGCGTCAAGCCCGCCACTTCAAAGCAGACGATCCCAGCCGAAAGGTCCTGTGACATCGGTGTGTGGAGCGTCACATGCGGCATGGCCGATATGCCTTGCTTGAGCTGTTGGTTGAGTTCATAGATCCGCTGCGTCACCTTGGATTTCCCGATGGCTTGATGAAACGCGAAGGCTTCATCCAGCGCCCATCTGTGCTCAAACGAATGGAACCCTCCAGGGGTCATATGAACTGATGGAGGAAGATCCTTCGACGATTTGTTCTCCATCCAGAGTTCATAGGCCTGCCCACTAAAGGTTGGAATAGTCGCCTGGGTGATTGGCCAGGCCTTCGGATGACCCCAGACGAGCCCTGTGCCGCGTGGGCCGAACATCCATTTATGAGTCCCGGCAACCAAGAAGTCGCAGCCGAGTTCGCTTACGCTGAAATTTTCCACGCCGAAGCCATGGAGTCCGTCCACACAGAAGATGATCCGGTTTTCTTCGGCTCGTGTGCGATTGATCGATTGAAGGGCCAGCGCCATCTCATGGATCGGCAGTTTGATGCCTGTGCTGGAATGGACCCACGTGACGGCCACGATGCGTGTGGCCGGGGTGATGCCCCTTCGCAAGGAATCTACGATCTCGTCACAGGATACCGTTTTGAGTGAGCGATAGAGGGAAATCTGGCGCACCACGGCCCCCGTGCGTTCGGCACGGAGGCGCAAAGAGACTTCTGTCGAATAGTGGTCGTGTGTTGTGGTCAGGATTTCTTGGCCGCTTCGAAGGTGTAATCCTCCATAGAGCAGCCCGAGCCCCATGGTCGTACTGTCGGTCAAGGCGATGTCGGTGGGCTGAGCACCCAGATAATCCGCCGCTGCTCGGAGGACCTTCGCTTCCTGTTTCTCTTCGTGCTCATACCAATAGCCGATGGGATCGGCATCCAGACCGGCTCGATATCGTTCGATGGCTTGACGCACTGGTGTTGGATGGGATGCAAGGAAGAATGCCGCGAGATGGATGAGACGAGGAGAGAGAGGAAACTGTGCCCGTAGGTCTTCCCAGTTTGTGAACTTGTGCTGCGGAGCTTGTTGAGAGGCAAACGTGCGAGAGCAGGCCTCTGCCAGAACGGCAGCGCCCAGGGCCAAGCCCGTACGTGCCAGAAAGCCTCGACGGCCGAGGTCGCTCATATGCACCTCCTCATCAGTGTCGACCTCTCCACTCTACTGCTTGTCCCGAAAATCAGGCAAGGAGCGATGAGCCCATGGTATAGGTCGGAAGGCAAGGCAAAGAGGAACGTCAAAACAGGTCGCGCTAGGACTGATAGTTTTCGATCGGTGGACAGCTGCACACGAGATGGCGGTCCCCATAGGCCTCGTCGATGCGGCTCACACTGGGCCAGAATTTACTGTGCCTCACCCAGGGCGCTGGAAATGCCGCCTGCTCGCGGCTATAGGGGCGGTTCCACTCTGTCGCCGTTACGATGGAGGCGGTATGGGGTGCGTTCTTGAGCAGATTGTTTGTCCTGGGTTGGCGTCCGTCGACGATGTCTTGAATCTCGGCACGGATCAGAATAAGCGCCTCGCAGAACCGATCAAGCTCGCTTTTAGCTTCGCTTTCCGTCGGTTCGATCATGAGTGTTCCAGCCACTGGAAATGACACCGTCGGCGCATGGAAGCCGTAGTCCATTAACCGTTTCGCTACATCCATCGCCTCAACGCCAGCACTCTCCTTAAACTCTCGCAGATCCAGAATGAACTCGTGAGCGACCAGTCCGGAATCTCCTCGATACAGAATCGAGTAGTGCTTTTCCATCCGCTTGGCCATGTAGTTCGCGTTCAAGATGGCCACTTGCGTGGCCTTGGTCAACCCGTCCCGACCCATTAAGCTGATGTACATCCAGGAAATTGGAAGGATGCTCGGACTCCCGTACGGAGCTGCCGATACCGGACCGATGGCTTGTGGTCCACCGATCTTGACCACGGGATGCCCAGGCAGAAAAGGCTCGAGATGCCGAGCCACTCCAATCGGCCCCACGCCAGGGCCTCCTCCTCCATGGGGAATACAGAACGTCTTGTGGAGATTGAGGTGGCAGACGTCAGCGCCGATGTCGCCGAGACGGCAGAGGCCGACCATGGCGTTCATGTTGGCGCCATCGATGTACACTTGTCCGCCGTGAGTATGAACGATTTGGCAGATCCTCCGGACGCTTGCCTCAAACACTCCGTGGGTGGAGGGATACGTGAGCATGAGGGCGGATAACCGGTCGCGATATTGCGCAGCTTTGGCCTCTAGGTCGGCGACGTCGACGTTTCCGTGCCGATCACAGGCGACGACGACGACGGTCATTCCGACCATCGCAGCACTAGCGGGGTTGGTACCATGAGCTGAGACGGGGATCAGGCAGACGTCTCGATGGGTTTCTCCCTTCGACCGATGGTACGCCCGAATGACCATGAGGCCCGAATATTCACCCTGAGAACCTGCATTCGGTTGGAGCGAAAATGCCGCAAACCCCGCGATCTCGGCCAGCCACGTTTCGAGTTGTCGGAACAAGGTCTGGTAGCCATGCGTTTGCTCAACCGGTGCGTACGGATGTAGGCGAGCGAATTCCGGCCATGTCACCGGCAGCATTTCAGCGGTTGCGTTGAGTTTCATCGTGCAGGATCCCAACGGAATCATGGAGTGCACGAGCGACAAGTCCTTGGCTTGTAATCTGTGGAGATAGCGAAGCATCTCGTGTTCGGAGCGATACCGATGGAACACCTCGTGCGTCAGATATGGACTTGTTCTTGCCAAGGGAGACGGGTAGTTAGAATCGATAGCCGCAGCGAGATCGGAGAGACGGAACGGTAATTGATCATGACCGACAAATAATTGCAGGAGGCGATGAACTTCTTCTTGGGAACTGACCTCGTCGAGTGAAATTCCGATCGAGGCGTCCCCATAGTGCCGGAAATTGATCCCTTGTTCATTGGCCCGCGCAACAATCTGATCCGCTTGGGTCTTGGAGACCGGAATCCGAACGGTATCAAAGAAAACCTTGGGGAGAACGTCGAACCCAAGCCGACGGAGTCCTTCCGCCAAGAGCAACGTGAGGCCATGGACACGCTCGGCAATACGACGAAGCCCCTCCGGTCCATGGTATACCGCAAACATGCCGGCCATCACCGCCAACAGAACCTGAGCCGTACAGATATTGCTCGTCGCCTTCTCTCGGCGAATGTGTTGTTCTCGCGTTTGAAGCGAAAGCCTGATGGCCGGTTTACCTGTCACGTCTCTTGAGACGCCAACGAGTCGACCCGGCACTTGCCGCTTGTACTCTTCCTTGGTCGCCAAAAACGCCGCATGCGGTCCGCCGAAGCCGATCGGCACACCGAACCGTTGCGTTGAGCCGACGGCAATATCGGCCCCGAACTCCCCGGGTGAGCGAAGTAAGGTCAGGGCAAGAAGATCGGTCGCAACCACCACCAGCACACCAGCCTCATGAGCTTGCGTCACCAAAGCACTGAAGTCGCCCACATACCCGTCGGTAGCAGGGTATTGCAACAAAACCCCGCAGAGTTGTGGATGTAGGCCATCACCGGACGACGGAACGCCGGTTTGAATAGTGATACCCAGAGGTTCCGCTCTGGTCTGCAGCACCGCCAAGGTCTGCGGATGGCAGTCGCGAGACACGAAAAACTCATTTCGTTCCTGACCCGCGTTGCGAGCGATCGCATAGCACATCGTCATTGCTTCGGCTGCGGCAGTTGCTTCATCCAACAGCGAGGCATTCGCCAGTGGTAGCCCGGTCAGGTCAGCCACCATGGTCTGAAAGTTTACGAGTGCCTCCAAGCGGCCTTGTGAGATCTCGGCTTGGTATGGGGTATATTGCGTGTACCATGCCGGGTTTTCTAGTATGTTACGCTGAATCACGCCAGGAGTGACGCAGTCGTAGTAGCCCATGCCGATTAGCGACCGATAGACCCTATTCTGGGATGCGATCTCTTTCAGTCGTGCTAGGACGGCTTGCTCGCCTTCGCCCTCAGGAATGCCGAGGGGTTGATTGAAGCGAATATCGGTAGGAATCGCTGTATCCGCCAACGTGTCGAGAGAGAGTAGGCCTAATGTCGCCAGCATTTCTTGGAGATCAGCTTTTGAAGGCCCTAGATGTCGAGGGAGAAAGTCGTCGGTCGGTTGTAGCCAATTCTGGATGTTCATGAAGTCGTCAACCCTTGCTGGTTCCGAGAAAATTTGGATGAATAATGCTCCCGTCAACCACGCAGCCTACCACGGGATCGAAGCATTTCCAAGAGACCGGACATCCCATTTCTGGGATAAGTTGAGGATGGCAGATGCGGTGGCGCCCGAGCGCACAGAGGAGGCTGTTCAGGATTAGACCATCCCGACCCTCATGATTCTTACCGTATTGCAGGGGCCCGCACTTTGGTTGCTTTTGGTGGAATCCAAGCTATTGTTAGTCATATCTTAAATCGTGAGAGCTGATCACATGGTAGCTATGAAACAGGGCCCCGATCGGAGGACGGCCAAGGAACTCTCACGGGGCTCCTCGACGTGGAAGGCCATTGTCATCGCTCTCGCATTCTGTGCCGCGATCGGCATCGGGTACCTGGCTTTCAAGAGCCAGGTCTTACCGACGAGTTACTTGACTCCTCATATGCCCAGCAATCAGCCTAGTGTGGTTCCCACAGACTCTCAGGCAAAACCCATTACTGCCGATGTGAGGCTGACTCGTGAAGGAATCGATCAGTTGCTCAATACACTCGACGAGGCCATTCGCCGAAAGGATGTCGATGCCGTCGTGCGCCACATTACTTCCGATGCCACCATTACCATTCACATGAAGCAAGGGTCACAACAACAAGTGGCCCCGTTGACTCGGGAAGAATATCGGAAGACGTTGGCCATGGCCTTTGCCTTCCCTAGCGCCCATGACTTCACTCGCACGACGACGACGGTCTCGTTAGCCGCGGATGAACAAAGTGCAAAAGTGTCCTTTAAGTCGACGGAGACACTTCTGCAAGCCAATCGGGAGTTCAAGACAGAAGGCGAGGAAACGCTACTTTTCAACATTCGCAATGGGAAGCCCATAATTACATCTTTGGAACAAACCTTCCCCGGTGATTCCAACTAGTCACACCCTCGAGGAATGGGCCTCCTTCCTCAGTGCGCGTCACATCACTTTCGTCATGCCTGCCGCTACAACAGGATTCATGCCGATCCGTTTGGTATAATCACCACGCTTACCAACCTCTGTCGGAGTACGTAGATATGCGGGTCCTTGTCATAGAAGACGAAACCAAGGTCGGATGTTTCATTAAGCGGGCGCTGGAAGAAGAGAGTTATGCCGTCGATCTCTGTGAGGATGGAGCCAAAGGGTTGGAGATGGCCGTAGTGACCAACTATGACCTTCTGGTCGTGGATGTGATGTTGCCGACCATGTCCGGTCTAGATGTGTTGAAGAACCTCCGTCGCGAACGGATCCAAACGCCAGTGTTGATCCTCTCTGCGCAATCTCAGATCGATCAGCGAGTCAAGGGGCTGGATGCTGGTGCCGATGATTACCTCACAAAGCCGTTCGCGATCGACGAGCTCTTGGCTCGCGTGCGAGCATTGTTGCGGCGTGGCGCGACGGAAAGTCCAGGAATCTTACAGATCGATGACTTGGCCCTCAACCCAGCTACGAGGGATGTGACACGAGGAGGACAACGCATCGAGCTCACGCTCAAAGAGTATGCCTTGCTGGAATATTTGATGCGCCATACCGGACGCGTGTTGACCAGACCCATGATTTCCGAGCACGTATGGAACCAAGACTTCGATACGTTTACCAACGTCATCGATGTCTATGTGAACTATCTGCGCAACAAGATCGACCGAGGGCGGGCCAAGAAATTGATCCATACCATCCGTGGAAGCGGATATATGCTGAAGGTTGACTAGCACGATACCGCGGCAATCTGGTGTCGTTTTCAGCGAGTAGGAGCTAATCTATGCCGCTACGTGTCCGGCTGACTCTCTGGTACGGGAGCGCCCTCGCCCTGGTCCTGATCATTTTCTCCGTCGTCTTGTACGCCATGACGGCGCGGAATCTCCGTGACGCCGTCGATGAGTCTCTAGAAGACACCGCCACCATTGCTGTGCGATCACTTCAAGAGCGAGGGTTCCTTCCTCTCCTCAACGAAAAGGAATTGCTATCCCAATTTCCCGAGCTCGCGCGAATCGACAAGTTCTTCCAGATCTTCAGCCCGTCCGGCACGATTACCATCAGTTCTCCGAACATCAAGCACCACGATGTTCCGCTCAGCCGCACGGCGCTTGAGACCGCCTTCTCTGGGCAGAGTATTTTTGAGTCGGCCAAGTATCCCAATGAGCCGCCACTGCGAGTCATTTCGGTGCCGATCATGTATCGGGAGAATTTGCTGTACATCGTGCAGGTCGGGACTTCGATGGAATCAGTCGGGGAGACTCTCCATCGGTTCTTGGTCCTACTGGTTGTTGCAATACCAATCGCCTTGGCCGTCTCTCTGGCAGGGGGGTGGTTCTTGGCAGGGCGAGCGTTGCGGCCCGTCGATGAGATCACCCTCGCAGCACAGCGCATTGCTGCAGGAGATCTTAGCCAGCGCCTTAGTATGCCGACGGCTCATGACGAGATCGGTCGACTTGCGGCGATATTCAACAACATGATCGGTCGACTGGATGCTTCGTTTCGCCAGATCCGTCAATTCACCAGCGATGCGTCACATGAGTTGAGGACGCCCCTGACCGTGATGAAAGGCGAAACGGACCTGATTCTGCGGCGACCTCGCCCGCTCGAAGATTACAAGGCGGTGCTGGAGAGCAATCTCGAAGAGATTGATCGGATGACCCGCATCGTCGATGAATTGCTGTTTCTTTCTCGTGCCGACATGGGTGAAGTCAAAATGGAGGCTTTACCGGTTGCCCTGGAGGCGCTGGTCGAAGACGTTCATCGTCAGGCGAAGTTGCTGGGGCATGACCGAAATATCGAAGTGGTGCTTGGAACAGTCATGCCGGTTGTCGTCCAAGGGGACGACTTGCGGCTGCGTGAACTGTTGCTCAATCTTGTCGAGAACGCGATGAAGTATTCACACCCGGGTGGCAAAGTGGAAATTGCGTTGTTGAAAGATGGGCGGGAAGCGCGGCTCTCCATTACGGACCATGGAATCGGTATTGCCCCGGCCGACCATAAGAAGATTTTCCAGCGGTTCTTCCGAACCGACGTGGCTCGAACCCACACGAAGAAGGGAACGGGACTCGGTCTTGCCATCTGTGCTTGGATCGCAGACCTGCACAAAGGCCGGGTGGAGGTCCAGAGTGATCTGGGTCAGGGCTCCACCTTCACAGTGGTGCTCCCGCTCGCTCACTCCTCCGCTTAACTCAGTGTGATATTGGATACATCCTGCCCTGAACCCGGGTTGTTCGATTTCCTCCACCAACTCTGGTGCTGATCCCTCCGTAAGCCTCTTATGGAGCCGAGACATCCGGTCTCTTTGCGGGGGATGTCATTCACTTGCAGGAAACAACCTGCTCCCTTTGTCGTTGCTTCTATTGCGAAGAACGATTCAATCGAATACCACGGTTTTTCTCCCGTACACTAAGACACGTCGCTCGATGTGCCGTCGAACAGCTCTTGCCAGCACGATCTCCTCAAGGTCCCGTCCTTTCCGCACGAGATCCTCCACCGTGTCTCGGTGTCCCACACGAATCACATCTTGCTCGATGATCGGCCCCTCGTCCAGATCTTGGGTTGTATAGTGCGCCGTCGCACCGATGATCTTCACCCCCCGTTCATACGCCTGGCGGTATGGGTTGGCACCGATAAAGGCCGGGAGGAAGGAATGGTGAATGTTGATGACCGGGCAGCCGACTTGGGCCAGAAAGCTAGCCGAAAGGATCTGCATGTAGCGAGCCATCACCACGAACTCCACTTGATTTTCCTTCAAAAGGGCCAAGACTTGCTGTTCCTGTTGAGGCTTCGTCTCTTTCGTGACCGGATAGACGGTGAATGGAATCTTAAAAAGCTCGGCCCAACTTGCGCAGGTGTCGTGATTCGAAATGATCACAGGAATATCGATGTGCAATTCGTCCCGGCGATGGCGCTGTAGTAAATCGGCCAGACAATGGTCTTGCTTGGACACCAACATTCCCACACGGGTTCGTCGGCTACAAGGATGCACCTCATAGCGCATGTTGTACACGTTGGCGATAGGCTTAAAGGCCGACGGGATGTCCTCAGGAGGGATCTGGAAGCCCTCGGTTGCAAATTCCATCCGCATGAGAAAATCGTCTGTTTCCTCGTCGGTGTGATGGTCGGAGTCAAGAATGTTGCCCCCGAAGTCGTGAATAAACCCAGACACTCGCGCAACGATGCCCGGGCGGTCTTTACAATGGATCAGGAGTACAATTGAATCCTTCTTTCGTGCCGTCATCGGCCTTTACCTCTGTGAGAATGGTTGTCGGAGGCATCGCAAAGTGGAGAGCGGCACTTAGGCGCTCGGTATGGCCACAAGGCGACCCACAAGGTCGAACGCTGCCGCATCGGTGATCTCGATCTTGCAGAAGGTCCCGGTCGTGAGATGGGAAACAGGTTGATCTGATGCGGGCTGCGTCGCGATGTCCGTTGACCCTTCGTCGATGTAGATGACACCGTCTATCTCTGGAGCGAGCCCCTCGTGGCGTCCTTCCAAGGCGCCCGCGGCTTCTTCAGATCGGCCGTCGACGAGCACGTCGAGGACGGAGCCGATTTTGGCTCTTCCCTTGGAGGCTGCAATCGACTCCTGCATTGAGAGGATGACATTGCGACGCTCATCCATGACTTCTCGCTCGACCTTTTCCCCTAGGTCGACTGCGGAGGTCCCTTCTTCATCGGAGTAGAGAAACACCGCGACCCGATCGAATTGAGCCTGTTCCACATACTTATGCAGCTCGCCAAACGCCGCGTCGGTTTCTCCAGGAAACCCGACAATGAACGCTGTGCGGAAGGACACACCGGGAATGCGTGTGCGAATTCGATCGACTATCGATTCAATAGCCGCGCGATCACCGAGCCGATGCATGCGCTTGAGCATGCCATCACTGATATGCTGAAGAGGCATATCAATGTACTTGGTAATCTTTTCTTCCCCGGCATACAGATCCAGCAAATCATCCGTGACTTGCTGAGGGTAGAGGTAAAACGGTCGGATCCACCGGAGGCCCTCTACCTTCACGAGCTCACGGAGTAGCTGAACCAGGCCTTGGCGAAGACCCAGATCGACTCCATAGTTGATCGTGTCCTGGGAAATAAGGTTGATCTCCTTCACACCTTCGCGTGCCAACTGTTGCGCTTCTGCCACGATGGACTGTACTGGTCGGCTACGCTGTTTGCCTCGCATCAGTGGAATTGCACAGAAGGCACAGTTGCGATTGCAACCTTCTGCAATCTTCACATAGGCGCTATGTTGCGTTCCCAGTCTCACGCGAGGTGCCAATTCGTCATAGAGATAGGGCGGCTGGCTCATCCAGAGGCGGCGATGCCGCTTTTTGGGAGTGAGGAGGTCTCGGCAGATCTCCGCGATTTTGCCGAACTCGCCGGTGCCGACCACTGCGTCCAACTCCGGTAATTCCTTCAGCAAATCCCCTTGATATCGTTGGGCTAAACAGCCGGCTGCGATCAGGACGCGACAAGCCCCTGCTTTTTTTAGATGACTGTGCTCGAGAATGGTGTTGACCGATTCTTGCTTCGCTTCTTCAATGAAGCCGCAAGTATTGACGATGACCACTTCTGCTTTTTGGGGATCGTCGGTGAGCTGAAAGCCCTCTGTAACGAGCGCGCCCAGCATAATTTCCGAGTCCACTTGATTTTTTGAACAGCCAAGATTCACAAAGCCGATTGTGGTTGTTGCACCACCGGTCTTTGCCGGCTTGGCTGATTTGGCACGTTGCGGAATGATCAATGGCTGGGACATGGGGGCAGTGTACGGGAGGGTTAAAAAGACTGTCAATTAGACCCTTGCGGGATATTGATCAATTCCCCTAGAGTGCGCCTCATGATTCGTACCTTTCAAGGCATCAAGCCAATGGTCCCGAAGTCATGCTTTGTCGAAGAGACCGCTGTCGTGATCGGCGATGTGGTGATGGGTGAGGACTGCAGCGTCTGGTTCAACGCCGTCATCCGGGGCGATGTGAACTACATCCGGATCGGAAATCGGACCAATGTGCAGGACCTTTGTATGTTGCATGTGACGCACGACACTCACCCACTCCTCATAGGGAGTGACGTCACGATTGGCCATCACGTCGTGCTACACGGGTGTACAATTCAGGATCGTGTCTTGGTCGGGATGGGCGCCATCATCATGGACGCTGCAGTGATTGGGGAAGATTCAGTCGTCGGAGCCGGGGCTTTGGTCGTCGAAGGCACGATCGTGCCGCCGAAAAGTTTAATCCTGGGGTCTCCAGCGAAGGTCAAGCGTCAGGTGACAGTGAAGGAGTTGGCCTGGGTTAAGGAATCGGCAGAGAACTATGTGCGGTATGCCGGCCAATACATGTCTGATTCAAGAAACAACGCCGGTTTCAAAGTATGAAACCGTTGGAAAGGTGATGTTTTAAAGCCGTGGGGCTTTTCGACTTATGAACCTGCTCGCTCCGATCCGAATAAAACAGATCAGGTCGCCGACGAGCGCCGTGGGATACTGTTTCCGCTCCACGTGGTAGGGAACCCTGTGCCGGTGGCACCAGTCTGCGATCCACACTACTTCTTCTGTTGAGGTCGTTACCAAACCCGGCACACTCAATTTAACCATGCAGCGATTCACAATCGCTTGGCTGATCCGCCGTTCTTTCTGAAATCGCACCGGATTGAATGTGACCGGATCAGCTCGACCGTATGATAGTGGCGCGAGATGGGGAAATCGTTCCGGATCGTTCAACACGCTGACCATCCAGATGTGATCGAACTTTCCTTGCGCCAAGGACGCATCGCAGGCATGAAAGTGGAACGGTAAGCCACGACAAGCACGATTGAGCACGGTCACTTCGAGACTTCGGAGATTATAGGGTTCAACATGGCGTTGACGGTCGATCACTTCGGCCAGCACGGCCGGCAGCTCCGTCACGCCGGCTCCGACATACAAACTGCGCCCGCCCGGCGGTAACTTCTTGACGAGAACCTCGGCTACATTGGTTCCCAATCGCCGACAGGGTTCCCGCTTCTTCCGCCAGAACTCCTCACCACCTTCGTAACAGTAGACGGATTCCAAAGTCTTATAATCCAGGTGGCTAAACACCCGTGCGATCGCTTGCCGAGTTGAAGAAGAAAGGCCTTGCTTCATGAGGCCTAGCTATGTTTTGCCCTTTTGGAAGCCGATCCGTCGAGTCGGTTCATTGGGAGGTGGTTGCAGCAGCGGGAGCAATTTCTCGTACAGGTCGAGCAAGGACGAGTCATGCTCAAGTAACGCTCGATCGATCTGCGCCAGTCGTTTCAGTATTGCCGCATTGGCCGCGATATGTTCGCGCATCTGGATGAATGCCCGCACGACAAAGACGCTCATCGAGACGGCTTGCGGACTGTTTAGTACGGTGGCTGCCATGATGGCCCCGTGCTCGGTGAAGGCCATGGGCAAGGTACGGGAAAACTTGAGCCGGGCCAGGTGGTCACAATTTGTGACCACCTCCGACCGCTCTTTCCCAGTGAGTCGAAAGACGAAATCGCGGGGAAAACGATCCTCGTTCCGCTTGACCGCTTGGTTCAAGGCTTTGGTCGGCACGTTATACAACGCGGCAAGATCGGCATCAATGATCACCTTGTGGTTGCGAATCGTGAAGATCATGGATTCGAGAGGCTTGAGTTGCTTCATGACAAGGCCTTTCCGATACAGCGAACGACTCGGTGTTTCCGTTCCGCCGTCAGCCAATCGATTCGATCAAAGAGGCTGTTTGGAATAGCCATGCCCAGCCGGAAGCGACGGCGCAACCGGCGCAGAGACTCGTACTCCCTCCACACCGCTTCATCTTCATTGAAGCGACTGACCAGTTCCTGAGGGTCAGTCAACGGATTCATGATGCTCCAATTTCAGAGATGGTCGTCTCATTCGAGTGCTCCCCATTGAGTCGTAGGAGTCTAACCAAAGCGGTCGATGAAAGCTATGCAGTTGGCTGACCGGCCAATGCCATGACTGCTGCCGTGACCCCATCGGCGACTGAAGCGATGAAGTCAACATTCAGTGTCTCAAGGGTGTCGGTCGACTGATGGTAGTGGGGATTGCGGAAGTTCGCCGTATCCGTGAGCATGACGGCTGGAAACCCGTGCTCCCAGAACGAGGTATGGTCACTGCGTCTGGTGTCTGGCAGCTGCTCTCCATTGCCTGGCACGATCAATGGAATGATAGGGAGATGCAGCTTCATCGCGTGAGTGACGGAGCCGGTCAGAGCTTGTGACCGTTCATTGCCGATCACAGCAAGGAAATCTCCGGTTGTGGGAACAGCGATAGGCACACCGGGAGGGATCATCTGTGAGCCATCTTGATGGCTCACATAGCCGACACATTCCAATATGATGGCTCCATGGATGGCCTCACTGGTCTCGCTGAGGAACGAGGCATAGGCAGCACTACCAAGCAAGTTCTTTTCCTCCAGGTTGAAGGCGATGAGACGAATCGGCCTGATCAGCGTCATCCCTCGAACCTGGCGAGCGACATGGAGGATCACGGCAAGCGCGCTCGCGTTATCATCGGCGCCCGGAGAACCTTCTACGGTATCGAAGTGCGCGCCGAGGATCAGTGGTGGTAGTTGACCGTGCGCGGAGGGGGGACGCACTGTCGCGATCACGTTGCGATAAGTTCGATCCAATGCCTCGAAGTCATGGGCCGTGACGATGAGGCCGGCCTCCGAGAATTGGCGGTGCAGGTACGCTTCTGCCTGCTGTAAGTGGGTTGGTGAGGTGAGAGGATGTCGTTCTCCCACCAGCGCGTGAAGATCTGCTTTGAGTCGGTTGCGTTCAACGGGCACGGAACTGGTTTCCGTTTGGCGGAATATTAGGTGACGATCTCGGTGCCGATTCCTCGACGCGTGAAGATCTCGAGCAGAACAGCATGAGGAATGCGGCCATCAATGATGTGTGCCTTCTCGACTCCCTCGGCCAACGCGGCTAGGCAGGCATGAACTTTCGGTATCATGCCTTCGGTGATTGTCCCCTTCTTCATCATGCGCTGAATATCTTTGCGAGACACGGTCGAAAGGTGGCGCCCATTGGCATCGCGAATCCCTTTGATGTCGGTCATCATCAGTAGTTTCTCAGCCCGCAAGGCTCCCGCTATCGACCCGGCGACGAGATCAGCGTTGATATTATAGGTATTGCCCTCGCGGTCCGTTCCGATGGGAGCGATGATCGGGATGTAGTGATCCTCCTGGAGGTTCCGTAGCAAACCAGGATCGACCTTTTCAATATCACCGACCAACCCGAAGTCACCTTCCCCATCTTCTCCTTCCAAATCACGATCGAGGCTCTCAGCCCAGGCCTTGGCCGTCAACGGTTTGCTAAGAATCAACCCACCGTCTTTCCCGCTCAACCCGACCGCGCTGCCGCCATGTCGATTGATGAGGTCCGTGAGTTCCATGTTGATTTTCCCCGCCAGGACCATTTCCACGATTTCCATCGTGGCGGCGTCGGTGACGCGAACGCCGTGCCGGAACTTGGCTTGGATGCCTAGTCGATCAAGCATCTTATCGATTTGCGGTCCACCTCCGTGAATGATGACCGGGTTGATCCCCACGTACTTGAGCAGCACCACATCTTGCGCGAACCGTTCTTTGAGGGATGAGTCGGTCATGGCATGGCCGCCGTATTTGACGACCACGGTTTTCCCCCGAAACATTCGAATGTAGGGAAGGGCCTCGATGAGGACGTTAGCCTTCTTGATCAATTTGTTCATGCGCAACTCCCGGGGATCGGCTGTTCGCGTCCAGGGCTAATGGATGCCCGATGAATGAAGCGTGATGGCCCTCAGAGGATATACCGACTCAAGTCTTGATCCTTCACGATGTCTTTTAACCGTTCACGCACGTAGGTCGCGGTGATGCTGATCCGCTTGTCTGGCCATCCGGGTCCCTCAAACGAAATGTCCTCCAACAAGCGCTCCATGATGGTGAAGAGTCGTCGTGCACCGATGTTCTCGGTCCGCTCATTCACCTGCACGGCGACTTCCGCGATTTCGTCGAGTCCATCTGGCGTAAACTCGATCGTGAGGCCTTCTGTGGCCAGCAAGGCTTGATATTGGCGGACCAACGCCCCTTTCGGTTCCGTCAGAATGCGGACAAAATCCTCTTTGGACAAGGGACTGAGTTCGACACGGATGGGAAATCGCCCTTGGAGCTCCGGGATTAGATCGGACGGCTTTGCGACATGAAAGGCGCCGGCGGCGATGAAGAGGATGTGATCTGTGACAACCGGACCGTGTTTGGTGGTGACCGTACAACCTTCAACGATGGGGAGCAGGTCTCGCTGGACGCCTTCTCGCGACACGTCGGGGCCCATAGTGCGTTCGCGGCCGGCGATCTTATCGATCTCATCGAGGAAGACAATCCCAGTCTGCTCCACCTTGGTGATGGCTTCACGAATGGCATCATCCATATCGATCAGTTTCTGAGCTTCTTCCTGTGACAGATGTTTGAGGGCCTCGGGCACCTTCATCACCCGTTTCTTTTTCTTGCCTTGGAACATGCCACCCAACATGTCGCGCAGGTTGCTTTCGAGATCGTCAAGCCCACCGACGTTGGAGATCACGCCGACCGGCAGGCCTCGTTCCTTGACGTCCATCTCGATCGTTCGTTCATCCAGCTTGCCTTCCCGCAACTGCAGGCGGAGTTTCGATCTGGTGCTTTCATGCGAATCTTGGGGTGCGTGGCCGCCTGTCTCCCCCGTGCCTTCGACGAACCCGGGCCGAGGGGGAGGTGGCGGCAAGAGCAGATCGAGTAATCGCTCCTCTGCTTGGTGTTCGGCCTTTTGCTGAACGGTCTCCAGGCGAGTGGTCTTGACCATATTGATGGACAGCTCTGTCAGGTCCCGTATGAGCGATTCCACATCGCGCCCGACATATCCGACCTCGGTGAACTTTGACGCTTCGATCTTGATGAACGGGGCTTGCGCGAGCTTGGCAAGACGTCTGGCGATTTCGGTCTTCCCGACGCCGGTCGGTCCAATCATGATAATGTTTTTTGGCATGACCTCATCACGGAGATCAGGGGATAGCTGCTGGCGGCGCCAACGGTTTCGGAGAGCAATGGCGACCATGCGCTTGGCATCCTTTTGTCCGATGACGTACCGATTCAGTTCTTCGACGATCTGACGTGGCGTGAGGCTGTTGACATTCAGCGGGTCGGCATCGCCCGTGAGCTGTTTCATCATCGTGTCCTATCCTTGAAGTTCTTCAACAATAATCTGTTGATTGGTGTAAATGTCAATAGAACCAGCAATATGCATGGCTTCCATTACAATCGCTGAGGCATCGAGTTGGGAGTGTCGTAACAGGCCTCTGGCCGCTGCGAGGGCATAGGGTCCACCTGAGCCTATTGCCAGAATACCGTCCTCTGGTTCCACGACATCGCCTGTCCCAGAAATAATGAACGAGTGTTCCGATCCGGCGACGGCAAGCAGGGCTTCCAAACGTCGAAGCACCCGGTCGGTCCGCCAATCTTTCGCCAGCTCGACCGCTGCTCTTGTGAGACTGCCTCGATGCTCCTCCAATTTGCTTTCGAACTTCTCGAACAGCGTGAAGGCATCAGCGGTGGCTCCCGCAAATCCCGCCAGTACCTGGTCGTGATGCAGGCGGCGAAGTTTCTTGGCGTTGTGTTTCATCACCGTGGTTCCAACGGTGACCTGGCCGTCGCAGCCCATGGCAACTCGTCCATCGCGTCTGACACACAGAATGGTGGTTGATCGAATGATCATGACGATTTCCGATCCTTTCCTGAAAGGGTGCTGGCCGCTCGCGCGCGAGGATGGGCTTGATCGTAGACCGCCAGGAGCTGATCCGTCGCCACATGCGTATATTTTTGCGTGGTGCTCAGCGACGCATGGCCGAGCATTTCCTGTATCGATCGGAGGTCTGCGCCTTCGTCGAGCAAGTGCGTCGCGCACGAATGCCGCAAGGCATGTGGGCTCACTGCTCCACCCACGAGACGACTGGAGTATCGCGAAACCATTCGAGCGACGCTTCGTGTCGTGAGCCGACCCCCACGATGATTCAAGAACAATGGAGCCGACAGCTGGGCCCCGAGGCTTGGCGCACGTAGCGACTTCCGGTAGTCCTGAATCGCCTGGAGTGCCACGTCTCCAATCGGAACGACCCGTTCCTTGCGGCCCTTCCCTCGCAGGCAGACGAGTCCGTCCATTTCGTTGAGGTCGCCGAGATTGATCCCCACGGCCTCACTCACTCGGGCACCGGTCGAGTACAAGGTTTCCAGCAAGGCACGATCGCGTAAGGAGAGAGGCGATTGCCCAGTTGGAAATTCCATGAGCGCCGCCGCATCGCCCTTTGTTAGCACTCGAGGAAGCGGTTTTGGCAACTTTGGACTTCGCAAGTCTTCTGCTGGGTTGGTGTGCACGATTCCCTCACGGACCAGAAACCGAAAGAAACTCCGGAGGCACGCTAGCTTTCTTGCCAACGATGACGCCTTGTCGCCTTGTTGATCCAGGCTGTGCAGATAGGCCCGAATATCGTCACTGGTGATCGCATCGACTCGAGGGTGAGCGGTTTCCGTGCGGCGGAGAAATCCCCTCAGCTGCTGAAGATCGGATCGATAGTTACGAATGGTTTCTTGTGAGGCATTGCGTTCCACTTGGAGGTACATTAGGAAATTTGTGATTGCTTCGTCCATACGTCGAAATCCTCAAGAGCTCGTTGGCTCAATGAGCGCCGCTTCTTGTCCTTGTCCCTTGGAGGAGTTGCCAAGGGAGGGAATAGGCCAAAATTGGTGTTCATCGGTTGGAAGTGACGCGGATCTGAGGCAGTAACATGAGCAATCAAACAGCCATGCGCCGTCGTAGGTGGTGGAGTGATCAACGGTTCGCCAGCCAAGGCCCGAGCTGCATTGATGCCGGTCATGCCTCCCATGGCAGCTGATTCGGTGTAGCCTTCCACGCCGACAAGTTGCCCAGCGAAGAAGAGAGTGCCCCGAGCTTTGAATTGCAACGTGTTCAACAGGAGCTGTGGGGAATTGATAAAGGTGTTGCGGTGCAAGCTCCCATATCGCAGAAACTCTGCCTGTTCGAGGCCAGGGATCATCCGAAAGACCCGTTTCTGTTCAGGGTACGTCAGTTTGGTCTGAAAGCCCACCAAGTTGTAACAGGTACGGTGAATATTTTCCGTTCGCAGTTGTACGACTGCCGCGGGTTCGATCCCCGTTCGCGGATCCTTCAGGCCGACTGGTTTCATGGGGCCAAACTGCATCGTCTGGCGGCCACGTTCGGCCAGCACTTCGATTGGCACGCAGGCCTCAAAATAGGGCGTCTTCTCAAACTCCTTCGGCTGCACCTTCTCCGCGGCCATCATGGCGTCATAGAACGCATTGTACTGTTCCGCTGTCATGGGGCAATTTAAATAATCATCCCCGCCTTTATCGTAGCGAGAGGCGCGAAAGACCACATCCATGTTAATGGAGTCCGCGTCCACGATCGGCGAGATCGCGTCGTAAAAGTACAGGTGTTGGGATTGCGTCACGGCACGAATCGCCTGGGACAGTTTGTCCGAGGTCAATGGCCCCGTCGCAATGATACAGAGACAATCCGTCGGGATCTCGCTAATCTCTTCGTGGAGAATTCTGATGTTGGGATGGCTCTCCAGCGCTCGAGTAATGTGCTGGGAGAACAGGTCCCGATCAACGGCCAGTGCCGACCCGGCCGGCACGCGGGCTTGCTCGGCGGATGAAATAACCAGCGAATTGAGCCGCCGCATCTCTTCTTTCAAAATGCCGGGGGCATTCAGCGGATCGAGAGATCCCAGCGAGTTCGAGCAGACAAGTTCAGCCAACCCACCGGTCTTGTGCGCTTTCGTCATCTCTTTCGGGCGCATTTCGTAGAGCGTAACTTTCGCTCCACGATTCGCTGCCTGCCAGGCGGCTTCGGACCCAGCCAGACCTCCGCCGATGATGACCACGTCATCTCTCATGATTAATCGTCCTTGCGAGGGAAAGGGTTCATTTTAGAAACGGTGTTTTAGTGAAGTCAAGGAGATCGGCCACGTTGAACCGAGCAGAAATCCCGTGCTAGACTCCCGACAATCGGGCGATTAGCTCAGTGGTAGAGCGCTTCCTTCACACGGAAGAGGCCACAGGTTCGATACCTGTATCGCCCACCATCTGCTTTCACCCCGCTTCCCCTCTAACTCCTGAGAAACGCTGACGTTGCTTCGGCAGGGCATGGCTCCTAATTCTGGACAGAAATGGAGACGTCGGCTACACTTCTGATTGTCTCTATGACGTGTCCCATCTTGTAGGATCCTATGATGAGGCTCGAACCAAGCGAGGTTATATTATGAAAGCGACGTTGACGGTTGTCGGGATGGCGATGTTGGCTCTGGTCGTAACCGGCTGTAGCACGACGCATCAACAGGGTGCGGGTGCCGAGGACAAGGAATACATGCCTCCCACAAGTATTTATAATATTCTGGACAGCACCGCCTTGGTCTATTCATCCCCAGCCGCCGGATCGGCCATCAGTGATCATCCGCTTCGCTGGGTCGGGTTCATTCTGCACCCGATTGGCCATGCGTTTGATTACGGGATTAATCGCCCGATGTATACGCTTGGTGGTAACTATCCCTATCTTTACGGATACACCGCGGAAGATAGCATGCTGGACGCACAACGCCAGTAGGTATCCCAGGCGGCTTACTAAAGATTAAGGCCCGCTCTTCTGTGAAGAGCGGGCCTTTCATTTTCCTCTTCGCGAAGCCCCCCTCAAATCGTGTATGGTTCCTCTCAGAGGCTTCATGCATGAACATCTCAAGGCTCCTGACATCATCCGGCTTGTCGCTCGCGCTAAGCTTAACGGTAGGCTGTGGATCAGATGCCCCGGTCCGGCCCCCTCTCCCTCCCTCGGAAACCGATCTCTTGTTGCTTGCTTCGACGGCACTCTGTGAGAGCAAGGTGAACTTCCTGAAAAAACATCCTCCCTCGACGCATACAGCGAGCGATTGGGGAAGTGGTCAGGAGTTGACGATTTCGATAGAACGTAGTGCTTCACACGGAGAGGAATCCTATTTCTTCGACGAAGACGGAGTATTGGTCGGAGCGCTCTTCACGTTTCCGAGAGGGCTGGATCTTCGCCCATATTCCGTGCTTCGACACACGCTCTCTCAGCTGAGACCGTCCCTCGAGTTCTATTTGAATATCGCCCAATTGGAGACAGGAACGAACATGGAGAGTAGTGCTCTGCTGGAAACTGGCGATGAAAAAAGTACGACTCAGTATCTGGTTTCCAGCCTTCGGGTACGTCCGATCCTGCTCCAGGCCTCCTTCACCATAGACCCGTACGTACGGCTGTTCTCTCCATATCGGCGGGAGTTTCTCGATCGGCTGCGCAATCCGACGGGAGGCAAAGGGGGCCAGAACATTGAAAGTCAGGGGATCGAAGAGAAGGAGCCGTTCTCATCATTGCAGCAATTCGCGCGTGGCCAGGCCGCTCAACTTGCGTACTGCGGTGAAAAGAACTATGACATCGCCGCGGATGCGTATCAGAAGTCTATTGCCAGTGGATTTACGAATACGGTGTGGCTTGCGGAAGCCCATCATAAGCTTGGTGTTGCGTGGCAGGCGAAGGGACAACTTGAGAAAGCTAAAGCCGAGCTGCTGCAGTCACTTGCACTCAGACCCAATATTCCCGAGGTACTGAACAACCTCGGTACGATCGAGGTCCAACTTGGAGATAAAGTCGCAGGCGTGAGCTTGTTTGAAAAAGCCATCGTCCTCCGCCCCAACTATGCGCTCGCCCGCTACAACTTTGCCGAAGCGACTGAAACGACAAACCCCAAGCGTGCGCTCTCGGAATACGAAACCTACCTGGCTATCGTAGAAGGCATCCCAGAAGAGGCTGCCCGGATTGCGCACGTGAAGGAACGCATTAAGGCGTTAAAACAGTAGGCCCTATTCCTCCCGCAATACCCCGTAGCCTCCATTTCGCAGAAAACGATAATTGCCGGACGTTTCGCATCCTTCCGATAGAGTGACGCTAGTCTTGCTGGTCACTGATGAGGATCGTCATGCGTCAAGCCGTGCTGTGGAGCCTTGCCGTCTCGTGCATGTTAATTTTGACAACACCGGCGGCTGCGGAGCGGAACTGGGAATTTTCCCTCGGTGGATATGGCGGATGGGCGTTTCATGGCGATACAACATTTCAAGCCAATCAATTGATAAACGTCTCCACGGGGCTCGTAGAACCGGTCGATGCCAAAGGAACCAATCTTCGTTTAGAAGATGCTGGAACGTTCGGCGCCAAACTCTCCGCTTGGCATGTCTCAGAAAATACCGCGCTGGCAACCGCAAATCGGATTAGAAATCGATTGGACCAGGTTTACCGCAGATGTTCCGGATGGCCAGGTCATCCCTGGATTTGGGACATTTCTAACCAGTGGTACGCCGGTTGGATTCATAGGGCCATTCACCCGTCGTGAATTCGCGGTGGACAATATCGCCTTCAACCTGCTGTTCCGGTATCCGATCTGGGCTACGGAAGACACATGCCGCAGGGGCGATGGTATCCCTATGTGGGAATCGGAGGAGGTGCCCAACGGGCTCGCTTATCTCTACAGGGCTATGAAGAGACCAGCTATTCCCCTTCCATTCAGGCATTGGGAGGTATCAAGTTCTTTGTGATCAAGTATCTGGCTCTCTTTGGCGAAGCGAAGTGGACGCAGGGCTGGCACACATTTAAATATGAAACGGACTCCTATTGGGAACGCTACAGCATTTCAACAATCCATCTGGTTGGAGGAGTAGCGCTGCACTTCTGATACAGGGAAAGAAAGGACTCAGCCTCGAGCTTGTTCTTCCTGTTCTTGAATCGTCTTGCACTCGATGCAGAGTGTAGTTACGGGGCGGGCTTTGAGCCGCTTGTACGGAATGTCTCCACTGCAGCGCTCGCACGTTCCGTATGTGGCCGCATCCATCCGCTCAAGCGCGTCGTCAATCTTCTTGAGCAACTTCCGTTCGCGGTCGCGAATGCGCATCGAAAAGTTCTGATCGACCACGGCGGACGCCTGGTCGCTGACGTCGGGAAATGCCTCGATATCACCGCGATGTGTTAGGACTTCCCCAGTCTCATTGAGGATGGCTTCCCGCTGGCGTTCAAGATCACGGCGAATATCTGGATACTTTCCATTCTTGGGACTTCTCCTTCGAGAAGTCGCAGAACGTATGACAGGTGCTGCGCTAGGAGGTTTAGGGGAAGAAGTTCGTTTTTTGGGGGGGCGTGTTTTCATAGCCAGGACTCTAAATCCGAGGGAATAAAGGAACTATAGCAACCTCGCTGAGAGGGGGTCAATGAGCGCTGGAATCCCACCAGAGGCTACAAATCCCGTCGCCCCTCGATTGATTTCAACAACGTTACTTCGTCTGCATACTCAATGTCCATGCCCACTGGAATGCCATAGGCGATGCGCGAAACACGGACGCCGAAAGGCTTGAGCAATCGTGTGAGGTAGATCGCGGTGGCTTCTCCTTCTATGGTGGGGTTCGTTGCAAGAATCACTTCTTCAACCCCACCGAGTTTGACGCGGTCGATCAGCTCATCCGCCTTGATGTCTCCAGGACCGACGCCGTCGAGCGGGGACAGCGCTCCCAACAGGACGTGATAGAGGCCACGATAGGCACCTGCCCGTTCAACGGCATAGAGGGTGCTCGGTTCCTCCACGACGAGAATCTTCGTCTGATCGCGTTTGGGGTCCAGACAAAACTCGCATAAGTCCCCTTCGGCGATATTCCGACATTGTCGGCAAAACGCCAACCCGTCCTTTACGGCACGAATGGCATCGGATAATCGCATGGCGTCATCCCGCTCAGCTTTCATAAGGTGAAAGGCCAACCGCTGTGCGCTTTTGTGGCCGATTCCAGGGAGACGGACCAATTCCTTGATCAGTCTTGCCAACAAGCCTTGTTGATCGACCGCCATTACTAGAACAAGCCCGGGATTTTCATCCCGCCAGTCAGCGCTTTCATCTCACCTTCCATCAATTCCTTGGCTTTACGGAGCGCCTCGTTCGTCGCGGCCACCACCAGATCTTGGAGCATATCGACATCACCGCTCTTAACAACTTCAGGATCGATCGCCACACCGACAATCTGCATCGCCCCGTTCGCGGTGACCGTGACGATCCCGCCGCCTGCCGTGCCGCTGGCGGTTTTCGATGCCGCTTGTTCTTGAATCTTGGCCATCTGCTCCTGCATGGCTTGGGCTTGCTTGAGGATGTTGTTCATGTTGCCGAAAGGATTTTTCATTCGTTCGCCTCCTGTTGAGCTACGGTACGAACCTCGGCCAACTCAGCGCCGAAGATCTCGAGTGCCTGCTTCACCGTTGGATTCGCTTTTGCACGTTCGAACAACACTAATCGCTGCTCTTGTTCCTTGGTGGCTCGAATCTGGGCCATGGTCGGCCCTGGGGGATGAGCCTCGTTCAGTTCGATGATGCGAACACGGACCGGATGCCCCATTTGCTGCTCACATAGCCGTGCGAGTACCAGAAGATTTTCTTCCTTCTCCAATCTGGCTCTGGCCAGGGTCGCCTGCTTGGGAAATCCGATGGTGACTAGGCCGCCTTCCATTCCAACAAACCGACCAGCCTCGAGGAACGGTGCCATATTTGGAAATGAAGCATTGATCTCCTCTTGGACCGATTCCCAATGCAATGTTGAGTGTGGGCCGACAGTCATAGTCGGCATAGTCGCTGTCGCCGCATCGGTTGCAGGTGTAGGGACGGGGTCTGGAAGAGCTGACCTGGAAGTGAGATTAGGTTGAGAGGCTGGCTTTGTGCTAGCGGGCATATCCTGATGCTGTGCACGGGGAGCCGCCGCTGGTAGAATTGTCTTAGGCGCCTCTGAGTCAATCGGATGCTTTTGGCTCGAAGGAGGCGGTTCGGCTTTTATTGGCTGCGCCGTCTTACTGTCTCGGCGGCGTAATAATCGTGTGGCTCGGATGGCAGCAGTTTCTACCACAAAACGAGGGTGGGAGCTGAAGCGGAGCGAATCCTCAGCCTGAATAAAGATTGCCAATAGTTCCTGAATTTGTTCGGGCGTCAACGCGTTGGCTTCTACCGAAAGCTGGTTCAGGTCTTCTTCCGCAGTTTCAATCAAACTGCGCAACTCAGTTCTGCCAGGGACGACTGCTGCCACAAGCAAATTGCGAAGGCGTTCGACTACTTCTGCGCAAAATGCCCGCAAGTCATGTCCTTGGTCAAGCAAATGGGCCAGGCTGGCCAGTGCGGCTGGGCTGTCTTGGACCCAAACAGCTCTGATGAGTCCCTGCACCAGCTCCTGAGGTACGGCTCCCAAGAGTACTTCCAGGTCCGAGTGGCGGATGGCCTTACCACCATAGGCGATTGCCTGATCAAGCAAGCTCAGGGCATCACGCATGCTTCCTTCGCTGGCCCGGGCCAGCGCTACGAAGCTTCGGTCCTCGAGGGTCAGCTGATCTTGAGCTGCCACATGCCGAAGCCGCTCGATGATTTCGGTTCTGGCGATACGCCTAAAATTGTAATGCTGGCACCGCGAGAGAATCGTCGCGGGGATCTTGTGAATTTCTGTGGTCGCAAAAACGAAGACGACATGCGCCGGTGGTTCTTCAAGTGTCTTTAAGAGGGCATTAAACGCCGAGTTAGAGAGCATGTGAACTTCGTCGATGATGTAGACACGAAACTGACCACGAAACGGTGTGAACTTGACGTTCTCGCGAATCTCCCGGACATCGTCCACGCTGGTATTGGATGCGCCATCAATTTCGATGACGTCGACCGAGCTTCCCTGAGCGATCTCGCGGCAGTTCTCGCACCTGTCGCAGGGGCGACTCGTTGGTCCTCGTTCACAGTTGAGCGCCTTCGCGAGGATTCTAGCGACGGTCGTTTTCCCCACGCCTCGTGTACCTGAAAATAGGTAGGCATGCGCGATTCGCTTTGTCGAGACCGCGTTCATTAGTGTTTGGATGACATGCGGCTGACCGATCACATCATCAAATGTGCCGGGTCGATATTTCCGAGCAGAGACTTGGTAATCCAACGGTCCCTATCCCCTTCCGGTGAAAGATAATATCAGGGTGTCAGAGATGTGTGAGCCTAGATCCACGGGGAAGACCTCCTGTCTTTTTGTCAACATCTTTGAAAAGAAGAAGTGGGGCCAGGTGATCCTGCGGCACACAGAACTGACTGTTTACCGTTGCTTCCTTCCGGACCTGGCGGGGTTCACAGGGTTCTATTGCACAGGGCCCAGCCCCTATTCTCAAACGAGGCTCTCCAGTTCAGTCCACACCCAAGATCTCTGTTCGCTCGCACGAATACGACACGGAAAGAAGATGCGGGCGGTACATGCCAAGTGTAGTATGGCGGAGAGGGTGGGATTCGAACCCACGGTCCCGTTGCCGGGACGCATGCTTTCCAAGCATGTCGATTCGTCCACTCTCGCACCTCTCCGCGTCGAGAAGTACAAAGGCGAGCATCTTAGCATGCGTGTGTATGACCAGCAAGGCGAACAGGTCATGCAGTTCTGTTGGCATGAGCTCATCTTTCGAGGTGTGACATTGCGGAACAGTGGGATGACGTTCCCTCGGTCGTATGGGTTGACACTTACATGGGTCCAACGGTACAAAGCTATACGACATTGCCTATTTTTGCTGGCTTACTAAGGGAGTAGCACCGCGGACGTTCTCCACCGTGCGAGAGTGGCGGAACTGGCAGACGCGCGAGACTTAGGATCTCGTGGGTGACCGTGGGGGTTCAAGTCCCCCCTCTCGCACCATCACTTCGATCCCCTTAGACTGGGACAAAAGACTGGGACAAAAATCTTGACGATGAAAATGGAAGTAACAGAGCTGGGACCGATGAAACGTGCCTTGAAAATCGAGGTGCCAGCCGACGAGGTGACCCAACAATTTTCACGTGCGTACCTAGAGCTCAACCGCCAGGTACAGATTCCAGGCTTTCGACCAGGGAAAGCCCCCATGGCGATTCTAGAAAAGCGTTATGCCAAAACGGTGGAAGAGGATGTGATTCGAAAACTGGTCCCTGATTTCTATGATCGAGCCATCAAGGAAGCAGGGATCAGCCCAGTGGTGGTGGAAATCCCACCCTTGGATCGAGTCAAAATCAAAAAAGATTCTCCGTTCACCTTTACCGCGACAGTCGAGATAAAGCCTACAATCGAGCTAGGCAGCTATAAAGCGCCAAATCCCCTTTCTCTCGCAGCCGACAAGCGCACCGTTACAGTTGAGCAGGTAGATCGTGCCTTGGATGTGTTGCGCGAACAACAAGCTCAATTGGATGCTGCGCCAGTGGGTACAGCGTTAGCGGAAGGAGACTATGCCATTGTCGATCTTGAAGGATTCCTAGATGGCACCCCTCTGGAAGGGACAAAGAAAGAAGGTCAGCTGCACAGGGTAGGGTCGAAGGCAGCCTTGCTGGGGATCGATATTGATGGGTACCTTATCGGAAGGCTGCAAGGGGACGTCATAGAGATTCCTCAGACTTATCCTGTGAGCCATCCCGACCAGCGAGTTGCGGGAAAAGCCGTCAGGTTCCAATTGGATATTAAGGGGGTCAAGCAAAAAAAGCTTCCTGCGCTCGACGACGAGTTTGCCAAGGACTGCGGACCATACGCATCACTCCAAGAATTACGAGACAAGCTTCGCGGTGAAATGGAAAAGGCTCTTAAGAAAGATATTGAAGAATCTTACAAAGATACACTTCTCAAAGGCCTGCTCGAAGCCCATCATTTTGACCTACCCGACTCACTCGTCGAACGAGAGCTTAGTACGATTGTTCGTCAAAAACTCCAAGCACGGCATCGGGGTAACGCTACCGGTTCCCTTCCGGCAGTTGATGAAGAAGAACGGAAGAAGATTCGCGAGGAACATCGTGATGAAGCTCATCGTCGTGTGAAGGCGGGATTGATACTGGAAGCCATCGCCGAAAAGGAAGGTTTGTCAGTCAACCAGGAAGATCTGAACAATGAAGTGACTCGATTAGCCACGGAACTGAGGGTTCCGATGGCTGATCTCGTAAAGATGATCCAGGCAGGTGGCCAGGATGCCATCGATGAATTACGGGCACGGATCTTGGCTGACAAAGCTCTGGATGCTGTCTACCGCCAAGCGGTCATTCAAGGATAAATCAGCCGTTCGTCGCGCGCCTGATCTCAGCTGGCAGGGGCTTATAGAAGAAAGGAACTGAGGAATATGTTGGTCCCGATCGTCGTTGAACAAACCAATCGAGGCGAACGTGCCTATGATATCTACTCACGCCTCCTCAAGGATCGCATTATTTTCCTTGGTGCCCCGATTGACGATGTGTTTGCCAACTTGGTGATCGCGCAACTGCTTTTTCTCGAAGCGGAGGATCCTGAGAAAGATATCAATCTCTATGTCAATTCGCCCGGGGGCAGTGTGACGGCCGGATTAGGCATCTATGACACGATGCAGTATGTGAAACCTCCCATCAACACCATTTGCCTCGGTCAGGCTGCGAGTATGGGTGCACTCCTCCTGACCGCAGGAACAAAAGGCAAACGGTTTGCTTTGCCTAATGCCCGAGTGATGATCCATCAGCCGTTAGGTGGATTCCAGGGGCAGGCGACGGAGATCGACATCCATGCTCGAGAAATACTAAAGATTCGTGAACGTCTCAATGAGATTATGGCCAAGCACACGGGACAACCTATCGAGAAGATTGCTCATGATACTGAACGAGACTACTTCCTGTCCGGTGAGGAAGCAAAGCGATACGGGATTATCGACGAGGTCATCACACGACCTCCGAAATATATGAAAGCAGTGGAATCACACGACGGAGCAAAGGACGGGGCCAAAGGCAAGTAACACGGGAGGATCCATGGCCAAACAGGAAAAGATGGACCGGCACCTGCGATGTTCTTTCTGCGGCAAAAGCCGTGATGAAGTACGAAAATTGATTGCCGGACCGACGGTCTATATCTGTGATGAATGTGTCAATCTCTGCAATGACATTATTGCCGAGGATTGGGAAGAGGCCAAAGAGGAGATTTCGTCGAAGCTCAAGAAGCCGGCAGAAATTAAACATCACCTCGATCAGTATGTCATCGGACAGGAGCGTGCGAAGCGTATCTTGTCCGTGGCCGTTCATAATCACTACAAGCGCATTTCTTCAAAGGAAAAAGAGGTTGATGATATCGAACTCCAGAAGGGCAACATCCTCATGGTGGGTCCTACCGGTACAGGGAAAACCCTCCTGGCCCAAACTCTAGCCAAGTATTTGGATGTTCCGTTCACCCTCGCCGATGCTACGACGCTGACCGAGGCCGGTTATGTGGGCGAGGATGTTGAGAATATCATTCTGAAACTCCTGCAAGCTGCTGACTACGATGTTGAACGGGCCGAGCGTGGGATCGTATACATCGATGAAATCGATAAAATCAGCCGGAAAAGTGACAGTCCATCGATAACTCGAGATGTGTCCGGTGAAGGTGTGCAGCAAGCCCTCCTGAAATTGATTGAGGGCACGATTGCGAATGTCCCTCCGCAAGGAGGGAGAAAGCATCCGCATCAAGAGTTCATTCAAGTGAACACCAGCAACATTCTGTTTATCTGTGGTGGGGCCTTTGTCGGTCTGGAGCAAATCATCGAGCAGCGTCTGAATCGGAAGTCAATGGGATTTGGAGCAGAAATTCGTGGGAAGAGCGACATTCGCTTGGGCGATTTACTCGGCAAGGTGCAACCTGAAGATTTCCTGAAGTTCGGTCTCATTCCTGAATTTGTCGGACGGTTGCCCGTTGTAGCTACGTTAGAAGAACTAGACGATCGTGCTCTTATCCGTATCCTGACAGAACCACGCAATGCTCTGACGAAGCAGTACGAAAAGTTGCTGTCGTTTGAAAAGGTCAAGCTACGGTTCACGGAAGGGGCGTTGGGGGCTGTTGCACGAAAAGCCTATTCCCAGAAGACTGGTGCCCGAGGGCTTCGAGCGATCTTGGAAGAGGTTATGCTCGACGTAATGTATGATGCCCCTTCCCAGAAACAGATCATCGAGGTGGTGATTACAGAGGATTCTATCCAGGGCAAAAACCCGCCGATGCGTATCTTTGAGCAAGACAAAGACGCTAAGACAGCGTAAAAACTAAGAAAAACTGAACAATGGTCCTCACCAGACCAGACTTTTCTGAACGCTTGGGTCGGTGATGTTCCTGTACCTACGCCTTCCTACTTCGCTCCCCATAGTACCTTCATCCGTATCTCGACAAGCTGAATCGCTGCGCTATACTTTCCACGTGTGGAGTTGCTGATGGAGGGTTTGTGAAGTACCCAATTTCTTTAAGTCTCCGTCATAAAGGCAAGATCATTGAGCTTGATGCAGCCCGTGAAATGGTTGTCTTGTCGGGGGCTAATGGGGAAGCCATCGGCGGTTTATCATGGGACTTCGTTATCGACCAGATTCTTGCCTACCACAAGGTTTCTGTTCAAAAAGAGATCCGCTCCGAGCCGCGTATATCCCTGGCGTTTCGAGTGCGATACAACACCCCTGAAGGGACGCGATTTGAAAGTCGCGCAGGAGGTATCGGGGGAGGCGGGTTATTTATTGAAAGCCAATCTCCTCTTCCTGTTGGGACCAAGCTAGCCATGGAATTCTCTCTTCGGGAAAAGTCTGAAGAATGGCTTCCAGCTAAAGGGAGTGTGGCGTGGGTTTGCCCAAAGGCCGATCAATATACGTTCAGCCCTGGAATGGGAATCCGATTCACAGAAATTTCCGAAGAGATCCGGGATCGAATTCATGAGTTAGTGAATATAACCCAGAACACGAGCCAAGCGGCCTAGCTCCATCCCTCATGTAGCTTACTTGGAAGAGTATTGGGTTTATGAAACTCCCTGTTGTTTCCACTGCAGGTCATCAAGGTAAGTCTCTCGTCATCGATTTGGACCAAGAAACGATCAACATCCACGACGCCTCAGGCTTCCTTTTGGGTGCTGTGTCATGGGGTGCGGTCATCGAGCGTGTGCTTATCAGCGGTGAAGATGCTCGATTTGCCCATTGCCGTACCCAAGCGCGCGCGCCTCTTGCCCTGAAGGTCCGTTACACGACGCCAGGAGGAAAGCAGTTCGATAGTCTTACAGGAGGTATCGGTGGAGGTGGGCTCTTTATTGAAAGTGGTGCTCCCTTGAAACCAGGCACTGAGTTGACGGTTGAATTCGCCATTCCAGATAAACCCTGGGATAAACTCAAAGCTAAAGCAAAGGTTGCGTGGGTCCGCAACAAACCTGAGCGATACCTCCTATTTCCTGGGATGGGCGTTCAATTCATCGAGCTGGATAAGAAGGTCCAGGAAGAACTGGTTGGGCTGGTCGAGGCTCTGAATCGAAACCGAAACCCATCCTGAAGCCCTTGAGATCCTGTCTTCTACCCAATCAACATCGAAGCTAGCCCTTTATCACACGATCGATTCTATCTTTACCTTCGAGCTGGGCGCCGAACCAGGTAGGCATCTAGTATCTACTCAGGGTTTGCGCGGCTGCTCGCTGTACCGACATATCGGCATCCTGCAGAAGCAGTGTCAACTTGAAACGTGTTTCAGAGTCCAATCCTGATAACCGGCCCAAGCTCCGAGCAGCAGCTTCACGCACGGCTGGCTGTGAATCATCTAGCTTTGCCAGAAGGAAGGGTTTCGATTTCAAATCTCCGATCTTTCCCAAAGCCTCCGCTGCGTTCCGTCGAACGAACGTATCGCGGTCATCTAGCAACGTGACCAGGAGGTCAACCGCCGTTTGTCGATCAGGTGAGGGACTATCCTGGTAGCAGCCTACGGTCAGAGAGAAGCAAATGAGCAATGGAAATGGGGATGTGAAGAGGAACCATTTGGTTCGGCAAACAGGTGACAACAGTATGGAGAACCGCGAAAAGAGGATCACGAGGATTTTAGGGACTCGTCCTGTACTGGCGGCGGTTCCTTTGCCGCTTCGATAGATTGCTGGATTTCTTTTTGGGCCGCATCTATTTCAGCCTGAATGGTCTGCATCTGAGGGTCCACGCTATTTCGGACATCGGTCACCGCCTGCCGAAACGTTCGTACGGCTTCTCCAAGGCCTTCCCCTAGATGTTGCAGATCGTCGGGCGACATTTCTGCTGCTGCTGGTGCCTTCGCTTTCAGCGCAGCTTGTTGTGCCTGCACACGGGCAACAGCATCTTTATTGACGATCGCTGAAGGGCGTTTCGCAGTGGCTTTCGCGCGGGGCGTGGCTGACAATGGAGGGTACGAGGCACGAGCTGCCGGAGGAGAAGCTGCGGCCCGCTCCTCCATCGAAATCACACGAGTAGCGGAAGACGTAGGAGCTGGATTTGGAGAAGTGGTCGAGGCCGGTGGAGTGGGGGGGGCGGTATTGTAAAGCAACGAAGCAGTGGTGCCAGGCGTCAGCTCAGGCCCTGGAACATAGGGGACATTCGTTTTGGTCAGGGGGGAGGATGCACTGGCAGCGGAGGATGCCCCGGTTGTTGCCGTAGGAGGAGCTTCAACTGATCGTGGTTGTTCGGTTTCCTGTTGGACCTGACCCGGTGTGGGCAGGGGGGCTTCGCTGACCTCTTTCCGAAACCCTTTCAAGGCCTTACCGACGCCTTCACCGATCTGGGGCAATCGGCCGGCACCAAAAATGATTAGGACAATGATGAGAATGATAATGAGCTCAGAGAAGCCCATGGTTCCGAACATCTGTGGCCTCGTGCGGAGAACTTGTTAACAAGAAGGATTAGAATTTAATCTAGCCGCTGTAGAGAGACAGTGTCAAGGAAGCGGAACGCGCGGATGTATCGGATACTAGAGAAGAGGCACGATCTCAGTCTGAAGTGGCAAGCCATACACGACGGCCTCTCGATCCGAGACATACACGTCGAGCTCGCTCCTGATTCCGAATTCTCCCGGAAGGTAGATGCCGGGCTCTATCGAAAAACAGGTGCGCGGCATGAGTCGGCGATTGTCTTGCGTTTCCAGGTTGTCGATATTGGCTCCATTGCCGTGGACGTCCTCACCGATAGAGTGGCCCGTTCGATGGATGAAAAAGTCACCGTAGCCGGTTTCGCAAATGGTTTTTCTACAGATATCATCGACTTCCCACCCACAGGGGAATTGTCCTGCCATTACCTTCTCTTGGACAAACGCGAGTGCCGCATCACGCCCTCGTCGCACATAATCAAAAATCGCGCGGTGCCTAGACGGCACGTGCTTACCGCTGTAGCCTGTCCAGGTGATGTCGCCGTAGACGGATCCCGGGAGAGTCTGCTTCGCCCATAGATCGATCAGAATCAAATTGTCACGAGTGATAGGGGAGGATCCGGATTCACCCGGGCAATAATGGGGGTCGGCGCTGTGAGTGTCTACAGCGGCAATCGGAGCACTGGATGTTGTTAAACCCGAATCGCGAATGCGCGAGAGGATGAATTGTTGCAGGTCGTATTCTGTCAGCGGACGTTCGTGGGTGAGGCAAGAGGCCACATGAGAAAAGCCGTCATCGACGATGCTTCTGAGTGTAACAACAGCGTACCGATGGGATTCCAGTTGTTGATCCGTCCAAACTGCCTCAAATCGTTGCACGAGATCGGCTGATGTGACGACCTTGAGTCCAAAGCTTCGGATCAACTCGACGGTACCGGCGTCGACCCGCGACAGATATGGAACAGCGTTGAACGGTGAATACTGCATGGCAATTTGTTGTCGATCGCTCAAGAGGGAGGCCAAGAGCCTCCGTTGCTGCTCCCATGACACGTACTCCTGAACCTGGCCGGGTAGATCATCCAGTACGTATGGTTCGATCTTGTGAAGAAGTTTGACAGGATCTCCGGTTGTCGGTATCCAGTAGTACCAGCGACGAGTGACGTGCCGAGTCGGGTCAAGCAGCAGCACACGATAGGCGAGCGGGTCACTGCCCCGAAAATCGTAGAACAGCCATCCGTCGACCGTCGGAAGATCTCGAAGTGCCTCTTGAATTGCGAGGATCCGGCGATGATGCGCACCGCTCTTCATAGAGTGGCATCTTATCCTTGGGGGCTGAAAGGCGTCAATCGATCGACTGACTCCACATGGATCATGCTACAATGGCCATTCATCATGTCAGAAGCAACGCGAGACGTCCCTGCCTTTCGAGTCACATTTTTCTTTGGGCCCGAGCCGGTCGAGGGGAAAACCGATGCGGTGGTCTGCGTGTTCAACGTCAAAAAACGGAGTTGGAGGGCAGGCATTCAGGTCGCTGTCGAGATTGGCACGAGTCAGCTTGCGGCACTTCGAAGGACCTTGGAATTGAATGATCGGCTCGCGGCAAGTTTGAAGGCGGTCGACCCACATGAGGTTTCACTCTACCAAGAGCGTGTGGAAGATGTCTTCGCACAAGCCCTCTGTCGGTGCAAGCTGGATTTGCGATTGCGGTCTCGTCTCGCTCAAGAGAATCAACGAATGGAAGCCGATGAGTTGACGGACGAGTTGAGTCAAGAGGCCTACGCCCGTACGGATGATATTCTCGCGCACATATTAGACGAGTTGGATCTGATTCCGAGCTATCCGCCCTCGCTTTGATGTGCAAATCAGCCAGGGGGCTTGCATTCACAACTGAATTTGTTATAACGCATGTCAGTATCTCCGCATGATCGTTCATGCGAAGACTAGCTTGCGCATTTGAAGGAAAAGGAGGCGCCTCACGTGAGACTTGCCATTGTGATTCTCGTCGTTGTCATGACCTATTGTTCGATGCTCGTGGCCCCAGCTTGGAGCCAGTCGTCGTCCGCTGACGCGCAGCAAGGGACGGCGACCGGAGCCGGTATGGGAGCGGCTTCTGCCGCCGCCACTATCTTGTACTTCCCGTTCAAAGCGGCGTTCGCCATCGGTGGTGGGATTGTGGGTGGCCTCGCCTACGTTTTTTCAGGTTTCAGCGAACAAACGGCGATGAATATCTGGGTGCCCAGCGTGTACGGCACCTACCTCATTACCCCCGAACACTTGACCGGTGATAAACCGGTTCGTTTCCTCGGCGTTGCCGCTGAAAATGAGGGGATGTCAGGCACACCGTCTTCACCGTACGAGCCCGCTTCACCGTACGAACCCGTGCAGTGATATGAAGCCTGTCATCGGCGTGACACCAGACTTCCATGCTGGTGACAGGAAAGATATGGGCGGACCGGAACCCACCTACTTCCTGCGGGCCCGGTACATTCGAGCCGTCGAAGAACTCGGTGGCATTCCTCTGATTCTACCCCTCGTAGCTGATCCCGCCGCTCGACGACGGCTTCTCGATGGCGTTGATGGACTTCTGTTCACAGGGAGCGGGCCGGACCTTTCACCAAGGCTCTACGGTGAAAGGAAGCGCTACAAGTTTCCGATCGTCAACGAGCGTCGCGCAGATTTTGAACTAGAGGTGGTGCGCGAGGCCAGGATGCGGGATCTCCCACTCTTGGGGATCTGCGGAGGAATGCAGACAGTAAATGTCGCGTGTGGGGGGAGCCTCTTTCAGGACATTCCTGCTCAAGTTCCTAGCGCGATGGATCATCGTCAGAAGACGAAGGCGATCCATATCGCTCATGCGGTAACTATCGCCTCCAAGAGCCTGCTAAGAAGGGTGATCGGAAGTGACACCCTGATGGTCAATAGTTCACATCATCAATCGGTCAAGAAGGTTGCTCCATCACTCATCGCAAGCGCCATTGCACCCGATGAGGTTGTCGAGGCGATCGAGTCATCTGGCCATCGATTTCTACTTGCGGTTCAATGGCATCCCGAATTCTTATTCGAGAGACATATCGCTCATCGCCGGTTATTTGAAGCCTTGTTACGGGCGGCTCGTCGGACTCGCGCATGAACCGTTTTCACCATTTCAAGTCCATCGTCACTAATCTGTTCACCATTCCCTTGCCGTATATTAACCTGATGAAAAGCTTCCAGCTACCGATTCGGTCAGATCGAACTCTCACATCTTGGGCCTGGGGACGGCCGTGAGCAATCCGCTTCTTCGGACAAAATCCATCGATCAAATTCTGGCCGATGCCAACCGCCCCGAGCACCGGCTCAAAAAAACGCTGACGGCTTGGGACCTGACCGCACTTGGAATCGGTGCGATTATCGGGACCGGCATCTTTGTTCTGGTCGGTACTGCCATAGTCGGCGACTCGCTTCGTCCAGGAGCGGGTCCTGGGATTGTCCTGTCCTTCATCCTGTCCGGCTTCACGTGCGCATTAGCCGCCCTCTGCTACGCCGAATTCTCAGCGATGATCCCGGTGGCCGGGTCGGCCTACACCTTTTCTTATGCCACACTGGGAGAGTTTCTCGCCTGGCTGACGGGGTGGAACCTGGTCTTGGAATATGGTGTGGCCTGCGTCGCGGTCGCGATCGGCTGGTCAGGCTACTTTAACAAATTGCTCAAACTCGCGGGCTTGGAACTGCCGTATTGGGCGACCAACCCGCCGCATTGGGCTGGAGGGCCTGAAGGGAGTATCGCGAATTTCCCCGCTGCGATCATTGTGTTGTTGGTCACCGCCATCCTCGTCATAGGAATTAAAGAAAGTGCTCGCGCCGCCGGCGTGATCGTCATCTTGAAACTTGGGGTGATCCTGTTCTTTATCGCCGTCGGGGCTCCTGCGGTGAGTGCCGAGAATTGGACGCCCTTTATGCCGAACGGGTTTGAGGGAGTCCGGGCCGCCGCTGCCATCATCTTTTTTGCGTATATCGGGTTCGACGCGGTGTCGACTGCCGCAGAGGAGGCTCGGAACCCGCAGCGAGATGTTCCGTTAGGGATCCTTGGCTCGCTGGCTGTCTGCACGGTGCTTTATATCTCCGTCGCCGCCGTCCTTACCGGCTTAGTCCCTGCGAATCAAATCGACATTCACGCTCCGGTAGCCGAAGCCCTGAGTCTCGTGGGGTTCAAATGGGGCGCTGCCATTGTGGCTATCGGGGCCGTGGCAGGCATTACGGGTGTGCTGGTCGTCATGATGCTTGGTCAAATCCGTGTGTTCTTTGCGATGTCACGTGACCAACTCCTGAGTCCAGGGCTATCCAAAGTTCATCCGACATTCGGGACCCCGCATCGTGCGACTATTCTGACAGGGGTGGCCATCGCAGTGTTGGCAGCGTTCTTCCAGATCGGGGAAGCGGCCGATATGACCAACATCGGCACCTTCTTTGCCTTTGTATTGGTCAGTTTCGGTGTCATGCTGCTTCGATATACAAAGCCCGATCAACCTCGTCCCTTTCGGCTTCCGTTTATGCCTTTTGTACCGATCTTGAGCATAGCAGCGTGCCTCTACCTCATGGCTGGATTGCCGCAGGCGACATGGATCCGCTTTGTCGTCTGGACCGTCATAGGCATCCTTGTCTACGTGGGCTATGGTATGAAACACAGCAAGTTGGCTGTCCAGGCTGCCAACCGTGACTCAACGACTGGTTGAGTTGGCACGAGCTTCTTGAGAGGAGGCTAGACTGGCTTTCCGGACGGTTGTGTCTCAGAAGTAGGAGCTGTAATAGTCGCGTCTGCAACAGGGGGTGTGGTTGCTGCCTCCGTTGTTGCAGAAGCAGCCTGAGTCGGTGGTGCGGGAGCGGCAGATGCCGGCACAGCTGCGGGTGTAGCTGGGGTAGCAGACTTTGGAGGGGGTGCCGCTGGCTTTGGTGGAGCGGGTTTTTCGGGCTTAATCCCTTTTTCCCACGCCGGGCCTGAATACATGGTTGTCGTTAAACCATTGGTTTTCCATTTTTCTTCAAAATCAGCAGCGGCTTTGTTGGGTGTTTCGCCAATTCCCATGACATCGTTCCAAGGGTAGACCTTGGGTCCAATCTGGCACTCGGATTCGGTACGCCGCAAATACAGTGCGATCGGATTACCCCTGTAGGGTCCAAGAAAGATATGGACGGATCCGACGTACTCGAGCAATGAGGCCATAAGGCCCTCCCAAGGAATGCTCATGATGCCACAAGAGGTGACAAAGGGGCAAGGCTGCTGGAGAAGTAGCCGTGGTCGCGGTATGGGTTGATCCTACGAGTGTGATCTCAGGCTTTGTAAATGAAAAAGAGACATGTGATCAGACCTCCGGCTTCCCGAGTCGTTCTCGAGCTTGATGGATGGAACGCAAGAGAGTCCGATGGCTTCGGCAGCCGACTACGAGTCTTGCGTCAGAAATCGTTACCGGTCGATAGGAGCGCAAGAACCGTTCTTTTAATCGTCGGATCCGAGCGAAGGATTGTGCCAGTCGTCCTTCAGAAAGGTCACCGGATGTCGCGGCCTTCTCTACGGCGTTAAAGGCAGCGACGACTCTGTTACGATCTTTGCAGATCAATGGCATGTCGCAGCCGGCCTGGATGGCCTGCACGCTGGCATCTCCGATGCCATAATGATCGATAATGGCATGCATCTCGAGATCGTCCGTCAGGACAACGCCGTCATAATACAACTCTTCACGAAGGAATCTCCCGATGATCGTTGGAGAGAGCGTCGCTGGGCGAGTCTCGTCCAGAGCCCTATAGACAACATGGGCGGTCATCAATGTGGCCACACCGTTCGCAACCGCGTGTCGAAATGGAGGAAACTCAATGTGTTCGAGTCGTGCACGATCCGCCGTCACGATAGGCAATTCTTTATGCGAGTCTGAGTTGGTATCACCATGTCCAGGAAAGTGTTTTCCACAGGCTACGACATCATGGTCCTGAAGTCCCCCCACGGTGGCCAATCCTAATTCAGACACGATATCAGGGTTTGCTCCGAATGCCCGATCGCCGATCACCGGATTCAAGGGATTGCTGTTCACATCCAGTATTGGAGACATATTCATGTTGATGCCGACGGCTTTGAGTTCCTTCGCCGTCGTGGCCGCCGCCGCATAGGCCAATTCCGAAGAATGACATCGTCCCAGAACTTCACACGGGGGGAAAATGGTGAATTCTTTGGGTAACCGTGAGACACGGCCGCCTTCTTGATCGATCGAGATCAGGAGTGGGACGTGCGGACTGCAGTGCTGAAGCTCGTTTGTTAAGGCAACGATTTGTTCAGCCGATTCGAGGTTTCTTGCGAAGAGGATGACTCCACCCGGCTTATATTCCCTGATAAACGCCGCAAGATCTGACGAAACGGTGGTCCCGTCAAACCCTACCATAAAAAGCTGGCCGATCTGGTCGCGAGAGAACGTCATACCTTGAGTAGCGAGCGATTGACCAGGAACTGAATCAAGAGTCTAGTTCCGATGCCAGTCGGTCCCTTGGGAATATATGCTCGTTCCCGCTCGCTCCAGTCGGTGCTGGCGATGTCCAGATGAACCCATGGACAATCGCCGACGAACTTGCTTAAGAACAGCGCAGCAGTGATCATGCCCCCCCCCCGTCCGCCGATATTGCGCATGTCTGCCACATCACTGCGTAATTGTTCGAAATAGTCTTCCCACAGCGGCATCTCCCATACACGCTCCCCGGCCCGAAGACCTGCCTGACGAATCGCTTCTGTCAATCGCGTATCAGTGCCAAACATCCCGATGGCGAATTGGCCTAGCGCGACAACACAGGCCCCTGTCAGCGTGGCGATGTCGATGAGAGCAGCCGGCTTGAATCGGGTGGCATACGCAAGACCGTCGGACAAGATCAGACGACCTTCGGCGTCGGTATTTTGGACTTCCACCGTTTTGCCGGAGAGCGTCGTGACGACGTCACCGGGTCTCATCGCCCGACCCCCGGGCATGTTCTCGGCGACGGGAAGAATGCTGATCAGATTGAGTGGGAGCTTCAAGCGAGCGGCCGCGCGTATTGTGGCCAGCACCTCTGCCCCGCCGGTCATATCAGCTTTCATCTGCTCCATGTTCTCCGCCGGTTTGAGCGAGATGCCACCAGTGTCAAATGTGATGGTCTTTCCGACAAGGACCACCGGCTGTTCGTCTTTCCTTTTGGCTCCGTGGTACTGGAGAATAATGAACTTCGGCGGCTCGTGGCTGCCTTTGGCGACTCCTAGCAAGGCGCCCATACCAAGAACTTCCATGTCCTTCTGATCGAGGATTTTCAGGCTGATGCCGGTCTCCTTCGCGACGGACTTTGCTTCGTGAGCGATCCTCGTCGGAGTCATCACATTGGAGGGATGGTTGGACAGATCTCTGACAAACACCGTGGCCTCGGCAGTAGCCACGCCGCGGCGAATGCCTTCCGATATCTGACCCAGTTCACTTTTGTGTGGGGTCAAGACCGTCATCGCCGTCAAGTCTTTGCTCGTCGAAGCATCACTCCGGTAAGTGGTGAATTGATAGCTCCCCAGGATGGCTCCCTCAGCCATCGCCTGTGCCACATCCAATGGCGAACAGTCACGAGGAGTGAGGCCCGGAAGAGCGACCGCGAAGGTGCGGGACTTCACGCTGCGTACCCGTTTAACGGCATGACCCATGGCCTGCCGAAATTGATCAAGACCCAAGGTAGTCTTCTTACCGAGGCCTATGAGAATCAGCCGTTTCGCGGGAATTTTCCCATGCGTATGAAATAGTACGACTTCGTTAGCCTTTCCCTCGAATTCCTTCGAGTGGAGGAGTTCGCGGAGCGCCCCGCCGAGAGGCCGATCCAGCAACACTGCGTCTTCTTTCGAGAGTCCCTCACCCTCACAATGCAGGAGGACAAGCGCATCCGCGATCTCTGTATCCACTCGTCCCTGTTTGGGCTTGATCCGCATGATGTTCATTCAGTTCTCCTTATGATGCGTCAATCAACAACCGCCTTCTGTCACTCGCGGATGGTTACCCTCAGACTCCCTTCATGTCGGGTGCCCAGATGTACTTGTGCATTTGCAATTGAAGACGGACTGGCAGTCGATCTGCCAACATCCATTCTGTCAGGTGACGAGGGTCCAAAAAGTTGAACACCGGACTAAAAAGGACCGAACAGCGCTCGGTCAGCCGGAAGCGATCCAGAATGCTTTTAGCCCAGTCGTAGTCGATCCGGTCTTGGATGACGAATTTTGCTTCGTCCTGCGGCCTCAGGCGTTCGACATTAGGCCAGTGCATTCGATCCGTCATGCCGCTTCCCGGACACTTCACATCCAAGATGATACGAACCGATGGATCGACCCGAGCGGTATCCACTGCTCCGCTCGTTTCAAGAAGGACCGTGAATCCTTCTTGGGACAAGCGCCGGAGTAAGATTTCGGTATCCGTCTGTGCCAACGGCTCACCTCCCGTTACCTCTACCAACGGACAACCGTAGGATCGTATCTTTCCAAGAATGTCATCGAGGGAATGCTCCGATCCCCCGAAGAAGGCATACTCCGTGTCGCACCAGGTACAGCGGAGTGGGCAACCGGTCAGCCGCACAAATACGCAGGGCAGCCCGGCAAAAGTCGATTCACCCTGCACGCTGTGAAAAATTTCCGTCACGCGCATGAGAAATATGCCTTGCTCACAGGTGTGCTGATCGGATGACTGGCTGAGGAAATATTTTCGCCTCGCCCAGACCGACGCTCATTGCCATTTGACAACCGGCCAGTTCTTGCGTCGGGCGATGGAGGCCATTCCACGAATGGGATTCACCACTGTCGGGTGACCCACAGCACGAAGCAGGTCTAGGTCACCAGGACTGTCCCCGTAGGCATAGCATTGAGATAGATCCAACGTCAGTTCATGGGTCAACCGCTCGATCAGTTGACGTTTCCCTTGTCCGTACGGAAGCGGGGGTATAAGAAAACCGGTGTAGAGGCCGTTCATCTGCTCCAACCGACTGGCAAAGCATCGATCGGCTCGAAGAGCGTCTGCGACGGGAGCGATCAAGAAATCGATGGACCCGGTCACAAAAATGATGGCATGTCCGGCTTGTCGATGCTCTTCAAGCTTCCGCATGGCGGAGGCTGAGACACGAGGACATAATTCCTCTCGACAGAATTCTTCGCCCAACGGTTGGATCACTTGCGAAGGTTTTCCGGCGAGGTACAGCTTTCGCGATCGGAGCGGGTGCAGAGAGAGAGGTGGAAAATGTTGGAGCAGCCAAGACACACTCTCTCGAGCTTCAGGCCAACCAACAATACCACGTCGCCACAGCCAGCGGAAAAAACGCAGTTCACTTGCTTCGCCGGGCAAAATGGTATTGTCGACGTCGAAGAATGCAGCAATGGAGGAGGAGAGCCCCCGTTGATCCGTCCGTATCATGGAAGAACAACCCATGCACAAAAAATGAGGTGCCGATTCTACCGGAGGTTGTGTTGATTGACAACAATTTTACCCTACTCCTATAATGCGGACTCCTTTCTCCCTCATAGTTGACTCAGGTCTCGACGCAGATGGTCAAACAACCTGCGACAAGGCCGCACTGAGTGAACGCCTGACGCGTACTCTGGAGTACGTTGCAGGTTTGAGTGATGCGAGAACGCAGTGGCAGGCTTTGTTTCGACATCCTGCTGAGTGCCGAAGTGGTGGAATGGCAGACACGCACGTTTGAGGGGCGTGTGGCGAAAGCCGTGCGGGTTCAAGTCCCGCCTTCGGCACCATCGGTTTGACCTCCAGCCGTAAGTCTTCCTCCAAGTCACCCCATAGCCATTTGGATCTAGACTTTCAGCCCTATCCCATAGGACACTGGTGCCGCCTTGTGCCTCTCTTCATATGCCTGAGTGATACGTGATGAGATCGCCTCATCCTAAGCTGCCTCCTGCTCTCTTATCGCGGCTAGATTCATTTGCTTTTGTGACCTCAACCTTTCCTCGATCCGCTGCCCCTATCAATCGGCAAGGAGTCATCAGATGATCTCTACCAGTAACCTTTCTGTGTTGGATCTATTGCGCAAGCGGGTCGCCGATCTAGCGCGTGAACTGGCCGAACGGGATAGTGTGTTGCACGAACGCACTCGGCACCTCCGTGTTGCTCAGTCGCTGGCTCATCTGGGTAGCTGGGATTGGGAGATCGAGAGCGGCGAGGTTCGATGTTCGAATGAGGTATACCGCATCTTCGGCCGGGATCCTGGGTTGCACCACATGACCTTTGAGATCTTTGTCTCGGCACTTTTCTCGGACGATCACGACCGGGTTGTCGCTGCAATCAATGAGGCTTTAGGCGGAAAGGCGCCTTTAGATCTGGAGTACAAAATCGTCCGTCCAAACGGCGACGTGCGGATGATTCACTGCTGCGGCGAGGTCCTACGCGACGACAATGGAACACCTTGTCGCATGTCCGGCTCTGTCCAGGACATCACCGAGCAGAAACGCACGGAAGCGATGTTACGGGCCTCGCAGGAAAAGCTCCGACAGGCCCTGCAGGCGTCAAGCACTGGATTGTGGGATTGGAACACGGAAACGAACGATGTGGCCTTTTCAGAGGAATGGAAACGTCAACTCGGGTACGAAAAGACGGAGCTTGCGGACTCATTCGAGACCTGGGAGGTGCTGCTGCACCCAGAAGATTATGATCGCGCCCTTGCATACCTGCGGGACTATGTGCGTGAACGTCCGGGAGAGTATCGGCAGGAGTTTCGCCTGCGGCACAAGGATGGGACGTACAGGTGGATTGAAGCCCGTGCCTCGTTTGTGACGGAACCTGATGGCCGCCAGATCCGCCTCCTTGGTTCGCATACTGATATGACCGATCGCAAAACGATGGAGGAGACGGTGCGGGAGAGCGAGGATCGATACCGCACCTTGGTCGAACTTTCCCCGGCCGGGGTCTTTGTGTTCTCTGAAGAGCGGATAATCTATGCCAACCACACGGGCGCCATTCTCATGGGAGCGAATGACCCCCGGGAAATTCTCAAGCGACCGATGTTCGAGTTCATCCATCCAGACTTTCACCACGATGTCCGTGAAAACGTGAAACGCTTACTCACCGGAAGAGCGTCCGTTCATAGCGCGGAACGAATCTACCTCAAAAAAGACGGAACGCCAATCCCAGTTCACGTTGAAGCCGCACGGATTACATGGAACGGCACACCCGCCATCATCGGTCTTGTGTCCGATGTCACTGATCGTAAGCAGACCGAGGAGGCACTGCGTGCGAGCGAGGAACGGTTTGCTAAGGCGTTTAGGACGAGCCCCCATCCCATTGTCATCAGCGAGATAGAAACTAATCGGCTGGTGGATGCCAATGATGCTGCACATCAGCTGTTGGGCTATAGCAGGGAAGAAATTGAGGGACATGCCACGTTGGTGGAAATGGGAATTTGGTGCTCTGTCGAGGAATGGACACGGTTGGTTGATTTATTAAAGCGTACGGGATCGGTCCGCAACATGGAAGTGAAACTGCGGAGCAAAACCGGAGAAATCCGCCAGATCCTCCTGTCCTCCGAACTGATCGAGTTAAATGGCAAGCAATGTAGTGTGACGATCGGGAATGATATCACCGATCGAAAGCGGGCTGAAGACGAGCTACGCCGATCCCATACCTTCTTGCGGCAGGTGATCGACAGCGATCCGAACTTTATCTTTGCCAAGGATCGGGAAGGGCGATTTATGATGGTCAACAAGGCGGTCGCCGATTGTTACGGAAGCACGGTGGAGAACCTCATAGGTCAGTCCGACGCTGATTTTAACCCCAACTTGGAGGAGGTAGAATTCATTCGCCAGAAGGATCTCCAGGTCATGAATTCCCTGCAGGAATGTTTTATCGCTGAGGAAAAGATCACGGATTGGACTGGGAAGACGCGCTGGTTGCAGACGATCAGGAGGCCGATTGTCGATGACCATGGAGAGGCCCACATGGTGCTTGGTGCAGCGACCGATATTACAGAGCGCAAGCAGATGGAAGAGATGCTCCTACAACGGGAGCAAGACCTGAGCGCCGCACTTGAGGAGCGTGAACGGATCAGCCAGGATCTCCACGATGGCATTCTCCAATCACTCTATGCGGTCGGCCTGGGGTTAGAGACCTGTAAGCTGCTGATCGGACAACAACCGGAACGCGTCGCAGACAATCTCATCGTGACGCTGGATCAGGCCATTGGCCAACTCAACCACGTGATGGGAGATGTGCGGAATTTCATTATGGGTCTCGAGTCCCACCTCATGCAAGGTGGTGACGTCTCGTCTGCCTTACGGACCATGGTCCAAACCATGTACGGGTCTTCCTCAGCCACATGTCGGGTGCGGATCGACGACGAGGCTGGGCGGTATATCTCAACCGAGTCGGCGCTCCATCTCATTAATATCGTGCGAGAAGGGTTGAGTAACGCCCTCCGTCACAGCCGTGCAACACGTATTACCGTGTCATTAGGACCGCTAATCGGGTCTATCCGTTTGACCATTATTGACAACGGTATTGGATTCAATACAAGGTCAGTCCAGGGTATCGGTCATGGGTTAGAGAACATGGCAGCGCGGGCCAAAAAAGTCGGGGGCTTGTTCGCCGTACGATCGGAACCTGGCAAAGGGACAAGAATTCTGCTTGATCTCCCAAAGGATACCAGAGAGGCCCCAACTCACACGAACATGTGAGGGATGTGAAGCCAAAACCGTGGGGGGCAAATCCCACCCTCGACACCAGTGGTTTCAACTGGCCCCGTATACCCCTACTCTTGAAGGCCCTGGGCCATTCGGATCTAGACTTTCATCCACTCTCATAGGACACTCACCCCCTCATTGGGACCTTTTCTTAGGAACCAGTAGCCGGACGTTGGGCGAAGAAGCTTTCTTGGCAAATGCCACTCTCAATCAGTGTTTGGAGACGTGAACCGGGCCACTCCCGTGAGCCAAGCGATTCTCGCCCTATTGTCGATGGTGTGCAGCAAGGAGTCTGATCATGAGTGCGACAAGCCATCCTCCCGAATTAGATCTGTTGCGCAGGCAGGTTGCCGACTTGGCTCGTGAATTGACTGAACGGGACCAGGCCTTTCGCGATCAAAATCAGCAGCTGGACGATGAGTTACAAGACCTGCGCGAGCAATCCGAGATGCTTCGTGCTATCGTCACCGGTACCGCAGCGGAGACCGGTGAGGACTTTTTTCAAACCTTCGTGCTTCATCTGTGCTCGGTGCTTGGCGTGCAGTACGCAATCGTCGGGGAGGTCCAGCAAGCGGCCGTCAAGACGATTCGTACCATTGCGGTCTCTGCTGGAAACTCCCTTGTCGAGAATTTCGAGTATCCTCTCTCCAGCACACCCTGCGAAATAGTGCTGAGACATTCTTTTGCGTGCTTCGAGCGAGACGTACGGGCTTCGTTCCCGACATTTGAACGATTAGACCAGTTGCGGGTCGAGGGCTATTGCGGAGTCCCGCTCAGTGCGAAAGATGGATCCGTCATTGGGCTGCTCGTGGTCATGGATACCAAGCCGTTGCGTAATACCCACCGACTGAAATCGCTCATGACCGTCTTCGCGTCGCGAGCCGGAGCTGAACTTCAGCGACGCCAGGTGGAAACCAAACTGAATCATCAGCAACGCCATCTGATACAGTCCCAAGCCCTGGCGCACTTAGGAAGCTGGGACTGGGACATAGACAGCGGGAATGTCTGGTGGTCAGATGAACAATATAGGCTGTTCGGCTACGAACCGGAAACCATTGCAGTCATCCATGATACGTTCCTACGCGCATTACATTCGGATGATTATGGCCACGTGCAAGATGTGATCAACAACGCGCTGGCAGGGCAGGCTCTCTTCGATGTGGAATGTCGGATTGTGCGACCAAACGGCGAGATTCGAGCTATCCACTGCCGCGGCGAGGTTCTTCGAGATGACAGCGGTCGCCCAGTTTCCATGTCCGGCAGCATGCTCGACATCACAAACCGCAAGCACGTCGAAGAGACGCTGCGGACTTCACAGGAAAGGCTTCAGCAAACTCTGCAGGCGTCAAACACTGGATTGTGGAATTGGAACACGGAAACAAATAAGGTGGTCTTTTCCGAGGAATGGAAGCGTCAGCTTGGATATGAGAGGGCAGAAACCGAAGATTCATTTGAGGCATGGACCATGCTCTTGCATCCGGACGATCGCAATGGGGCGCTGGTCTACGCGAGAAAATATGTCGACAGGCGCGAAGCTGACTATCGGCAGGAATTTCGTCTGCGGCAGAAGGACGGGACATATCGATGGATTGAAGCGAGAGCCTCGTTTGTCACGGAGGCTGATGGCAGACAGGTTCGCCTACTCGGCACGCATACCGATATTACAGATCGCAAACGAATGGAGGAGGTTGTACGGGAGAGTGAAGGGCGGTACCGCACCTTGGTCGAACTTTCCCCTTCCGGCGTATTCGTCTTCTGTGAAGGACGGACGGTCTACATCAACCACGCAGGCGCCATTCTCTTGGGCGCGAAGGATGCGCAGGAAATTCTCGACCGGCCGACCTTTGAGTGTATCCATCCTGACTATCATCAAGACGTCCGTGAGAATGTGAAACGGCTGCTGAACGGCGGAGTGTCTGTCCATAGCGCAGAACGAATCTACCTGAAGATAGATGGAACACCGATTCCGGTGCAGGTCGAGGCAGCACGGATCACATGGAACGGCAAACCCGCCATCATCGGACTCTTTTCCGATATCACTGAGCGCAGACAGGCTCAAGAGGCGCTCGCCGCTCTCAATGTCACGTTGGAACGACAGGTGTACGACCGGACGGAGGAGCTGCGCCGGAGTGAAGAGCGCTTTCGCCAATTTTTCGATAACGCGCCGAATGTGACCTGTCTAAAAGATTACAACGGTCGTTATCTATATACCAATCGACGATTCGACGGGGTTTTCCGGCTGGCTCCCGGCATGGCCATAGGAAAGACGGATAGGGAACTGTTTTCATCCGAACAAGCCGATCAGTTTCAATCGCATGATCGAGAGGTGTTAGCTAGCGGACGAGGACAGGAGTTCGAGGAGGTCACGCAACAGGGAGACGGGACCCATACCTGTATTGTGGTCAAGTTCCCATTGACCGATGCTGCTGGTCATGTCTCCGCCATTGGTGCCATTGCTACCGATATTACAGAGCGGAAGCGAGCTCAAGAAGCGTTATGGGAGAGCCAGGCGCGGTTCCAGCTGTTTGCTGAGTCAGTCGGTTCAGCATTCCTGATCGCGGTTATTGGGCCCGACGATGTGGAAGTTATTTATGTTAATGCCGCCTTCACGTTCATTTGGGGTATCGAACGTGAAGAAATCTGTCGAAACTGGTCGCTATGGCTCGACTCGATCCATCCGGAGGACCGGGACCGGGTCAGAACAAACCATGATCGATTTCTTGCTGGGGAGGCAACAGCGGTCTTCCATTGTGAGTACCGGATCGTGGGGCGTGACGGCTACATCCGCTGGATTGCCGACCGGAGAGTCAGAATGGCAGGGTGGGAGAATCGGATTGCGGGTATTGCAGAGGATATCACCCACCATAAGCAGCAGTTCGCGCTCTTGGCCCAAACCGAAGCCATCGGTAAGATTGGGGGATGGGAACTGGACTGCGTGACGAACCGGTTGCAGTGGAGTGATGAGACCTATCGGTTACATGATACGACGCCGGAACTCTATTGCCCGACTACAGAAAGCGCGATGGATTTCTATACATCGGAAAGCCGCCCCCTGATTGCCGAAGCCCTTGGGAAAGGGATTGCGCAAGGGGCGTCGTGGGACCTCGAATTGGAACTCATCACTGCGATAGGGCGGCAGATTGCCGTGCGGGCTGCCGGCAAGGTGGACGTCGTTAACGGACGAGCCGTGCGGGCGTACGGAACGTTCCAGGACATTACCCATCACAAGAGAGCGGAAGAGGCTCTCCGGAGCGCGCATGATGAATTGGAGCGCAAAGTTATCGAGCGTACGGCTGAATTGCAGGCCAGCGAGGAGCGCTATACGCGTGCCACCGCCATCGGCAAAGTGGGGGTCTGGGAATTGGATGTTGTAGACGGTCAATACCACGGGGATGCCAATCTGAAAGCTCTTTTTGGCTATGCCGCCGATGAACTTTCAACCGATCCTTTTGCCTGGTTGAATGTGGTCCATCCGGACGACCAGTCGATCGCCATGAAGCATTGGGAACTGATGCAAAGCGGAGCAGTTGATGAGTGCCACTACGAGCTTCGCATGGTGAGGAAGGACGGTTCCACGATATGGACGGATGTTCGATGCAATGGTGTGCGTGACCAGAACGGACGTTTGACGAACTTGATTGGTGCGACCGTTGACATCACCGAACGCAAGGAGGCGGAGGAAGCACTGCGGGCCAGCGAGGAACTGTTTTCGAAGGCGTTCCGGTCCAGCCCTGACCCGATGATGTTGGTGGAGCTTGACTCCGGTCGATGGCTGGATGTCAATGACGCCTGTCTCTCCGGCCTTGGATACAGTCGAGAGGAAGTGGTCGGACGAAAGGGAGACGAGATTGAGCATTGGTTGACGCCGGATGATCAGGTCCGCTTCGTAGAGAGATTGAAGCGGGAGGGCTCGATACAAAATTTTGAAGCTGTCCTTCAAACAGCCGACGGGGAACGCCGCGATTGCCTTGTGTCCGCGGAGCGGATCGAGTACCACGGCAAATCTTGCATGATCACACTCAGTAAAGACATTACGAAACGTAGGCAGGCGGAACAGGCGCTCTGGAAGAGTCAACAAGCAATTCGGGCGCTTCATGATATCTCATCCGCCCAGGGGCAGTCGTTCAGGGGTCGGGTTGAAGCCCTGCTCCAGCTGGGATGCCGTATCTTCGACCTGCCGATCGGGATGGATACCTCTGTCCGGGGCGAAGAATTAGAGGTGAGGCAGGTGAACGCACCCGGCACGGTCTTCTATGAGGGCATGCGCGTGGCCCTGAACAAGACGTACTGCAGTGAGACTCTTCGCCGAGGCGGACCGCTGAGCTTCGAACATGCCGGTGCTTCTCCGGAGTGGCAGCGACACCCAGCTTATGCGGCACTCAAGTTGGAATCGTACATCGGCACCGTGATCAGTGGGCTAGAGCGTACCTACGGGACCCTGTGTTTTGCAGGAGTTGAACCCAGGACAAGAGATTTTACCGAGACCGAGAAAGATTTCATTCAACTCATGGCACGGTGGCTTGGCGGTGAGCTGGATCGCCAATCTGCCCTGGATGACCTGCGTCAAAGCGAGGAACGATACCGAGCGCTCTATGATGAGACTCCCTCTATGTACTTCACTGTGGATACAACGGGAATCATCAGGTCTGTGAACCAGTATGGCGCGCAGTACTTGGGTTATCGTGTCGAAGATCTCGTCGGGAAGTCGGTGGCGGCCATCTTTTTCGAAGAAGATCGAGAGCGCGTATGTGCCGAGATGGAAGCGTTCTTTTGTCATCCAGAGGGTGTGGCGCAATGGGAGTTTCGCAAGGTGCGAGGCGATGGCACGGTGCTGTGGGTACGCGAGTTTGCACGTGTGCTGCGCAGCCAGGCTGGAGAATCATTGGCCCTGATCGTCTGCGACGATATCACTGAGCGGAAGCAGGCTGAGCAAGCCCTTCGGGAAAGTGAGGAACGATTCTCCAAAGCCTTCAGAACAAGTCCTCATCCAATCGGGATTACCGAGGCCGAAACGGGCCTTTGTGTCGAGGTGAATGATGCCTGTCTGGAGGTGTTCGGTTTTCGTCGAGAGGAAGTGATCGGCAAGACCACGTTGATGCTTGGGATCTGGCCGAATCTCGAAGATAGAGTGAGGGTCATCGAGCGCCTCAAAGCTGGGCTGCCGGTGCGCAACATGGAGTTTGCGTTAAGGATCAAATCGGGTGCGTTGCGCTACTTTCTGACTTCCGCGGATCTCGCGGAGCTCAACGGAACGCTCTGTGTGGTTACCGTCGCGAACGACATCACCGACCGAAAGCAAGCAGAGGAGGCGTTGCGAAACAGCGAAGAGCGGTTTGCCAAAGCATTTCGAGCCAGCCCCCATCCTGTCGTTATCAGTGAGCTGGACACTGGGCGAGTGGTCGATGTCAATGATGCCGCGTGCCAAATGTTCGGGTATTGTAAAGAAGAGGTTGTGGAGCAAACGACATTGCAAATAGGGCTCTGGCATTCTCTAGACGAACGGGCCCGATACCTTGAGCGGCTGAAACGTCAGGGATCGGTCCGGAACGTAGAAGTGAAGCTGCGCAGCAGGAACGGCGAGGTCCGACAGTGTCTATTATCGTCCGAATCGATCATCCTGAATGGCAAGCAGTGTTCTGTAACGGTCGGGGATGATATCACAGAGCGCAAGCGCATGGAGAAAGTGCTGCGATTGACCCAGTTCTCTGTTGATCAGGCAGTGGAAGCGATTTTGTGGCTGGATCCGACCGCTCGGATATTCAACGTCAACGATACCGCCTGTCGTATGTTGGGGTATTCACGGCAGGATTTGATGTCGATGACGGTGCATGACATTGATCCTAATTTTCCTGTCGAGCGATGGCCGGAGCATTGGGGTCACTTGAAGGAACAGGGCGCGTTGGCATTCGAGGCGAGATATTGGTCGCGCACCGGTGAGATACTGGATACGGAGGTCACCTTCAACTATCTGCAGTATGATGGGAAAGAGTACGGCTGTGCGATCTTGCGAGATATCGGAGAACGCAAAAAAGCCGAAGCGGAGCTTCGCCGTTCCCATACGTTTTTGCGACAAGTCATCGACACGGACCCGGACCTCATCTTTGCCAAGGACCGTGAAGGACGCTTTGCAATGGCCAACAAGGCTGTCGCCGAGTGGTATGGGACGATCGTGGATGACCTGATCGGGAAATCAGACGCTGACTTCAACGTCCATGCGGATGAGGTGGAGTTTTTCCGGGAAAACGATCTTGAGGTGATAAACTCCGGTCAAGATCGGTTCATTCCGGAAGAGAAATTCACGGATATGGAGGGAAACACTCGTTGGTTACAGACCGTCAAGAGGCCGATTTTTGACGAACAGGGGCAGGCTCACATGGTACTTGGAGCGGCGACCGACATTACCGAGCGCAAGCGAATGGAAGAGATGCTCTTGCAACGGGAACGAGATTTGAGCGCAGCGCTCCAAGAGCGGGAGCGCATCAGTCAGGATCTCCATGACGGCATTCTCCAATCGTTGTATGCAGCGGGGCTCGGGCTAGAAGGTTGCAAACCGCTGATCAGGGAACAGCCAGAGCACGTCGCCGAAAAACTTATGACGACACTGGATAAGGGGATTGGGCAGCTCAATCAAGTAATGGGAGAGGTTCGTAATTTCATCGCAGGTCTTGAATCTCACGTCATCCACGGCGGAGACTTTCCGGCGGCCCTACGAACCATGGTCCAAGCGATGTCCGGTTCTTCTCCGGCGAAATGTCTGATACGGATCGACGATGCGGCAGCACGCCGCCTGTCTACCGAACAGGCACTTCATATTATCAATATCGTTCGGGAAGGCCTTAGTAATGCGTTGCGGCACAGCCGAGCCACACGGATCATGGTCTCGCTCCGGGAACTCGTCCGCACGATTCGTCTCACCATTCGTGACGATGGCATCGGGTTTAATACGCGGTCGGCTCAAGGCGTTGGTCACGGGTTAGGTAACATGGCAGCACGGGCTCAAAAGGTCCGAGGATCGTTTGCCCTTCAATCGAAACCATGGAAGGGGACGAAAATCTTACTCGATCTTCCAAAGGATGGTCACTATGCTCACAACTAAAACTCCAGTTCAAACCATTCGTGTGTTGCTTGTCGACGATCACGAAGTGATTCGCGTGGGGCTTCGGACCGTTCTGGCTCAAAACCAGGGCATCACCGTGGTGGGGGAAGCCGCTACCATGGCTGATGCTGTTCAACAGGCCCAGAAGCTGAAACCAGAGGTCGTCTTGATGGATGTGCGTCTCCCGGATGGTTCCGGTGTCGATGCCTGTCGAGAGATTCTGGGCGCTCTTCCCGCCACCAGAGTCATTTTTCTGACGTCCTATGCAGATGACGATTCGGTGCTTGCCGCAGTGCTCGCCGGCGCCCATGGTTACGTGCTGAAGGAAATCGACTCGCCGGGATTGCTGGAAGCCATCCGTTCAGTCGCAAAGGGCCAATCCATCTTAGACTCTACCGTAACCGAACGGGCTCTGAGGTGGCTGCGAGGACTTCACGATCTACCGGCGACTCCAGGGACGGACCAACTTTCATCTCAGGAAGAACGAGTCGTGGCATTGGTTGCCGAGGGGAAGACCAACAAGGAAATTGCCGTTGCCCTCGGGCTCAGTGACAAGACCGTAAAAAACTATCTCGCGAATGTCTTTCAGAAGCTTCGCATCACACGTCGGACGCAGGCTGCCGCCTTCTTCGTAAAGCGGCAAGGCTGAGGCCACCACATTCGGCTCTAGTATTGTAGGGACAAAATTCTACTCGCATTACGACCTTCGTCTCTGGGCAGTCTCCCGCAATTCATATAGGCTAACTCTGGGTAGTTGTAGTCGCAAGTCACCAGTTTGTGCCTACCGGGAGGTTGTCCCGCATGACGGCTGGTCTCTTCCTAGGGTTGCTCCTGCTCGTAGGTCTCTCCCTCTGGATCGCAATTCGAGAGCACCGGGAAAATGTGTTGAAGTCAAGAGTCATCGCGGCGACGAATTGCGGCGTTCTTGTGACGGATGCGATGCTCCCACATCATCCCGTCATCTATGTGAATCCGTCGTTCCTGTTATTAACTGGCTATACCGAGCATGACGTTGTTGGCCAAACCACGGCGATATTGAACGGTCCCGCAACTGATCGCGCGTCGATCGAAAAGCTCGCATTGGCTCTCCAAGACGGACGAGCGTGCCGCGTATCGTTGCGCCATTACCGGAAAAACGGAACGTGGTTTTTGAATGAGGTGACGTTGTCGCCGATTGAGGACCGGACAGGACGTGTACGGTCGGTTATCTGGGTGATGAGCGAAGTCTCCCGTCTCCTGAATGCAGAAGCAGAACTTCATAAGGTACCTTCTCCGACATTTCTGTGTGATCTCGCCTCCGAAGGTATGCTAGTTACGACGGAGTCCGAGATTGTGTATGTTAATAGGACTGGTCTGAAGATCCTCGGCGCCGGATCGGCGGAACAAGTCATCGGTATTCAGTATCTCGATATCGTGTACTGTGAGTTGCAGGAGGCGGTACGTCTCTGGATTGCACAGACAGTGGGATCAAGTCAGTCGACCAAGCAACTGGAAACGCAATTGCTACGACGTGATGGGCAGGGAGTTGTTGTTGAACTGTCTGTGGCTCCAATCATGTGGGATGGAAAAGAGTCTGTTTTGATTCGATTTTCTGATATTTCTCGCCAGAGGCAAACTGAAACCCAATCCCTCCACGGACGAAATCAGCTGGGGCAAGGTCAGACCATCTCGGACAGTGCAAACTGGGGGTGGGCAATCAGCAATGGTGCTGAGATCTGGTCGGAAGAGCACTACCGTGTATTTGGATACGAGCCGGGTTCGGTTCCGCCAACGTATGAGACTTTTAAAAAGGCCCTTCATCCAGAAGACCGGGATCGCGTTCTCACTTTGGTGGAGGAAACGTTCAGCTCGGACCGCCCATATGATATCGAATGTAGAATTATTCAACCTGGTGGCGATGTTCGGTTTGTCCGTTGTCGGGGAGTGCTCATACACGGTTCCTCAGACCAACCAATTCGGATGTCAGGAACAATAGAGGACATTACCGACTACAAGCTTATCGCGGCTATGGCGGAGGACCGAGATCTTCAATTTAAGACGGTCATGGAGTCGGCTCCCAATGGTATGCTCATGGTTCGCCAAGATGGAACTATCTCTCTCGTCAATAGCAACGTCGAGCGAATGTTCGGTTATGTTCGTGAAGAGTTGTTAGGTCGGCCTATCGAGTGCTTGCTCTCATCACGAGATCGGGAGCAGCAGCGGGAAGCACGTGCCGCCTGTTTTGCATCCATCGCATCAAGTCCTGCAGACATTAGTCGAGAATTGCAAGGCCTTCGCAAGGACGGTTCGGAATTCCCGGTCAAAATCTGCTTCCACCCTGTTCATCTATCCAAAGGAAGGACAATCTTAATCACCATGATCGATCTCACGGCTCGCAGGGAGGCCGAACAATTGCTCGTGGACATCGAGGCACGACTCGATCTTGCCGTCCTGGCGGGAGGGGTGGGGATCTTCGAACATAATCACCGGACGAACACGCACCTCTGGTCGCCGAGCTTACGTGAGATCTATGGAGTGAGCTCTGAGGAATCGCCTTCGTTCGAGCGCTATCTGGAACTGGTTCACCCCGGGGATCGAGAGAGGATGCACTGCGCGGCCATATGTGTCCCTGATACCGGGAGAGAGGGGCTGTACACGGTTGAGCACCGACTGGTCAGGCCGAATGGTTCCATCCGGCACATCAGTCTTCATACTCTGACACGGTTTGAAGGCGAGGGGAGCATGCGGCGACCCATGCGTACGATGGGGATGGTTGTTGATATCACTGATCGTGTGCATAGCGAAATGGTGGTACGAGTCGTGAAGGGAATGGAGACCATGAGAACCTTGACCGGTGGTATTGCCCACGAGCTCAACAATAGTCTCACGGCAGTACTTGGGTTCAGCGAGTTGGCACTGGCGTTAATCCCCGCCGAGACCAAAGCCCATCGCCATCTCATCCAGGTGATCGCAGCGGGACGAAAAGCGCGCGAGGTAGCCCATCGGATTCGCCGCGCCATAGACCATGCTTCGTCCTACTCGGTATCTAGGCCGGTAGACCAAGAACCATCCACGTTATCCATCGAGGTCTCGGATGCCGTCGGTCCTCGTGGTTGACGATCAGGACCAAGTTCGTCACCTCATCAGAGAGATTCTGGAGCAAGCGGGCTACGAGGTTGAAGAAGCCTGCGATGGGAAAGAGGGGCTTGAGCGATATCGAACGAAGTCAGCCGATCTCGTGATCATAGACATCCTGATGCCTGAACAAGATGGGTTAGAAGGAATTGTCACGCTCCGCCGTGAATTTCCCGATGCTCGTGTGATAGCCATGACAGGAGGATGTGAAGCGATCGGCGTTCTCAATTTGTTGGACATTGCCAAAATGCTTGGTGCCACACGGACACTACAAAAGCCCTTCGAGCTCAAGGTTCTCCTCGATGCGGTCGCTGCGGAAGTGATGAACTAGACCAATACAATCCTCGCGCGTTCTTTCTCGCCATTGACATCACGAATCCGTCCCGTCAGACTCCGCCCTTTCGTGTCAGTCTTATCTTCACTATGAGACTTCTGAATCTTGTCCTTGGTACTGCGGTCGCTGCTGTCGGGTTTTGGCTGATCTGGGGAAGTGTTTCTCCGTTCATCGTGCTCGGATGGGCTATTGCCGTCGGTCTGTTCCTATGGGTGAAGGCGGATTCGATCTCGAAAGTATGGGCGTGGTCGACGCTGTTGCTCGGCATAGAGAGCTTTGCGTGGCCATTGATGTTGATGGTGCAACTCAAGGGAGCCTCGGACACAGTTCCTGAAGCCGAAATGGGAACGATTCTATCCGCCGTCGTCCTGGGGCTCTTTTCATCTGTGTTTTGGGTATCGTTCTCTTACGGGTTGTTCAATCGAGCCCTCAAAGCTGATTCTGCACAGTCCAAAGAACGCCCAGCCCCGTTGTTAGGATCGCGGTCGACTAAGAAGAAAACAAAGGTCGGCTAACCTTGGCCAGTTTCAACCGGGTCTATATCGATGGCAAACTTGATCTGTCCTCTTCGGTACTGTTGCTCCAAACTCTGCACAGAATCATGGACCCGACGACTCAGCGTCCGGCCATCGGCTGCCTTTACCAGCATGCGGTGGTGATGGTTTCGAGACCTTCTGTTAATAGCCGGGACAGGCCCTAGCACGATGAGAGACTCATGGCCACAGGCACTCCGACCAAGTTCTGTGGCCCATTGCTTCGCGGCCTCTTGGACAATCTCAAGGTTCTTTCCGATGACCGAAAGCTCGGCGATGTGGCACAGCGGTGGGTAGTAAAGCAGTCGGCGCGCCGCAAGCTCTTCTTCGTAGAAGTGATCGGGTTTTCCTGATAGCAGAGCTTGGACGGCATGATGTGTGGGGAAGCGTGTCTGGACGATGACTCGACCTCCTCCCGAGGCGGGATAGGCTAGGCTTGCGGCATCTATCAGCAGCTGATAGGTCCGCTCGGCTGATCGAAAATCAGGAACATGCAACCCGGATTCTGCTTGAAGAATTCCTACCAGCCCATGTTGAGGGAGTGGCTCTCTGCGAAACAGCGCCTGCGTCCCAATGAGGATATCCCAGGTCCCTGACCTGGCAGACTCCCACAGCTGGCGAGCGGATGCCGGTCGACGCAGCGTGTCACCATCGATCCGTGCAATCTTGGCCTGGGGAAACAAGTGACGAGTTTCGGTTTCGACTCGCTCAGTGCCGTCTCCTATGGGACTCACGCGGGACGCATGGCATAAAGGGCAGGAATCAGGCACCCCATCCGAGCATCCGCAGTAACGGCAAGCCAGGCGGGCAGCCTTCCGATAGTACGTGAATGGTACGGCGCAAGAAGCACAGCGAGGCACCCAGCTACAATCTCGACACACCAAGGTCGTTGCATACCCTTTTCTATTGAGAAAGAGCAGTATTGTTCTATGATTTCTAAGTGCTTCTTGCATCGCCGAGATGAGTTTGTGGCTGAATAGAGTCCCTCCTGACTCCTTGCGGAGGTCAACGAGCTCGATCCTTGGTTGAAGCGCCACATCATGGTGAACATTGTGATGCTCAGCTGCGGCGTCGAATTTTGACTCGAGAGATGGATGCGCTGAGGCAAGTACCAAGAGTGCCTGCTCGCTCTCGGCCCTCAGACCTGCGACCTCACGGGCATGATATCGAGGCTCTTGAGGTTCTTTGAGGGCAGAGTCTTCCTCTCCTTCGATCCAGATCAGTCCAATCGATTTGATGGGTGCAAAAATGGCGGAGCGGGTTCCTACGACAACCGTTGGTATTGAACCATGACCCTGTTCCAATCGGTCTGATCCTAAGGATGAGTGTGCAAGAGTAATCTGAAGCCCGGTGAGAGTTGAGAGTAGCTGCTTGAGCCAGGTTGCTCTCGCGATCTCGCCGGTAACAACAATGGTGGAACGTTTCAGGGAGTGCGCTTGCTGAATGGCGTCGGCAAGCCTTCTGATTCGATGTGGCCATGGAGCATGCAGAACGAGTTTCTGCATGTGGTGGCTGTGAAGGCATTGGGTGACGTGAGTTCTCCACGATACATCCGTGTCCGAAGAGGCCATAGTCGCAGTATGCAGAGCAGCATCCATCGGTATTCCATCATCACTCTCGTACGCCAGGAGCTTCCCAGGCCGTTTCCGTTGATCGGCGTTGGCGCTGTCCGAAGATGCGGGAGCTAGCCACGAATTTGTGACGAGTGTATCGATCATACGCGGGGCGCTACCTCGTCGAGTCGGATCCAATGTCGATGACAAGATTCCCGTTGTTCGACGGGCAATTCGCTGAAGAATCGGTCGCAAGTCGTCGGGGCAGCTGCCGGTCGCCAATGCTACATGTCCCTGCGGAGTGACAATATATCGAGTGGGGCTAGTATGTCGCGTTGCGAGCGGAGAAAATACAAGCCGAAGAGATTGGCCCCATGGCGCAACGTAGTAGTTAGCGATCTTGTGGGATAGTTCGAGCAGCTCGAGGGACAGCAATGGACCTTGGTCGTCTTGAACCAGAGAAGAGATTGCCTTAAGAGAAGCGGCATGTATCTCGGCTGGAAGCTCATTGGCCAGCGAAACGACTGCTCCTTCCAGCATCACACGTCCAAATGGGACAAGGACGCGGCTTCCGACGCTAATTTCTTGAGCCAAGGTAGGTGGGACGAGATAGGTGAAAGACTTGGCGATATGACGCGGAACAATCACATCCGCATAGAGTGCCTCCGTTCGCCTCTTGGCGGTGGAATTCCGATCGAAAGCCATCCTCTATTCTATCAGTGGAGATCAACGAAGAATACCGGTTATGCCGGCGTAGTTGAGCAAGAGGTTTGGTTGATGGATCTAGCAAGCCAGGGACTCAGCGCTTTGAATCCCTGGCTACCGTCGAAGTTAGTCTGCTGGCGTTCCAGCAGCTGGTTATTGAGGCAGATCTTGTTTGTTCGTGTCTGTCGACGGTGCGCCACTCGGATCGGAGCCATTCTCGGCGCTTGCGCCACCTCTTCCAGAAGTCTGCGAAGAATCGCCTAGTGACAGGGTTCCGCTCCGAGGCGAATCATCCCTGTCGGAGAGGGCAGCGCTTGCGGGGGTCTGTTGGTCGCTGTTATCACGCGCACTCAAGGTGGAAAGGTTGCCACCCTGCGATTGCGCTTGAGTCTCAACTTTAGGTTGAGGTGCTGAGGTATCAGTGTCTGGACTGTAGAGGAGAATCTCCACGCGCCGATTTTTCGTGCGACCTTCCTCGGCCGCATTTGTGGCGACTGGCTTGCTATCCCCCAGCCCCACGGCGCTGATATGAGACGATTCCACCCCACCCTTCTCCAGAAGATACCGAAGGACACCGTTTGCGCGCACCTTGGATAGTTCTAAATTGTTGGGATACCGTGATTTGAGGGAAGGGCCGATCTCCACATTATCTGTATGACCTTCGATTCGGATCAGCCTCGTATCGCCGCTTGTGTGCAGGTATTCAATCAACTGATCTAGTACCGTGTAACTTTCAGGCTTTATGGCTGCGTCTCCTGAGTCGTAGTGCAGAAACTTGGCTAGCTCGCCAAGGTTGAGGCGACTTTGCCCAGAGGCATCCTGTACTTTGAGCTTGCTGGCTACCAGATCTCCCGGGACCACATGACCGGCCTGTTCACCGGTCACCGCCATAGGGGATTTCTCGTTTGTTGCGAGGGGCTGCAGCATGGGCGCAGCAGATTCAACGAGCTTGAACCGATCTCCTTTCATAACACGTGTGTTGGCTTTAAGGACCTTGGCAACACCGGTGTGTGGTTCAGTCGTCAGTACCTTGAGTTGGCCGATTGTTCGCGAGGGAAGTCCTGCGCTGTAACGCTGGATATCGACAAGATCACCGGTCTTTAATCCATCCTCCCTGCCTCGATCCAGGTACACAACGTTAGATTGGGCAACCAGTGTCATAGATCGGTCAGCCTGGAGCTCAATGATCATGCCGTCGAGATTGGAGACGTTCTCAACGGGGCTTGGCTCGAGATCTAAAGTAGGAGCAACAAACCGCACCACTGGGTCGCCAGGAGAGATAGGCCCATAGCTGATAACGACCTCTACTGTGGTCAGGGCATGATCGGCCGCGGTTACCTTCACGACCGCTGATCGATTCACAACGAAGCCGAGATATTCCCGGGTCACTGGATGGAACACCTTTCGAACGCGTCGGTATACGGTAAAAAGATCTCCAACCGCCGCGTCAGTCGAGGTGTTTAGCCTGAGATAGAGCGAATCTCCCTTACCTAAAAGCATTCGATTGCCCGTGGACTGATTATCACCGGTCACCAAGTTCACGGTCCCATCGATCGGGGAGGTTTTCTGGATGGACCCACTGGCGAAGGCGAGCGCTCGGTCTCCTAACCGAACGGAATCGAAGTCTGATACCTGGGCTTGTGCCCTATCGCGTGAGACGCCGATACTCAAACATAAGATCAAGACCAGGCATGCCAAGGTTTTCATAGGTTGTTCCTTTTAGGCTAGAGTATCTTGCAAAACCATAGCAAAAGTCGCTGTAATGTCAAGAATTTGAGCTTGATTTATACGAATTTGACCGACGCTTGCTCTGAGTGTTAGCTTGAGACCCATGCGGGTCTCAAGCTCCCTCCCCCTGAGGATATTGGCTGAGCGAGGAAACTATGAATGGTCACGTAAAGTCAGGGCATCTCTCTAAGAACCTCAACCCGACTGGCCGAATCGAGACACAGATCCACCGACGCCGAAAGGTTAAGATCTTTTCTCCTCTACTAATCGAATGGGATAGTCTTCACCCATCCCGGACCGAGCCTTCGCAGGTTGATCGACATATCGACTGTAACGCTACGCCAGATGCCTGAGTCTGGGCTGGACAAGGCCACCGACCCACATACAACACACAACCTCAAGATTACCCTCGGTTTTTCATTGCTAGGGCTTTCGGGTCGACCGGAATTAGGTCCTTTGTTTTCTTGCTATCCCTGAGAGGTGGGCATTAAGATTCCACGTATCGGGTGAGGAATACCCTTTCCAGGTCAATGCCTTGTGAGAAAAGATGGAGATGGACGAAGCTGAAATTCTTCTTGCGTATTTGACGAAGTTCTTCCCGATCCTTCTGTTTATTTTTGTGACCTTGGCTTTTGGTATGGTGACGTTGCTCATCAGTCATTTTGTCCAACCTAGATACCCGGAGCCAGAAAAATTAACGACTTACGAATGTGGATCCGAACCATTTTCAGATGCTCGAATGCCATTCCCTGTCAGGTATTACATTTTTGCGATGTTGTTCGTCATTTTTGATATTGAGGTCATCTTTCTCTATCCGTGGGCGGTTGTCTTCAAGCAGATCGGGGTAATTGGGTTAGTCGAAATGATGATTTTTATCGGACTGTTCGTCGTGGCGTATGTTTATGCCTGGCGAAAAGGTGCGTTGGAGTGGGATTGAGGACTGTATGGGGCTGATTCAGTTAGGGCGGCATGAAAAAGACGGGGTTCCGGATGTCATCACAGGATCTCTGGAAAAGGCCGTGAATTGGGCAAGAAAGGGTTCCCTCTGGCCTATGACTTTTGGGCTGGCCTGCTGTGCCATTGAGATGATGGCTGCCGTCTCTTCGCGGTACGACATGGACCGGTTTGGGGCCGGAGTCTTTCGTGGTTCACCGCGGCAGTCTGATTTGATGATTGTGGCCGGTACGGTGTGCCGTCGGATGGCGCCGGTCATTAGAAAGGTCTACGATCAGATGCCGGAACCCAAGTATGTGATCGCGATGGGTTCTTGTGCCACCTCTGGGAACATTTACGACAGTTATTCAGTTGTGCAGGGAGTGGACCGATTTATTCCTGTCGATATTTATGTGCCTGGCTGCCCTCCGACCCCTGAGGCCCTTTTGGATGGCATTCTCAAACTGCAAGAGCGCATTATGCAAAAGCGCGTGTTTGTGACTCAGCCTGATCAAGTCAAGGCTAATTTGAAAGTCTGAGGTTCGCTTGCATCCATTGCTTGACCGTATTCAGCAGACCTTTTCAGCTGGGATTACCGGGTTGTCGGAGTGGCGGGGTGATGTGGCCGTGACGGTTTCGCGAGACAAGCTTCACGAGGTTGCTCAATTCCTGCGCGACGATCCTTGGATGGATTTTGACTATATCGTCCACGTGAGCTCCGTGGATTGGCCCGATGATGAAGAACGATTCGAGGTGGTGTGGGAGTTCTACTCGCTGCGAAAGCGGCAGCGAATTAGGCTCAAAACTCGGGTGCCTGAGGCGGACTGCGTGGTGGACTCCTTGACGGATCTATGGAAAGGTGCGGACTTCATGGAGCGTGAAGTCTACGATATGATGGGTATCCGATTCAGAAATCATCCAGATCTCCGTCGAATCCTCATGCCGGATGATTATACGGAAGGATATCCTCTGCGAAAAGATTTCCCATTGCGTGGCAAAGGGTGGCGAGACACGTTTGAGTTTCTGGATGAAGTGCCGCGTTAGGATTCTGAAATTGTATGGCATTCGAAGACCAAAGAACCACCGTCTATAAGATCGATCCGGAGCATCCTGAAAGCGAGACCCTTCCGACGCTCCGGACCGAGGAGCTCTTGCTCAACATGGGGCCTCAGCATCCCAGCACGCACGGTGTGCTTAAGGTAATCCTAGAATTGGAAGGAGAGCGGCTGGTGAAGTCCACTCCGGTGATGGGCTATCTCCATCGTGGAGTTGAAAAGCTCGCTGAAGATGGGACCTACCATCAGTTCATTCCTCATACGGATCGGCTGGACTATGTCTGCGCGATGTACAACAACTTTGCCTACTGTCGTGCGGTCGAGAAACTGTTGAACCTACAGGTGCCTGAACGGGCGGAGTATCTAAGGACCCTTGTTGCGGAAGTGCAGCGTATCATCGGGCACCAATTTTGGCTCAGCGCACAGGCGCTCGACATCGGGGCCATGACTGTCTTTTTTTATTGTTTTCGTGATCGCGAAATCCTGCTCGATTGGTTCGACGAGCTGTGCGGGGCGCGTCTCACGACCAGTTGGTATCGAATCGGCGGGGTGGAGCGCGACTTGACACCGGCATTGATCGACAAGCTCAAACAGTTTCTCGACTACTTCCCACCGAAAATCGATGAATATCAGGTGTTTCTTGAGAAAAACCGCATTTGGCTTGGGCGTACCAAGGGGGTTGCCGTCATCTCCGCCGAAGACGCGGTTAACTTTGGGCTGAGCGGGCCAGTCTTGCGTGGATCAGGTGTGGACTACGACCTACGCAAGTATGAACCCTATAGCGCCTATCCAAAGTGCGAGTTCAGTGTGCCGGTCGGGAAAAACGGCGATACGTATGATCGATATTGGATCCGAGTGATGGAGCTTTACGAAAGCGTCAAAATCATTCGCCAATGTCTGGAGCAGATGCAGGAAGGGCCCATCATGGCGGATGCTCCGAGCGTGACGCTGCCGCCGAAAGAGCGAGTCTTCACTAACCTGGAGGCGATGATCCAGCAGTTCAAGCTTTTTTCACAGGGGTTCGACGCTCCGCCAGGAGAGATCTATTGCGGCACGGAGGCGCACAAAGGCGAGCTGGGATTTTATATCGTCAGTACGGGAGGTGGAAAGCCCTATCGGCTGAAGATTCGCGCCCCATCGTTCGTGCATATGGGCGCCTTCGATCATATGGCCCGAGGTTATATGATCTCGGATGCCTGTACGATTTTCGGTACATATGATGTTGTGATGGGGGAATGCGATCGATAAGTGATGGTGAACATGCAAGTGGTCGCCTGGAGTTTCATTGTAGTAGGCAACAGCTAAGGAAAGTCAAACTGGTACTAAGGCATGGGACTCAAACCCGCTACGAACCCCGATGTTGAAGCGACACCGATCGAGCTGAGCATCGACGGGAAATCGGTCACGGCAAAAGATGGCGTGTCCTTATATCACGTCATCTCGATGACCGGCAAAGTCATTCCAGCAATGTGCTACCACTACACGTTCGATCCCTTTGGCTCGTGCGGGATGTGCCTGGTGATGCAGGAGGGGAAAAAGGCTCCTATTCGATCGTGCACCGCCAAGGCGGCGGCGGGAATGGTTATTCGTACCGAAGGAGAAGATCTCTTCCTCGCCCGTAAGAAAGCTGTCGAAAAGCACTTATCCGTGCATCCACTCGATTGCCCCGTGTGTGACGCAGACGGCCACTGCGAGCTGCAGGACATGGCCTTCCAGCATGGTGTGACAAATCTGGCCAATGCCAAGCAGAAACTCATTCCGGAAGACACGCGTAGTCCGGTACTCGATTTCAACATGAACCGTTGCATCGCGTGCGCAGAGTGTATCAACGTCTGTAAGGATGTGCTGATGATCGACGCCTTGCAGTTTATGAAGAAGGGCGGATTCAACCAGGTGGTGCCCAAGGGTGACCTTGCCCTCGATTGCGAATTCTGCGGAGACTGTTTGGCAGTCTGTCCCGTTGGAGCCATCACGAACAAGTTTTCCAAGTACCTCTACAAACCTTGGCAGATGAAGAAAACGACGACCACCTGCAATTACTGTGGAGACGGCTGCCAAATGTACTTGGAGACGAAAGATGCGGAGGTGGTCCGTGTGACCTCGCCGCTATCCTGGAAAAATAAGTGGGGGGATCGTTCGGAAACCGCGAAGGGTCATGGGGGGCTGTGTGTCCGGGGACGATTTGGATTCGAGTATCTGGACAGTCAGCACAGGCTCGTCCAGCCGTTGGTTCGTGAAGGCGACCGATTGATCGAAAAGCCGTGGTTGGAAACCATGCATGCGCTGGTGGATCGGTTCACCGAGATCAAGCGCGAGCACGGTCCCGATGCCATCGCCGGCCTGGCGACGGCGCGCTGCACAAACGAAGAACTGTATTTGTTCCAAAAGCTGATGCGTGCTGGTTTCGGCACCAACCAGTTCGACAGCAGCGCCCGCTATGGTCACATGAACTTTGTGCTCGCCTCCAAACATGCCATCGGGTTGGGGAGAACGTCGAACGATTGGGAAGATTTGACGAAGGCGAAGGCAATCATTGTGATTGGTTCCAATATTACGGAAACCAACCCGCTGACCGCCGTGCGAATCAAAGAGGCGATCCAGGTCTACAAGGCGCAGGTGGTCACCCTCGACAGTGCCGTGACGAATATGGCCAAGCTGGCATCGCATCCTTTTTTGATCAGGCCTGGGACCGAGGGGATGGTGATTGATGGCTTAGTGAAGGCGGCGATCGTCTATGACTTGGTGGACGAAGAAGCGGTCGGCAAACATCCCAGAGCGTTTGGCGAGCTCAAGGGTGCGCTGGAGAACCTATCGTTCGAACAGGTATCTGCTCAGACAGGGCTTGCGGTGGAGGCTTTCAAAGAAATCGCGACGATGTTCGCCGAGTCACCGAGGTCAATCATTTTGTGTGCAGAGGGGATTGTCAGGAGAACGAACGGCTATCAGAATGTCTTAAAGCTGATGGATCTTGCCTGGATTACTGGGAAGATCGGCCAACCGGGATGTGGTGTGAATACCGTGACAGAGGAGCCGAATGAGCAGGGAGCCGTGGATATGGGCGTGGCGCCGGAATTCCTCCCCGGACAGGCTCGGTTTGATGATTCAGCCGCTCGAGATCGTTTTGCGAGAGCATGGGATGCGTCGCTTCCATCCGTTGGATCAGGGGCGCATCTGGTTGAGATCCTAAAGAGGTGTAAGAGTGGCCAGATTAAAGCGCTGTACGTATTGGGTGAGAATCCTCTAGCAACCTTCCCCGCTTCAATGGAGGTGCGGGCAGCACTTGAACGTCTGGAGCTATTGGTCGTGCAAGATCCTTTTCTGACTGAGACGGCGAAGATGGCTCATTTTGTGCTTCCTGCCTGCACCTATGCGGAAAAGGAAGGCACATTTACGAACCTCGAAGGTCGTGTTCTTCGGATTCGTCAGGCGATGGATTCTCTTGGAGAAAGTTTGCCGGACTGGCACATCATGACCGCCCTCGCGAACGCCATGGGATGCCGATGGGAGTACCAATCGGCGAACGATGTGCAGAGCGAAATCATGAAACTACTTCCTGGGTACTACAATCTTGGTCAACCTCGGAAATTCGTACCCGTGCTCGATCAATACCTGTCCAACGATTATGGAGCGGAGGTTAAGGCTCGTTATCGTACGACCCAAGCGTCTGAGGAACGCACACGCCCCTTCGCCCTGGTAATGGGGCAGTTGTTGATGCATTCGGGCAAGCTGTCCGCGCAAGCATCCGGACTGATCAAGATTGCTCCCAACACGGGGAAGTTGCGGATGAATATACGGGATATGGAACGTCTCGGACTGCAGGATGGCACAAAGGTGCGCCTGATCTCTGATCGTGGATCGCTTCAGCTTGCGGTGCAACCCGATCAATCTATCGCGCCAGGGACCTGCTTTTTCCCTGAACATTTCAATGAACCTCCAGTGAAAGACTTGATGACGGTCTCGGTCGATGCCACGACAGGTGTGCCGTCGTTCAAGCAGATCTGGGTCAGTGTTGAACAGGCGTAAGTTAATGTGTACAGTGGCCGGTCTGTGACGAGGAGCTACGATGAGTGTCGTTGCGTTGACCAAGAAACTCCTTCATGCCGCGTTGTTCTATGAGATTTGGGACGCCATGAAAGTCACCTTTCGGCACATGCTTCATAAGCCGATGACGTTTCAGTATCCGCGTGAACAACGAGCAATCCCTGATGCACACAGGGGTGCGCTTGGCCTGCTCAGATACGACGATGGACAGGAGCGTTGTGTCGGCTGCGACCTGTGCGAAGTCGCCTGTCCATCGCACTGCATCAAGGTGATTAGTGCGGAGGATCCGACCAGGCCACTCCAACGCTACGCCAGCGAATTCTATATCGATATCACGAAGTGCGTCTTCTGCGGCTATTGTGTTGAGGCCTGTCCGGTCAATGCACTGGCGATGACCAAGATGTATGAATATTCAACCCATGACAAGCGCACTTTGCTATTCGACAAGAAGCGACTTTACGATATCGGCGAGCGTCATCTCGAGGATGGGAAGAAGTATTTGTACGCGCATAACCAGGAGAAAGATGTCGAGCAGAGCCGCGAGTATCGGTACTACTTTCCGCAATCGGTAGTGAAGTCGACCCAACCACCTCCCAAGCATCTAAGCTGAGCCGAACAGATGGTCTTAGTGTTTTTCGCTTATTTTTCGCTGGTAAGCATTGCCGCTGGCGTCCTCGTGGTCGGGTTGAGGCACCCGGTGCACTGCGCGCTGGCGCTACTTGCCTTACTCTTGCACGTCTCGGGTCTTTTCATCCTGCTGAACGCGGAGTTCCTGTGGGCTGTGCAGGTCATCGTCTATGTGGGGGCCATTCTGGTGCTCTACCTCTTCGTGTTGATGCTGATGAATCTTAAGACTGACGAACGCTATTTCCATTCATCAGCTCTGTATTTTGTGGGACCTGCGGTCCTGGGATCTGTGTACGTGCTCTATCTCCTTCTGCAGTCTCCGTTCGATGGCGCGAAGGGTACTGCTCCGCCAAGTGTCGTCCTACAAGCCGGCGATACCTATGCCGTCGGTATCAAGATGTTCAGCGACCATATTCTTCAGTTCGAGATCGTTGGCATATTTCTCCTCGGTGCCATTATCGGTGCCATTGTCTTGGCCAAGACTCCGAAGGCTCTGGATCCCGAGAAAGAACGTTGATGATTCCGCTGTCTGCCTACACAGCTGTAAGTGCCGTGCTGTTCACGACTGGTCTCCTCGGCGTACTTGTCAGGCGCAATTTCATCATTGTGCTGATGTCCGTTGAGATGATGTTGAATGCTGCAAATATCAATCTCGTCGCATTTTCACACTATTTAGAATCGATGTCGGGGCAATTGGTGGCTCTCTTTGTCATTGCCATCGCTGCAGGTGAAGCCGCTGTTGGCCTGGCGATTATCATCGTGGTTTTCCGAGGCAAGATTTCAACCAATGTCGACGAAATGAACCTTTTAAAGTGGTAGCAGGATGTTGAGAATGGCGAGAATCTTCGTGCACAGTGCGTCATGCTCTTAATATGTCCCCAAACTGATGTTACTAGACTTGGCTCCAGAGGGGATCGTCTCCTAACCGAGAGTGCTGAGAGTTATAGGATACCGTGTCTAACCTCACTGATCTGCTGATTAAGCTGATACCCATTTTCCCATTGGTGGCGGTCATCGTAAACGGCCTTCTGGGGAATCGCTATTCCCGTGATATGGCTCATCGACTCGCTTGGGGATCGGTGGGCCTTTCGTTCCTCTGCACGGTTGCGGTGTTTACGGAGGTCTTGCGGACTGGGACTACCCATGAAGTTATCGCGTACCAATGGATTTTTGGAGGAGATCTAACGATCAACCTTGCGTATCTCGTGGATCCTCTCACCTGTGCGTGGTTGCTGGTCGTCACCGGTGTGGGCTTCCTGATCCACGTGTATTCCGTCGGCTATATGCATGGGGAAATGGGGTTTACGCGATTCTTTACGTATATGAATTTGTTTATGGTCTCCATGCTGCTGCTTGTCATGGGAAACAATTATCTGGTGCTCTTCATCGGTTGGGAAGGGGTGGGACTCTGTTCCTATCTACTCATCGGCTATTACTATGACAAAGTGTCCGCTGCAAAAGCGGCGACCAAGGCATTCGTCGTCAATCGGATCGGCGATGCGGGCTTTCTGGTCGCGATCTTTCTCATCTTCGTCAACTTTAGGACTCTCGACTACACCAAGGTCTTTGCGCAGGCTGGTCAACTGTCTCCAGAGATGGCCACAGCGATAGCCCTGTGCCTGCTTGTGGGCGCTGTGGGAAAGTCGGCGCAATTGCCTCTGCACACATGGTTGCCTGATGCGATGGAAGGTCCAACACCGGTCAGCGCCCTCATCCACGCGGCTACGATGGTGACGGCAGGCGTCTACGTGATCGTGCGCAATCATGTGATTTTTGATCTTTCGCCTTTCGCCATGTCCGTGGTGGCATTCGTCGGCGGTGGCACCGCATTGTTTGCCGCGACCATCGGACTCGTTCAAACCGACATTAAGCGCGTGTTGGCCTATTCCACCGTGAGCCAGCTTGGCTACATGTTCCTGGGTTGTGGGGTCGGTGCCTACACAGCTGCTGTGTTTCACGTTATGACCCATGCGTTCTTCAAGGCGCTGTTGTTTTTGGCGGCCGGATCGGTGATCCATGCTCTATCCGGGGAACAGGATATTCAGAAGATGGGTGGACTGAGCAAGCGTATTCCATGGACCCATCGTCTGTTTCTGATTGGTACGGTTGCGATCGCTGGGTTGCCTCCCTTAGCTGGATTCTGGAGTAAGGATGAAATCATGGCCCACGCATTTATGAATCATCACTACCTCCTGTACAGCATGGCCGCGGTTGGTGCATTGATGACTTCGTTTTATATGTTTCGACTGACGTATCTCACGTTCTATGGCCCTTCAAGGATGGATCATCATACCGAGGAGCATGTGCACGAATCTCCTATGGTCATGGTCGCACCTCTGATGGTTCTAGCCTTCCTCTCTGGTGTGGGCGGATTAATCCTTGGCTTCCCCCCAGAGCATGGTTGGCTGCATGGCTTTTTGGCTCCGGTAGTTGGAGCTGTAGGTGCACATGAGGCCAGTACGGGGATAGTGTTTCTGTTGATGGGTGTAGCCATCGCGATTGCCTTGATCGGATGGGGACTCGCACATTTCCTGTATGGCGTGAGTCCGGCCACGGCTGATGGTTGGGCGGAGAAGTTTTCTGGGACATATCGAACACTCTTGAACAAATATTACATCGACGAATTGTACGACCTACTATTTGTGGAATCAGTGAAACGCCTCGGAATGTTACTAGACTGGTTTGATCGTACCGTCATCGACGGTGTGGTGCGTAGTGTGGGGCGGCTCGCCGATTGGGGGGCCTTTGGTTCGACATGGATTGAGAAGTACATCGTCTATGCCGGCTTGAATGTGATCGGATATGGAAACCATCTGGCAGCTCGCGAAGGACGAAAAATGCAGAGCGGAATGGTCCATCACTATGCCGCCATCATTGTTGCGGGGCTTTTTCTTCTGGCGGTGGTGGTTCAACTTGTAGTTCAGATGTAGGTCGGAAGGCAGGCAGACAGTCATTATGCTCGAAGAACTCACGGCTGGGTTTCCAATTCTGTCCTGTATTCTCTTTCTCCCTGTGGTTGGAGCGGCTGTCCTTTGGGTGGTCGATGACGAAGATACGGTCAGGAGTGCTGCCCTCACCATCGCACTTGTTGAGCTTGCGCTCTGTATATTTGTCCTGCTTCGATTCGTGCCAGAGTCGGCCGCCATGCAGTTCACAGAACGTGTGCCATGGATTCCGGCTCTAGGGATCAGCTACCACTTGGCGGTCGATGGAATCAGCGTCCTGTTCGTGGGTCTCACGGCGTTTCTGACCGTGCTGGTTGTGGTCTACTCGTGGGATACGATTCGCCATCAAGTCAAATTGTACATGATGTGCCTGTTAGCCCTTGAAACGACGACGATGGGCGTGTTCGTGTCGTTGGACTTGATCTTATTCTTCGTGTTCTGGGAGCTGATGCTGATTCCGAGCTACTTCTTGATCAAACTGTGGGGAGGCGGAGCCGAACGTCATTACGCGGCGTTGAAGTTCGTCCTCTATACACTCTTGGGCAGTGTCTTCATGCTAGTTGGAATCGCATTACTGAATATCAATTTCCATGAGTGGGCCTCGTTGCATCATGCCGATCAGGAGTACTCGTTTGATTTTCTCGACCTTCTGAGCGTGCCAATTCCAGTCAGTCAACAGATGGTCATCTTTTGGCTGATGTTTTTGGGATTTGCATTCAAGGCACCGGTGTTCCCATTCCATACCTGGTTGCCCGATGCCCTCTTAGAGGGACCGATTGGAATGTCCGTCGTACTGGCCGGTCTCAAGCTAGGTACCTTTGGTTTTATGCGTTTCAGTATCCCATTGCTCCCAGACGCGTCGAAAAGTGAGACGGTTGTCACTGTCCTTGTGATCCTCGGTCTCTGCGCAATTCTCTATGGAGCCTGGATGGCATTGGTGCAGGCTGATTTGCGACGGTTGCTCGCGTACAGCAGCGTGAGTCACTTGGGCTTTGTGGTGGTGGGGTTGTTTGCCTTGAATTATCAAGGTCTGCAAGGAAGTTTGCTGACCATGATCAATTTGGGGTTCAGCACAGCCGGATTATTTTTTATCGCGGGGTTTCTGTATTCCCGTCAGCAGACGACTCAATTATCCGCTTTCGGTGGAATGGCCAAACAAGTGCCGCTACTCGCCACGTTCTTCCTTATTATTGGACTGGCGTCCATTGGACTTCCCGGTACGAATGGCTTCGTCGGTGAGTTTCTTATTCTGCTTGGGGCTTTTGAAGCCAGATGGTGGTTTGGAGCCGTCGCTGTTTTGGGAGTGATCTTCGGTGCCGCCTATTTCCTCTGGTATTACGAGCGATCCATGCTTGGTCCGGTGGGGACAGCGGTGAGAGCCACCATGAGCGATCTGCAGCTTCGTGAGATGATTATTGCCGTCTCCTTGTCGGTCATGATTTTTTGGATCGGGCTCTATCCATCCCCGTTTCTACGAATTATGAATGGATCGGTTCAATTTCTCGTTGACCGGATCCACCACGATCAGGCGGCGGCGGTTGTTAGTCCACAAATCCAATTGGGGAAGAAGTAGGATCGGGTCATGGGAGAGCACGCACTGCTGTATATCCTCTTCGCTCCGTTTCTTGGAGCGTTAGGGTTGATTTTTGTTTCGAATCGTCAACCTCTGCTTGTCCGTGGCATTGCCGCGAGCTCCGCCTTCGTGTCGCTAGTCGGTTCGATCTATCTCTTCTATGCCTATGATCTGGTTAAGGGGGGATTTCAGTTTGTCCAAAAAATTGAGTGGTCCAGACAGCTTGGCATTTCCTTGCATCTGGGTGTCGACGGTATCGGAATTCCCCTCGTGCTGGCCTCAACGATTCTCTTATTTGCCGGGATCTTCGTGTCCTGGCATATCAAGGATCGGACGAAAGAGTTCTACATCTGGTTGCTGATCCTGGCGGCTGCCACGATCGGCGTCTTCATGTCCCTTGATCTGTTTTTCCTCTACTTCTTCTACGAAATGTCCGTGATCCCCATGTACTTACTGCTGGGTATGTGGGGAAGTCACACCAAGAAGTATCTGGAGATGACGGATACCGAGGGGATGAAACTGCGAGATTCCGTCGGCTTCATTTTCAATTTCGGCTCCAATAGCAAAGAATATGCGGCCATGAAACTGGTGCTCTTTCTCTCTGCGTTCGCGGTCGTGGCCTTAATGGGTATTCTGCTGATCTATAAATACTCGGGGCTTAACACCTTTGACATCTTGGTCCTTCGTGAGCAGGCCAACCTCATGAATATCCCGGTCCTGGGTACGACGTTGGACAAGATTATATGGGTTTTAGTTTTCTTCGGATTTGCGTCGATCGCTCCGCTTTGGCCGATGCACTCATGGTCTCCCGTTGGCCATGCGGCGGCGCCGGCTGCGACGAGCATGCTTCATGCCGGTGTCCTCATGAAGCTGGGGCATTTTTCCATCATCAGAGTTGCGTTTGAAATTCTTCCGGATACGACCAGAGAAATGATGCCGATTGCTGCCGTTCTTTGCATGTTCAGCATCATCTACGGAGGTTTTGTCGCTTTCTATGCCAAGGACACGAAGTATGTCATCGGCTATTCAAGCTCCAGTCACATGGGCTACGTGTTTCTCGGCATGGCCGCCCTCAACTACATCAGCTTGAGCGGTGCCGTCATCTATATGTTCGCCCACGCAATGGCTACGGGCATGCTATTCGCGATGGCGGGATGGGTCTACGATCAAACCCATACACGCGACATTCCTTCGCTGGGTGGACTTTCCAACAAGATGCCCTTTATTTCTGCATGTTTTATTGTGGCGTGTATGGCTTCAATTGGGATGCCGGGCACGGTGAATTTTATTGCGGAGATCATGATTGTCGTCGGCAGTTGGAATAAGTACCCATTGCAAGTGATCGTAGCGATGTTGGGCATTGTGCTGACTCTGGCCTACCTATTTAAGATGATGAGGGGCCTGTTCTATGGTCCGATGAATCAGAAGTACGGCCACGCCCATGATGCGATTTCTACGGTTGATCGCCTGCCGTTGTTGATCATGATCTCAGTCAGCATCGGTTTCGGTATTTTCCCGATGCATCTGTACGATGTTGTTCGCTCTGGCGTGGATCCGTTGGTCGTTAAGATCACCGAAGTCGTTCCTGTTGCGCAATCTGGGGACGGCGCAGGTCCTTCGAGTGCAGAAGGTCTCTCTGAGACCATGACGACGACGCCGATCGTTGCCAACAAGGTTCTGCCGACTCCGATGCAGACTTCACCAGGAGGGAGCGAATGATCTTTTCGCTGAATCTCTCCTTTTCAGATCTGCTTCTTCTCTTACCGGAAATCTTCCTCACGTGTTGGCTTTGTGTCGTTCTGATCGTGGATTTCGTTTCCCCACGCCTGCCTAAAGAACGGTTGGCGTATCTCAGTGTGGCAGGCCTTGTCATCACACTAGGATGTTTGGCGTGGTTTGACGTCAATCATATATCCGGCGCGCTGTTTGGCAACATGTTTGTACTGGATCGCATGGCGATCTTTTTCAAGGTGCTTATTTTGGGGGCCACCATACTCGTGATTCTGTCATCAGTCGAGTATGTCAATCGTTTCACGTTATTCCGTGGAGAATACTATGTTCTCGTGGTGATGTCCGCGCTTGGCATGATGTTCATGGCGTCGGCCAATGATCTCCTCTCTGCCTTTGTCAGCTTGGAGTTCTCCACACTTGGGTTTTATGTACTTGTGTCGTATTTGCGCGATGACTTGGCCTCAAACGAGGCAGGATTGAAATTTTTTATCCTCGGTGTTTTTGCTGCTGGCCTCTTCGCCTACGGCATCAGCCTCGTCTACGGTGAAACGGGTCAGCTGGTGTTCTCAGAAATGTCGTCCGCACAGGCGACCCCCGGCTTAATCATTGGATTTCTGCTGATCTTCGCCGCCTTAGGATTTAAGATCGGGGCTGTTCCCTTCCATTCGTGGATACCCGATACCTACCACGGCGCCCCAACCCCCGTTACAGCCTTTTTGTCGATTGCCCCCAAAGGCGCTGCTTTGGTGATCCTACTCAGGATTTTTCTTGTCGCATTGGCTTCGTTTAAACCGGTTTGGGTGTACTTGTTGGTTGCGGTCTCGATCGTGTCGATGACGTACGGAAACATCGTGGCCATCGCTCAACGAAACATCAAGCGGCTGCTTGCCTACTCTGGGATCGCCCAAATAGGAAATGTGTTGATCGGACTGGCGGCAGGAACCAAGATGGGAAGTGACGCCATTCTGTTTTATCTCCTGGCCTATCTCTTTGCGAATCTTGGAGCCTTTGCCGTTGTCATTGCGGTCAGCCAGGCGATCGGAAAGGATGAGATTGAGGATTATCGAGGCCTAAACAGACGCTCCCCGTTTTTGGCATTTGCCATGTTGCTATTTCTCTTGTCATTGGCCGGAGTGCCTCCGCTTGCAGGGTTTATTGGAAAACTCTACATCTTTGTCGCTGCGATCAAGGAAGGGCTCTATACCTTGATCACGGTTGGCCTGATCAATATCGTGATATCGATGTACTATTACTTAATTGTTGTGAAGCAAATGTACATCAATGAACCGATTGACCCGTCTCCAATCCGGATTTCCGCCCCGATGAGGACCGTCATCTATGTTGGATTAGCGGGGACTTTAGTGATCGGTATTTACCCTCAACCGTTTACCGACTGGGTCGTGGAAGCCACACTGATGTTTTCCAACTTTGTTGCTCCTTCCGCAACGGCCTTTCCCGCAACGGTACATGTTGGCAGCTAGTTTTCTGCTTTCACCTCCATAGAGTTCTGCTACAATTGAGCTGGGTGTACAGTATCTCTTGGTTCGGATCCCGCGCGACAGTTAGAGCGCCGTGGCGGCGTGTCATCCTGACCCATGGACTCAACCACAAACCATCAGGTGGAGCCTCCGGTTTTGGCGATCGGGGAGACGAAACCTCATGCCGACATTCTTCCAGGTTCAATTGGTTTCAGCCAAGTTCGTGTGCCATGGTTTGAAAAACTCACCATTGAGCAAAGGGTACTAGCTGGTTTCAGCCTAGTGTTTGTTGGGATCCTGGTTATCACTGCCGTCTCGTATCACAACACCAGTATTCTCCTGGCCAACAGTCGACTCGATGGTCGCAGCCATGATCTCCTCCAGCTTCTCAGCAACATTGATGTTGCAATGAATGAGGCGGAGGATGCACATCGGCGATATCTCGTCACGGGAGAAGCGTCCTATCTTGAGTCCTATACGAAGGTCGTAAACCAGAAGCCGGCATTCACCACTTATCTTCGTGAATTAACGCGCGGTTCCACAGAACAGGAGCAACGAGTCGGCGTTCTAGATCGGATGATGGACAAGCAGTTGAGCGCCGAGTCCAAGGCAATGGCCCTGTTTGAGAAAGGTGGGTTTCGATCCGTCAAGAAGATGGCTCTTGAAGGGGCTGGCCGCCGCGAGTTGGGGGTGATTCACCGACTCATTACCGAGATGGATTCAGACGAACGACAGGCAATGAATCGTCGTGTGGCGGATTCTGCTGTCGGGACCAGGAATACTATCGTGCTATTAGGTGTCGGGGCTTTTCTCCAGCTGGTCTTGCTGGCATGGGTCTACTATCTCATTCGGCATGACATTACGGAGCGGCGGCGTGTCGCAGGGGAGCTGCAGCGTCGCGGAGAGCTCTTGGAGGCTGCAAACAAGGAGCTGGAAGCGTTCAGCTATTCAGTCTCTCATGATTTACGGGCGCCCTTGCGACATATAGACGGGTATGCGGCTCTCCTGCGCAAATCTGTTGAGGAGTCGCTGAACGAGAAAGGTGCGCGGTATTTACAAACAATTTCTGATGCCGCCAAGCAGATGGGACAGCTGATTGATGACCTGCTGGTCTTTTCACGCATGGGCCGACAAGAAATGCTTCGCACTAGTGTCAATCTGGAGCAGTTGATCAAAAGTATTCTTGCGGATTTGCGCCTGGACTTGCAAGGAAGGGAGATATCATGGACAATCGCCCCGTTACCTGAGGTCAAGGGCGACCCGGCAATGATGAGACAGGTATTTGTGAATTTGATCACGAACGCGATTAAGTTCACCGGTACCAGGTCACAGGCTTCTATTCAAATCGGTGTGGATCGTCCCAGCTCTGAAGAAATCGTCATTTTTGTGCGTGACAACGGGGTTGGGTTTGATATGGAATATGCGTGCAAGCTGTTTGGGGTGTTCCAGAGACTGCACCGGGCTGACGAGTTTGAGGGAACCGGAATCGGCCTGGCGAATGTACGTCGGATCGTCCATCGCCATGGGGGTCAGACCTGGGCGGAAGGCATTCCAGATAAGGGAGCGACTTTCTTCATTTCGTTGCCAACAAGGAGTAGTGAATCATGAATGCGGCGCAACCAATTCTCCTCGCCGAAGATAACCCACGTGATGCTGAACTTGCTCTTGCTGCGATGGAAGAGGAACATATATCGGACAAAGTCGTCCTCTGTCGTGATGGGGCTGAAGTGTTGGACTATCTATACTGTCGAGGGCAGTTCAAGTCACGCCTGAGAGGGAACCCCGCTGTGGTGTTTCTTGACCTTAAAATGCCGAAGGTAAATGGGCTGGAAGTCTTGCGGACCATCAAAGCGGACATCAACCTTCGTCCGATTCCAGTCGTGATGCTGACGTCGTCACGAGAAGAACGGGATTTGGCTGAGAGTTATGCGTTGGGAGCGAACGCATATGTGGTCAAGCCCGTTGAGTTTCACAAATTTCTGTCGGCCGTCAAAGAGCTGGGTACGTTCTGGGGGGTCATCAACGAACCCCCTCCTGAAGGTTCTCGGTCCAGTCATCCCCATTCATGACCACGCCGCTACGAGTCCTTCATTTAGAATCTAATCGGCACGTCAGTGACCGAATTGAGACGATGTTGACGGATGGAGGTATTCCATGCGTGATACGTCGGATTGAGAGCCGAGCTGGCTTTACGTCGGCTCTCACTGAAGGGCAAGTCGATCTCATCCTGGCGGAATTCAGCCTTCCGCGGTTAGACGGACAGTCGGCCCTTGAGATGGCCCGAATATTGGCTTCTGATGTACCAGTGATCTTTGTCTCGGCAACCCTTAAGGGGAAACAGAGCATCGAACAGCTGTATCGTGGCGCGACGGATTGTATACCCAAGAATGAGCTAGATCGACTTATTCCATCGGTACGGCGCGTACTGCGCGAGCAACAGGAGCGAGCAGCGCGAGTGAAGGCCGAGGCAGCACTCGCGGAAAGCGAGACGCAGTTTCGACAGGTGCAGAAACTTGAGGCAGTCGGTCGTCTGGCTGGAGGGCTCGCCCATGATTTCAATAACTTGCTGACAGTCATTATGGGGCAAAGTCAGGTGCTGCTCAGTGAAATGGATCAGAATGATTCCCTCAGGGCCCGGGTTGAGGAGATGCACAAGGCTGGTGATCGAGCAAGGGTTCTCATTCGCCAGTTGCTCACGTTCAGCAGAAAACAACCCTCTGAGGCGAAGGTGCTAAGCCTGAATACCGTCCTGGTCGACTTCGAACCCATGCTGAGAAGGCTGATTGGAGAGGATATCCAACTCACGTTGAGAACGAGCGTCGATGATCTCAAAGTTAAGACTGATCCGGCCTGGCTTGAGCAAGTTGTGATGAATCTGGTCGTCAACGCAAAAGATGCTATGCCAAAGGGCGGCAAACTCACGATTGAAACCACGGGAGTAGATCTCGATCACGCACCGTTGTACCACATTAATCCGATCACACCTGGAGCCTATGTTAGGCTTTCGGTAGCCGACAGCGGATGCGGGATGACTCCAGAAGTGCAATCGCATATTTTTGAACCTTTCTTTACGACCAAAGAGGAAGGAAAGGGAACTGGACTTGGGCTTTCGACCGTGTTCGGCATTGTTACTCAGAGCGGTGGTGGATTGGATGTGACCAGTAAGATCGGGGAAGGAACGTGTTTTGATGTCTACTTGCCACGTGTGGAAACCGAGGTCATGGTTCCATCGCCTGAGAATCCAGCAATGCCATCACTAGGAGGTCATGAAACGATTCTCCTCGTAGAGGATGATGAGGATGTTCGCGTACTGATTCGCGATGAACTTCGTAAACGTGGGTATCGGATTGTCGAAGCGAGAAATGGCGTGGAGGCTTGCCTTGTGGCCACCCCCTACATGAGAAAACTTCAACTGTTACTCACCGATATCGTCATGCCGGGAATGAGCGGCGTGGAACTTGCTCGGAATCTTCGTGTGATTAAGCCAGAGCTCAGTGTTCTCTTGATCTCTGGCTATATGGATGATGTTGGTATCAGTGCCAGTGAGCCATCTTGGGCCTACTTGCAAAAGCCATTCACGCCAGAAGCGGTAGCAGACAAAGTGCGCGAAGTTCTCGACTTCAAGCCTTCCAATCAGAAGAGGAGAGGCCCAACATTGGAGCCATTGCGGTCATCGACCCTGAAGTAATCCTGATACATGAAAAGACGATACCTAGAATCGTTCCGTGGTTGGGCATCTGCAGGAGGTATGATCACGAGGCATTCGTCACGATGGAGCATATATGGAGCGACATACCTATTGGTGGCCGCATGCGTGCTCCCCAATCCCAGCTTAGCTGAGGATATCTCGTGGATACAGCTCTCCGATGGTATCAGGGTTTCGGTGTGGAGAGTCGAGGATCAATGTCCAATCGTTCCTAGAATGCTGGTTGTCGATTTGGATCCTGAACGGACAAAGTTCTCCATTCATTATTACGCCCAGGAAGGGCTGTCGGAGCCGCCCAGAATCGACGAATGGCAGAAACGAACAGGTCACCACGTGGTATTCAATGCTGGGTTATTCAGAGAAAACTTTGCGTATCTTGGACTTCTCTATAAGGACGGGCGTCCGTTGGGAAGCCGACGCCACCCATCATGGCAAGGGCTGTTTGTCGCGGAACCGTCAGATTCGGGGTTACGAAAGGCGCGAGTCCTTGATTTAGATTCGGAGGTCTTCGATGAAGGGCGACCACCCTATCGAGAGGCCGCACAGGCCCTTATGCTTCTTGACCGAACGGGAAAGGTTCGTGTGCGCGAGACTGGGAAATATGCCTATCAGACGATTGTTGCTGAAACGAAAGCCGGACACATTCTTCTCTTTAAGAGCCTCGGAGTCGCGCGATTATACGATATCGGCCAGTGTTTCAAGGACGTACTTCCCGCTGTGCGTCAAGCGATGGCAATGGATGGAGGATCATCTTCGGATGTTCGCATTCTGGAATCGCTCTGGCAGAAGGACAAGGACACAGAGGATCGTGCTTTATGGAAAGGTCTGTTCGTTGGAGGCACGGGTAGTCATATTCCCTTGCCCACAGTGATTGGGGCGAGTCCAAGATAATGATCACCTCTGGGGTGAAAACCGCTGTGGTAGTGGCGTGCCTAGCCGTTGGAGGCTGTGCCGATGGCGCAAAGATAGTTCAACAGCATGACACCGGTGGGGTTGTCATCTATCCGTTTAAAGAAGGACAGGGGCCCATCCTCTCCTCGTTTCGAAAGGACGCACTCGACCTCATGAAAGAGAAATGTACCGACAGGTCTTATTCCATCGTTCGTGAGGGGGAAGCGAAGGGGCGCTCCCGTGTGGTGAGTCCACTTGAAGGAGCTCAAGAACTAGTCGAGGAGCGGCGGTGGGGAATTCAGTTTGAGTGCAAATGAAAAGAAGGTATGGTTATCCGCGGTAGGGTTGCGCTACGCGTGGTTCATTGTCTGCATGAGATCTTGGATAGTTAAAAGACTCATAAGACGAACGCCCTCTTTCTCCAGCCGAGCTTTTCCGGCTTGTTCCTGACGGTCCACAATCACTAACGCATGATCCACACGAAGCCCGGCGTCCCGCGCGACTGCTACCGCTTTGAGCAAGGACCCACCGCTCGTCAGGACATCATCCACGATCAACGCCCGATCACTGTGACTGATGCTGCCCTCGATCAACTTTCCTAATCCATGGTCTTTAGCTTGTTTCCGGACGACAAAGGTCCTCCACAGACGCTGACGCGATGCGGCACAGCCGAAATCGGAAATGGTGATGGCGATCGGAATCGCTCCGAGTTCCAGCCCACCCAAACAATCAAATTCAATTCCTGCTACGGCCTCGTACGCAAGTTGAGCTACCAAGCGACGAGCTTCTGGATGCGCCATGAGAGCACGGCAATCGACGTAGAAAGGGCTGATCTCGCCGGATGCGAGCTTGAATCCCTTGTCACGATCCCATTTAAAGGATTGAGTGTCATGGAACGCTTTCGCCAGTTGCTCCCGAACCGTCACCTCTTGTCCCTTCTTGTGGAGTGGTCGATACTCGCGAGCATTCTACACTGTAGGGCCAGCTCAAAACATGTCTTTTCACGGCTTCCCGTGGGGAGCTGCTTTGGAGAGCCAGCGGATCTGCTCGGTTAACGTGTTGGCGACTAACTCAAGATCGAATGGCTAAACGTAGCGGAGGTTCACATCGGAATGCTATGGCTGCAAATGATCGAGGATTCCCAGAATCGCGATCTCTGCATGAAAGCCTCAAAGAATACACATCGTCGTCATAAAAGTCATGTGAATGGCGCCCAGTGCGCAGAACTGATTACATACTATCCTGAATAGGACGCTACCAGCATCGCCCACCGGTACGCGGCCACTGCCTGCTTCGAAGACCCTTGTAGCAGACGAGTGGGGCGATAATAGCCCTCAAAAGAAGACTAGCGCGACGAAGTGCTCTACGAGCGGAGAGGCCACGCCAAAGCATCAGCATCCGACCGATTGAGGCCGCCAACCGGGCTTGCTAAACAGCATGTGCACAGTGCTGATCGAGCGCTCAAGGAAGCCGCCTTCGCAGTAGGAGAGATAGAAGTCCCACAGGCGGAGGAACTCAGGTTGATACCCCAGCGCCTT